>NZ_JAMPKY010000013.1 GCF_039962255.1 Leptolyngbya subtilissima AS-A7 | reverse complement strand
CCAGAACAGGTCTGCTCCTAGCGTGTTGGTCCCGGCATACATCGCCCAATCAGCAGAGTACATAGCAACATCCACTCGACCAGGCTATGGTGCCCAAAACAAAACCCCCACGGGCCGGTGCCGGTGGGGGTTTATTGCATCTAGATATGGCACGCGCCCGCTGTCGGCCTATGGTGCCCTGGGCGGTGAGAGCGGTAGCAGGGGTAAGCTATTTGGCGTAAATGGAATTTCACATCTGCCCCTGGCGATGGAATTTCACATCTGCCCCTGGCGATCGCTAGGGGCTTTGTTTTGCTCTGCCCTCAATCGAAAGTTAGGGGATGAGCAACCCGACTAGTACTCAAGGGCGTAAATATCCCAATCGGTTAGCTCATGGACAGGCTGCTCAGCCTAAAGTTCAACGGTCTAGATAGTGATGTCAATTGTGCCGTCGAGTACTAGTGCCAAGATCAGACCCAAAATTCAATTAATCAGATTGCCCACTTCCTGTAGATTGAGTGGCTGCATCATGGATCGCATTAGCGACTGCTTCAGAATCGTCCTCAATGATATCCTCAGTAGCCGGATTGAGGTCAATTTCAGAATTTAGGGAAAGCGCTTTTTGATAACGGGAGATGGCCTGCTTGAGCTTGCCTTCTCGAGCCAGGTTCTCAGCCTCTCTCACCACACTCACAGCTGAAAACTTCAAAGCAACGGTTTTTGGGTCTTGCTCCAAAATCTCAGTTGAAGGGTCAATATCTACCGTTTGACCCGCATCACGATCCAGCTTAAGGACTCTGCGTAACAATGCAGTCGCTGCTTGAACATTGCCTGTTTCAGCGTGTTGTCTAGCTTCCTCAATCAGGGTGGAGTGCACCGGCAACTGAGGACAGGTCAGGCTGTAGTTGGTCAAATCGGTCTGAACATAGTTTGTCCATTCTGCGGCTGTCAGATTTCGGCTCAATCTCAGACAGACTTGCTCGGCCAAGTCACGGGACCCTAGCCAATGTATTCGCGCCGTCTTGTCACTACTCGCGGTGGCCACCCGCGTGCCATCGGCGCTAAAGTTCACCGCCAAGACCTCGGCATCGTGGTTGAAGGTGGCGAGGGATAGTGAGGTGTTCAGCGCACGACGCAAGGCTTGATTCACATCTCCAGATTCTTTTTGCCACGTCTTATGGGGGGCAAGGGATTTGACCGATAGGAGGGCACCGGCTTCATTTTGTGTCGCACTGGTTGCATTGAGTAATTGTTCTGCCTGAGCGGCTAGCTGACGGGCCAGGGCTCGCTGCCCAGATTGATGAGCCTGGATGCCAAACCACGTCATACCCGCCGCTAAGACGGCTAATGCGCTGACGGCTCCCCCCAGGAGAATCTTTTGCCGAGTCTCTCGCCCAACCGCTGCCTGAAAGAACTCAAGCTGTAGGGCTATCATCTGGTGGCGTAACCGTTTGTGGTAGTCGCGCAGTAAATCGAGATCTGGGCGCTGCCACAACAAACCTGCGGGTCGTCTCTGGTCTTGCCAATACTGGGCAGCCGCCTCCAGGCGTCGCTCAAAACGAATGTCATCCCGGCTGCTATCGAGCCAATCGTTCAATTGTTGCCAATGCCTAAATAGGGCTTCATGGCTAACTTCGGCGATTTCTTGATTGGCTTGACTCGAAAGCGTGATCAGTCTTGCCCCTGGGGAGGAAAAGCGATCGAGCACTTGTTGCCATGTTTCTGGCCTGTCCTGGCTGGCCATCAGGTTCTCTATGGCAGCTCGCCGTCGCGTATCGCGAGTGCCTTCGCCCAGCTGCACCAGCCCGATAAAGATTCGTCGGGCAATGTCTTTTTCGGCCTCAGGCAGCTTGTCGTAGATTTCCTGAGCCTTCCCTGCCAGGGCACCGCCCACGCCACCCATTTGCCGATAGGTTTCTGCCGGGGGGGTACCCTCACCCAGCCCTTCCCAAATCCGCGTCAGGGCAAATTGCAGCAGCGGCAGTGCTCCTTCTCGCCCTTCAGTATCCTTCACTAATAGATCGACTATCGCTTCATCCAGAGGATGTCCGGCCTGCTTGGCTGGCTCGGCAATGGCGCGACGCAGCTCGGCTTCCGTCATCGCAGGCACAATCACGCTCTGGTCTGAGCCAATCACCTGATTGAGCACAGGGTGACGCTGGGTTTCTCCTAAAAAGTCACTACGTAGGGTGATAATCACCGACACGTTGCCAGTGGGGTCACTAGCAGCACAGAGCAGATTTTCAACAAACACTTGGCGTTCATCTGTGTCTTTGCAAAGCGAGTAAATTTCCTCGAATTGGTCTACCAGAACTACCAGCGGGGAGTCTTTGATCTGGGGCATCAGATCGGCAATCCGTCGCATACCGTCATAAAGTCCGGCGGCAGTTGGTAGATTTAGTTCAGTGGTAAACTCTCGTGTTTTGGTGACCGGCATCGGGTCTTGGGTAGCAACTTTCGCCAGTACCCCCGCCAGGGCTTCCACCGGATGAGTGCCCGGTACCAACACCGCCACCCGCATCCCTTCTTTGCCAGGCAGGGGCCTTCTCGCCAGTTCCGGAATAAACCCAGCCCGCGCCAGGGATGACTTCCCACAGCCTGATGGCCCTAAAATTGGCAAGAAGCGTGGTACGGTATCAGCCCGGCCCGATTGCTCGACTAAATCCCAAAACCGTTGCCAGAGCCGATTCACTTGCCCTTCTCGGCCAAAGTAGCGATCCGCATCGTTCTCGTTAAAGGCCGCGAGCCCTTTATAGGGATTAGGGCCAATGGACACAGCGGTATCAGCTCGACTCGAATCAGGCCGCTGCTCAGTTGTCTGGTGAATGACGTAGATGGTATTGCCATCACCGGAGACAATGGCGCTACCAACAGCGCTTTCTTCAATGCGGATGTTGCTTTCCTGACGGATATCAGCCTTGATATCGCGCCCTGCGTTGACATTCTCAAAGGCCTTTTGAGCAGGTTTAGTCGACGAATGGGGCAAGTCTGATTCTGCCATCACAACCTTGCGAGACGTTTTGGAGCTCTCCTCTAGGCCTTTTGGTTGGCATTGCTTATATCAATATCTCCTTCAAAGTCCACATCGACTAGTATTTCCTGACTTGCCCTTGTAGCGGATGCGTCGGCTGTCTGACTCAGATCGGTCGCTTTGAGGGATTTCCCTTTGATGCCTTTTAACAACACCTGCTGCACCACCTTTTCCTGAAAAGCCGCAGGCAGCTGAGGGCGCACCTCAGCGTCCAACCCATCAATTAAGGCTGCGATGTCAGGGTCTGCTATAGCTAAGGCTTCCACCTTCTCGGTTAAGACGGGCAAACCAAAGACCTCGGGCTGACTGTCTATTAACACTAGGGCACTTTCAGCCGCCTCCAGTACAGCCACTGTTTCAGGAGACTTGGCCTTCATCAAGCCTTTTAGCTTGGTCACCTGCTCCCAAACTTTGTCTCCCAGGTCAGGAATCTTTTCGCCTAGGGATTCTCCCAATTTCTCAACCATTTTGGTGATCAGCAAAGTCGCCAGGGCCGCCGCAGTTAGAGGTTCCATAACAGATGAGAAGAAGGTTTCTCCCCAGATTATGGCACCGGTTCCTAAGCCGGAGAGAGCTAATTTAGTAGATGAAAACTCTTGCAACACTTTGAGAGAGTGTTTGAAAAGTCCTCTGGAGTAACTTGAACTACCTTAACTACTGAGGAACTTCTACGAAGGAATGAGGGTTTTAAGGAACGATGTGATCTGTACAGGTGGCTTTTGATCCTCAATCCGACCCCTTTAAAGCATCCTCTTAGAAGCAGTTTCTCCCCTTTATCTTGCCACTGTAGGCGGCAGCCTTGGTAATTGATCTAGTCCCAAATACAGGCATACCGAAAAGGACGGCGCGGGAGCTGCGAACACCCATTAGCGATGATTCTATACGCATCCTCTGCCAGTTCTGCTTCGTTCTCGTAGCACCGCACATCATCGACGGCAAATTCGACGCAGATTTGGGCATCTTCCCAGCCTTCAGCTAAGTCGATGGTTTGACCATGTTAGGTAACCATCACGCTGTGGTCGTCTTCGGCCTGCTCTAGCTTAGGGCTGTTTCATCTACTAGAGCAGAGTCGGTAGAGGTGGCGGGTCAGCATCAGCATGACCAGCGGCAATACTATCCATCGTTTGAGAATCATCAAAATCACTCTGGAAGTAGTGGTGTCAGCAGGGACAGGTTTAAGGTTGCGCCCGCTGTCAATCAGTAGTTTTCTAAAATCAATGATTTATGCAAAGAGAGTTAGTGGGCAGTGCCCGTCCTACGGTAAATTCAGGATTGGCGATTGCGAAAAGCTTATTTAAACGTTACTTGAGTTAAAGTACGGTCGCAGCTCGCTACCTGGAGCGAACCGCCTCAGATTAAACTATTACAGGGGAGGATATCATTATTAGGCCGTCTCGAATTATGCCTAAAGTTGGGTTTCAAAGGCTCTCCAACACTGAAGAGCCTTTAAGCTATTTGAAGTCAAATGAAGACATTATGAGCCATAGATCAAAAAGATGAGGGTCATGAAAGGCTATCAAGCTACTCTTCGAAAGTAACCCCTTCCAAGGCTGCTTCAATATTAAAAGGCGGTGTCTCAGGGTTTTCCTCAGGCTCATCACCTGTGTCTTCAAAATCACCAGAAATTGCAAACGGAACACCGTCGATTTCATCAGGTAGAGAAGGATCAACCTCTTCCACCTCTGCAAAAGCTTGCTCCAGTTCTAATTCTGTCAGCTCTTCAACAAAAACTTCGTCATTCATGATGCTATTCTTCTAATATTTTAGTCCGGGAACCAAACCTGCAAAATTGAAGAGAATGCCGGTTTTAAACACACCGACCCCGCTGCGGGTTGATCGCGCTTCAGCTGTTCGACCGTCACCCAGGGAAATCGCCACATGGTGTATACCGCTAGGCTTACCATTGCTAGAGACAAACAGTAACGCCCCTGGGGTTTTCATCGCTTGCTGAACGCTGATTTTGCGAGTAGCAGCATATTGAAAGCGAGAACCATCAACCCAGGAATTCTTGAGCAGAGATGAAACACAAATCTGTACCAATTCGGAGCAATCAGTTCGACTAACTAGATCGGGCCAATACAGGGTATTTTCAGCACCAAACTTATAGGTCGGCTTTTTGCCTCCTCGGTAGCCTCCTGTGACTACTTTGTATGCGATCGCCGCGATCGCCTTGCCCGTTTTTTTGGTAGAGGGTGTTCCAAGAGATGGTGAAGAACCTACCTTTGACAAAACTGCCCAAGTTTTAGGGCCTACAACGCCATCGGCCTTGAGACTAGACCGAGATTGAAACGATTTCACTGCTCGCTCGCTTTTCAACCCAAAAACTCCGTCTACTTTCAAACGGCTGCCCTTTCGGTTCAGCCAAGCTTGGACATTTTTAACCGTTGGCGGAGCTTGAGGATCCTTTGAATTTCTAGTTCGCGATATGTTGAGAGGTATAGCATTCTCCTTGCTATTAAGTAATTAGACTAGAGGCTGTTAAAAACCTCTATTAGTAAATAGTTCTCGTGGCCCCTAGGTTTATGCACGTTAGGCCCTAGTTTCAGTACGGGGACAAAAGTCGTAGCGCCTGAGCAAATTCAGTAGTCCGGAGGGAGAGATCGCAGAAGGTGGCCTAATAGCTAAGGAATCTCCGTCATTCCAGCTATTCTCCAGCGAGAGTAACAAAAGAGAGAGCAGTTATGTTTTCAAGATTCAATTGTTATTTATATAACTTTCCCTCCCCTTTAACTTTTTAAGCAGAAGGGCTAACGAGGAGAGAAAGTTATTGAGCTTGTAGAAACTCTTTAGAGGTTCTGAATAACTTCAGGCTGTGTTGGGCAATCTACACCGCTACAGAAGTTATTATCAGCTTGTCCGCTGTTGCTATCAAACTGTTTAGCTGCTGCCTCTGATTCGTCCCGCGCTGGTACATCTGGATTTGGCTCTGGGCAAACCACGATCCCGGACTTATTAAGCTGCCTTATTACCAGTTCTCCTACGGTTCTGCCTACAAGCTGACCAAAATCGTGATCACTACGCCAGTGAACCCCACCCCATATGCGGGCTTCACCAATGTTGTCAGCAAGCTTATCAAAATCCTCCTTGAACTCCGGCAGGAAGCAGCCAAGTACATAACTTGCCGCTGCCGAATAGGTGCTATGCCCAGGCGGGTAAGCAGGATGGCGGGGAGTTCCTGTCGAAGGTTGCGGCTCTGATCGTTTCGCTCCTCTTGTGAGACTGCCATCTTTGGTCTCATCACTACTAATGAAATCGTAGACAATCTCTAAGCTTGGGTCAGCTTCAGCAGGACGGCGACGAAACGCAACCCGGTCAAGCTGTGTGCCATCTGCTTCTACTGCTACCCACTTGTAGTGCCATGCAGCCATAAGAGCACTATGGATCGCCACATCAAGCGTAGCCCAGATGAGAGCATGACGAGGAGGTGATAGCCTTAAGCCTAAGCTAGACTCAGGTTCTGGAGCAAGAATGAAGTTCAAGATATGGCGATGCCATATTCCAGGGGTCTCTGATTGAAACAGGTATGCCAACTCAAGCCCGTTACGAATAATAGGACTGTTAGTATCTGTGCGTTGACTTAGAACAGCCCCGGCAGGTGGAGGAGATACAAAAGACGATTCGTTAAGAAAGCGCTTAGAGAGTTCTGGTTAAGAGCATTAGCGTCTTCAGCGTTTGCGGTAAACTGACGAATTTCTTCAAGCTCTTTTTGTTCTTCTGGTGAACCAATTTCAGGGTATGAGTCAGTTTTGCCTTGAAGTCGTTTCGTAACTCTTTCGTAAGAAACAACAGTTGGAGTAGGACAGCGGAACCAAGCACTTGCACCAGGCTCCACTTGTGGAAGATTTTCTGTTCCCGGCAAACTGTATTGGGTAGATGAGCTTTCTGGAGCACCTGCACTATCGGTCATGGGTGTTATTCCTATAAGCCTGAGAAAGCCCCTTCATTCTATTTGAAGGATTACTATTCCTCGAAAAATACTTTTAAATTCATAAATTCTTGTAAAAACCACTCATTAACCAGATGGAAATGCCCCATGAGTGTTATTTTTGCTACGTTGACAATCAGAGTAGCGTCTCAGCT
Organism: Leptolyngbya subtilissima AS-A7; assembly: GCF_039962255.1. NCBI lineage: Bacteria > Bacillati > Cyanobacteriota > Cyanophyceae > Leptolyngbyales > Leptolyngbyaceae > Leptolyngbya > Leptolyngbya subtilissima. The sequence continues at coordinate 163,671 of NZ_JAMPKY010000013.1, read as the reverse complement.
TTACTGATTTACTTCTACTCTGGTTGCTACTTTTATACAGATTGCTCTTTAAGTACTGATAAAAATTTATCAGCAAGGTATCTAATCCCTCTTTAATTACTTCGGAAGGGGAATGAAAATTATGTTGTTTAATCTCATTTTTTATCAATTTACCCGAACCATTCGGAACGAATCTCCGTCATTTCAGCTATTCTCCAGCGAGAGTAACAAAAGAGAGATAACTTCCCTCTAACGCCTGGAGCTGATACGGCAGCGAGATTAGCTCATCGTCATTGAGCTAATCCCGGCGCTTGCCGTTGAACTACTCAGCAATGAACTGCCCCAACTGCGCAGCCATCCACCCAGGCACTGCATCTACTGCCGATGACCTTCTGCCGAGTTATCTAAAAGGCCAAGGCTCTCTAAGTCGGGAGGCTGTGGAGAACCAGGTTCACCCCCCGCCTCCTCTACATGGAGGTAAAGGTTCAAAATCCGAGCCAGCCCCACCCTACAGGAGCGCCCACCATAAACTCCCCGGGCGGTATGAGCATCAGCGTTAAGAAGACTCCTTCACCCAAGTCTTCGGTATAGCCTCATCGGTGCATTTGTATCGGTAGAGGGTGAGGTCGCCATGCTGTTGCTGTGGAGCTAGCCGTATTGTTAGTGATTATGGTTCAGCACCTTAGCAGGTGCTGAGCGGTTAGTTGCCCCGCGCCACAAAGCAGCATCACAGCATGTCTTGGTAGCTCTTTCGTGAGTACAGGCGTGGGGTAAGCTAGATTGGCTAATTGCAAGCGCAGGCAACTACTCAACCCATAAGTCTTCAGCAGGTTAAGTCCCTTGAGCGCTCGGCTTATCAATAGTCACCTCAACTACCTCCCAGCAGTATCATTCTGCCCATCCAAAATCGATATTTCAGTCAATAGGTTGATTGCAGGCGGTTGGCAATAACCTTTGCAACTTAGCAGACAACCCATGCTCCGTTCCGGTTCAGCGATTTGTTATGCTGCGATCGCACTTTCAAAACTAGCAATTTGTGATTTACACCTATGCACGTTTAAAACACATGCTGAATTTCTCCAGTTCACTTTGAGTAATGGCGATCGCATTGCACAATCCTTGGTAGCCTGTCGTTTTTCAACCTGATCTACGAAAATAGCAATCGTATAGGTGCAAGGTAAACAATGACTACCCTATCAAGTCCAAGCTGATTCTTCTGTGCCCGAATCATCAACAACCCGCACCATTTTCTGAATCTCGCCTGCTGCGTCCGCAGAGATTCTGCCTTCGTGATGATTCAAATCAAACGCTCCTTTCACTCCATCAGGCAACCAGCTATTAAATACAGTTTGCTTGTTACCATTGTCGCTATACCAGTTGTCCAGGTGATAGGGCAGCGTCAGATCAGGCACTGTTAGATAATCATGTTCCAATGCATCAATGAATGCATCAACCACATAAGTGTGAGCACTGCTTGCCTCTCCCTCCGGAAAATCAACAACAAAAGAGTTATCGGCTGTAGCAGCTTGATCGCTATCACCAGCGAAGCCGCCAATGCCCTGATCTTCAACAAGCGTATCCGCGTCTCCGACTCGCTCAACTGTCAGCGGAGCATTTTTAGCAACAAAAGATAGCGAATTATCTGCTACATTGCGAAAGACTCTAGGTAAATTTTGTTCCGATGTTCTACCGTCAACATCGTATCCTCCAAGCACCATGTTATTCGCTGGAAATGCCGGATCAAGCGCAACCAAATTTTTGACTTTGTCATCGTCAAACTGTGCAGCAAGTTCGGCACTGACATAAGTGCCTAAACTGTGTCCAACCAGCGTTAGTTGATTAGGATCAAAACCGAGTTGGTGCAGTTTATTGTATGCCCATTCACCAACCGGAGCAATCCATTCTGCGGTGTTATAAGGCGGAAGAATTTCAGGAACATCCCAATCTGTTAAAGGAACACTTGGCACATCGTCTAATCCTGCTTGGGCAATACTACCCCAATCTAGAGTTAATACCTGAACCCCCTGACGACTCGCTTCCCTAGCTATTTCTTGGATGTTCTCATCCTGCCCACTCCCTTTCCAACCATGAACGACAACAACTGTTTCCTGGTTTGGATCAATTGCTTGAAGGCTTCCATCCTCGCTATAGCGCTTTAAGGTTACTAGCTTAGAGTCACCATTAAGAGTAACGTTTCCATCAAAGAATGAGGGACTGGTCGGAGTTGATGTTGCTGGATTAGAGTTGGCAGGCTCAGTAGGTGTGTTGAATACATCCCCTATACCAGGAATTAGAGACAAGCCTTCAGTCTGACTTAATGAAGCGGCTTTACGGGCAGCTTCTTGTGTGTTAGGTCCAACAATGCCGTCTGCTGCAAGATTCTGAGATCTTTGAAACTCACGGATTGCCGCATCGGTTTTTGCGCCGAATGCACCATCAACCTGAATTCCATAGCCCTGCTTATTCAAAAGTTCTTGCCATGTTCTCACGTGATCGCCCCGCATGGGTGAGCCTGCTTCATACTTCAGCAATTCCCCTGTGGAGGATAAATCTGAAGCCAGCGCAAGCCCTGGATTTGAGGATTTTTCAGTCAATGGCATGACGCTAGCGGTGCTAGGTGACAGTTGCTTATCTGGAAATACATTCAGAAAACCGACAACGCGCATCTCTCCTGAACCGTTTAGGTCACGCTGCCGACGAAAAACACCAATTCCTTCACGAGTTACACCAGAACCATCATTCGTATTGCCTTCGACGGTGATAAAAGTGCCATCAGCATTGACTGACTCAACAATGCCCACATGACCACTCGATGAGTTTCCATGCTGCCAAATTACAAGACTACCGGGTTTTGGAGTAGAGCTTCTCAGGTTGTCGGGAGAGTTTTTCCAAACCGTAAGGCAGTGCTCAGACTGTACGATTGGTGAATCTGCTTGAGCTGCCTTTTCAACTGCTTTGATGCAATATTGTGCAAAGCTCATGCACCATGCTTCATTTTGAGCTACCCCATCTACAGCCCGCTGGAACGCCTCGACTTGTGCTCCACTGTTGTATCCTTGCTCTCGCACCCCAATGTAAGATTGAGCCACACCGATTAGGGACTGAGCAGCGTTGTTTGCAGAAGTACTGGATAGTGCAGGGATAAAGGAAGATTCTGGAGAAAATGAGCCTGTGACGTTGGTTGTGTCAAAAGTCGCTGCCCAGGTTTGTGATCCCACAATTCCATCAACATCGAGTCCTTTCTCCTGTTGAAATTGACTGGCAACTGCTGCGCTCTGTGGCCCATAGAAACCATCTACCGCAATGTTCCAACCTCGATCGCTCATGCGCTGTTGCCATTGCTTTACCTGCTCGTCATACTGCAACGGTCCTCCAGGCTCATACTTCAGCAGATGATCTAGGGATGCTGATCCAGACGAAGGTGAGTTCGTGACATTGTTGGTGTCGAAGGTTGCTGCCCAGGTATCTGGACCGACAATTCCATCTACAGCCAGTCCCTTTTCTTGCTGAAACTGACGGGCGATTTGGGCACTTTGTGAACCGTAAAGGCCATCAACAGTAATGTTCCAACCTCGATCGCTCATGCGCTGCTGCCACTGTTTCACGTGTTCGTCGTACTGCAACGGCCCTCCAGGCTCATACTTCAGCAGGTGATCTAGGGATGATGATCCAAACGAAGGTGAGTTCGCAACGTTAGAAGCGGATTCAGGTTGAATTCCGTCACCCTCTAGTAGTCTATTCGGTCGTTCACTGGGGATGACACCATTCGATTTCTGCCCAATTAAGCTGTCACGTTCAAAGATGGCGTTATGCAAGACTTGACCAGCTTGATCCCTCTCAATAGTATTTTGAAGTTGGGAATTTGAAAGTAGCTGGGGTTGAGAAGTGAGGTCTTCAGCCAAATCGATCGCGGCTGAGGTATTTAACTGACCATAGCCCGTCTCAGAATCCCGTCCTGGCTTCTGTAAATCGATCGCGGTTGACTCCAGTGATTGGACGACTTGGCGATAGTCCAACTGTGGGTTTGCATCCCAAATTTTGGCGATCGCTCCTGTCACCCTAGCCGCTGCTAGAGATGTCCCCATTGCTTCTCTTCCCTGACCAGAGGCAACAAAGTCTAACCCTGCTCCATAGCTAGAATATGCCGCTCGTTGTCCTCCCTCAGCGGCCCCTACGGCAATCACATTGTCGAACTCATGAGATGCCTGCCCTAAAGCAGACATGGCTTCACCCTGATTGCCTGCCGAAGCAACAACTAGCACCCTATTTGCTTGGGCGTACTGCAAAGCCTCTCTTTCCTCAGCAGTCAACTCATAGCGAGTTGAGACACTGCCATCCGGGTTAATTTGAGTCAAATCAAAGCTGAGATTGACGATCGCACCAGAACGTCCACTAGACTTCGACTGATCGACAAACTGGATCAGCGATTCCGCCCATCGCCCTGTTCCGACGCTATCATCCAGCCAATCTGGGAAGCGTTGACTCGATTGCTGGATAGTGTCTACCACTGTTGCACCGTGGTCTTGAGACTCAAAGCCGACGTCAATTACACCAACAAAAGGTGAGCTGAAACTGCCTCGATTCGCTAGGTTTGTATCAACTTTTGCGTCGACAGATTGATCAACATACGTAGAGTCAAAAACTTTATCGCCCCAAGCTTCAGTTGCAGATTGAGAGATCTCAACAAAATTCTTAGCCTTCTCTGCAACAGTGCGCCCTAAGTAAGTCGTAATATCAACTGCTTCTTTTACGTCTGGGTCAGCAGAGAGGTCACCAATCTTTTTCTTAAGGAAGCCTATTGCCTGACTGACGCGGTTGTTTAAAGTGTTATGCAACTCGTTATCGGATGCATTCCAATTCTTCTGAGCGATATCAATGGAATCGTGAACGGCTTCAGCGATCTGCGTTACAGCATCACCAACAACTTTCTTAATAACTGGTGCACTCGATTCAACTACCTGATCGACGGCATCGAGTGCTCTGCCTGCAAGATGTACTGTGTAGTCAATCGGCGCAATACCACTCTCAAACTCATCGCCATAAACACCACCGAACGTACTTCTGTTTGACGATAAGCCCGTCAGCGGATCAAGTTGAGCGAATGTGCCATCACTAGTATTGTCCGGATGCAGCAGTGGATGATGCGGGCTGTCAAGGGCAGTGGCTGACGGGTGCAGCGGTTGGCTGAATATATCCCGACTGAAATTAAGAGAACTGCCTGGTAAACCGGATGCAGCATCTAGAGCAGTATTCACCTCAGCGGGGTTCACGTCAAAATTAGACATAAGGAGACATCCTGAGGGATAAAGTGCGTTTACCAAAGCAATCAGATCAACTCGTGAGAGTCAGACAGCCGTAGCCTGATAACGGTCATGTTTGAAAGCTAATAAGCGAATATCATCACTAGCCTGAGCGACTTGTTAGGGCGTTTGAGCCGATGGAAATCAGCGTGGGCTGGCGATTAAACCATTGCCAGTGGTTAGCAACAGGGGCAAAAGTGAGAGTTTGTACAAGGTGTGCATAGGATAAACCTGGTCAACTTCTTGTGTAGGAGGTAAGGGTTAACCCAGCCAATTCAGCTAATAAATGTTCTATTTCGGCCAGGAGGTCGGTTTGATTTTGAGCTTTGGCTAGTTCTCTGGCAGTTTCTAGAGTGTCAACCGCCGCTTCTCGTTTACCTTGCTGGAGTAACGTGAACGCCTTGCTCCAATGTAAAAAGGCATTGTCAGGGTCAAGATGTTGGGCTTCCTCGTGGTTAATCATGGCCTCGTCGTAGCGCTCTAGTTGAGCCAGTACCCAACCCAATTAGGTATAGGCCTTGGGGAAGAAAGAATTGATTGCAATGGCCTCTTCAAATTCGGCGATCGCGGCCTCATAGTTTTTCTGCTGATACAGCAACAGTCCCAGGTTGTAGTGCACCCCAGCCATGTCGGGGGATGGCTCCAGCGCCCGCTCGAATCGATCTTTAGCGGCGTCCAACTTACTCTGGTTAAGTAGAGCGACGCCCCATGAGTTGTGGGCACCTGCCTGAGTTGGGTCAAGCTCTAGCGCCTTTTGGCCGGCGGCGATCGCTGCCTCGTACTGACCCTGTTGTGCCAGGGCAAAGCCTAAAACCGTGTAGGCGTTAGCATCGGTAAGGAATTGTTCAATGGCAATGCGGGCGCGCTGAATCGCTTCTTCGTATCGGCCTTGCTCTGCGATCGCGTTACTCAAGGCGCTGTGGGCTCCCTCTAACTCAGCATCTAAGGCAATGGCCTGTTTAAGGACTTCCTCGGCTTTTAGAAATTGACCCTGTTCCGACAATGCTTGGCCTAGCCAAAAGTGTCCCTGAGCTCGATTGGGGTTGGCTTCAGTTGCGTCTCGAAAAGCCAACTCCGCGCGATCGTATTCCTGCTGTGTGAAGTACTCCTGCCCAATATTGAGGTGTTTGTAATAGGGCAAGATTTCGCGAATCGAATGGGGAAGCGAGACGTCAGCAGAATACTGACGATAAATGCGTCCTCCGGTCCAGGTCCCGAGCACGATGACCAGCAGCCAGATCAATAGGGTAGTTCGATCTTTGGGGGAGGGCGGTTTGCAACGGGTGAACACCATGGACTTACTCCGGGTTTTGTTCAGGTGGGCTCATCAGTATTTAGGGAAAACAAACTCAAATTTATGCAGATAAAATCTGAAAGGCTTGTCTGGAAAAGGTTCTAACCGTTTATATCCTGTTAGGAAACCAGTACCCCTGAGGACAGCTAGTGACGTTAGGAAACGATGGGTTGCACAAGCAGTGTGTTGCCTCGCCGACCGAGGACAGTAACCTCCGTGCCGGGCGGTAGCGATCGCGCATCGGCACAAATCCCAAACCAGTAAGTCGACTGGTAGCGCACTCGTCCCCGTCGATTCGGGTTGATAGCCTGCTCGACATAGCCTTTTGTTTGCGCCAACAAGCCAGGATAGAAGGGATTGAGGGGTTGCACCTTCTGAAAGCTTTTAAGGTTAAACATTCCGAATCTTTCTCCTGTGAATCGAATCAGGAATTTATAGATGTCATGCAGTTCACTTTTCAAATTGCTCGAACTGTCTGACTTTACAGGTTTTCAAGAGGTTTTGGCAAAGCGATGGCATCAACAGACCGTTGATTACCCCCCCGCCACCACCGTAGTAGCGGTTCTGTGAGCCTGATGTGGAAGTTGACTGGGCTTCCAGAAACTTTGCAATGCTCTCCATATGAGTTTGGTGGTAATGACAGTTAAGGTGTCATTTCAGTTGTTTCACCTCAACTGCTTAAATCTTAGGCAAAACAAGGGTTATGCAGACTATAAGTTGCATTATGAATTGGGGTATGAATCGTGATTTAGCACTGCATTTTCGGGCTGCAATTTTCCTAGTGGCTGCTATGCTAAAAGGCACAAACGGTGAAAAAAACACTATTTCTCTAGCCCATGGCTGCTGAGCACGATCTCTTCCAGGAAGCGCAGACCCACTGGGACCTGGAAAAATTGTACGCTGATTTAGCGATTGCCAAACAAGAGATTGCCCCTCATAAGCAGCCGTCCTTAACAGCGGTAGAACGGGAACTCTTGCGGGGATTGCTTTGCCGCTACAGTCCAACCGAGATTGCGGGCCAGCGCTTTACTGCGCCTAAAACCGTTGAGGTCAGTCTGAGCAACACGCTCTACCGCTATGTCGAAGTATTGACCCAGCGTGACCTGAATACATTGGAAAGCTGGCGGAATGTAGGGGACTGGTTAGCCGCGGCAGGCTATGAGTCAGCGCGGTTAGAAATCAACTGGTCGCAGGTACCGCATGTGCCTGTATTTTATGGGCGGGAAGACGAACTGAAGACGCTACAAACCTGGACCACTGAGCCCCATGCCTGCCGCATGGTCATGGTCTTGGGGCAGAGCGGCATCGGTAAAACTAGCCTGCTGGTAAAACTGGCAGAGCAAATCCAGAACCAGTTTGAGTGCTTGATCTGGCAATCTTTGCGCCATGCGCCGCCGCTGGCAACGATGCTGCACCACTGGTTAACACAGTTTCCTAGTCTGCAAGGGGTGCCCGAAGGGGACTTACACAACCAGCTCTGTGGCCTGATGGAGTATCTGCGCACTCATCGATGCCTAATTGTGCTCGATAACCTGGACACAATTTTGCGCGAAGGGGACTTTGCCGGACATTACCGGGACGGCTACGAAAACTATGGGGAACTGCTGCGACGGCTCGGCGAAGAACAGCACCAGAGCTGTATTCTGATCACTAGCCGGGAGTCAACCAAGGAAATCGTCATGCTGGATGGGCCCAGTCGCCCAGTGCGCTCGCTCGAGCTGCCTGGCCTCGGACCTGCTGCTGCAGGCATTCTGCAAGAGGCGAATCTATCGGACGAAAAGCAGTGGGGGCAGTTAATCCGCATCTATCGCGGCAATCCCCTAGTGCTGAAGATTGTCGCCTCCAACATCCGCGACTTGTTTAGCGGCAGCGTCAGCAACTTTTTGAAGCAGCGGATTACCCTGATTACCAGCGACGTAAGCTTTTTGATTGAGCAGCAGTTCCAACGATTATCAGCGGCGGAGCAAGAGCTGCTCTATACCCTGGCAAGAATTCGGCACCCCGTTGATGTAGGGCGATTGCAGCAGGAACTCACGCCGAATATCTTGCAGCCGTTGGGCTCACTGGTACGGCGGTCGCTGGTCGAAAAAAGCGCGGCGGGCTTCACGCTGCGGCCCGTCGTGATGGAGTACGTGCGCGAGCGCATGTCCCGTGAGGCGTAGTCATGAGCTACTGCATCAACCCCAAATGCCCTCAACGGCAGCAGTCCGACGCGTCAACCAAGTGCGCGGCCTGTGGGACGGAGCTGGTAGTTTGTAATCGATATCGTCTACTGCGTCCCCTGCGAGAGTTAGATGACTGGCTCCCGACCGATATCTTCGAGGTGGCGGATCAGGACGGGCTAAAAGTTATGAAGGTACTCAAGCAGCCTAAATTGCAGCCCTTATTTGAGCGGGAAGCCCAAACTCTCCAACGGCTCGACAATCCCGGCATTCCTCGGATCGCGCCTGATGGCTACTTTACCGTCACAACATCTGAAGGCCAATCGCTGGCTTGCTTAGTGATGGAAAAAATTGCGGGGCTGACGCTGGAGCAGTGGTTGGCAAAGCATGGCCCCGTCGATCAAACCCTGGCGCAGGAGTGGCTACGGCAGGCTAGTAAAATTTTGGCCCTGATTCACCAAACGGAGCTGTTCCATCGGGATATTAAGCTCTCCAACTTGATGCTGCGACCCCAAGGACAACTGGCCCTGATTGACTTCGGTACCGTTCGCCAGATGTCAAATACCTACTTGGCGAAAATCGGTGGTCAGCGGGATATTACCAGCATCGTTTCCCCTGGCTACACCCCCCTGGAGCAGATCAACGGCAAAGCCGTACCTCAGTCGGACTTTTATGCCCTAGGGCGATCGCTGGTTCACCTCCTGACCGGACAACATCCGGTCGATTTGGAAACCGATGAAGCGACGGGTGCCCTAAACTGGCGCGAGTCTGCCCCTCACGTCGATCATTGGTTCGCCGAGTTGATCGACGACCTAATGGCCCCCTTTCCCGGACAGCGGCCGCTCAATGTCCAGGAGATTTTGCGACGGCTCGATGCCAAGCCCGTGAGACCCGGACAGAACACCGATCAACTCTGGATGCAATGGCTGATGGGACTCAACATTGCCCTGCTGCTCTTGCATGGGGTGCTGGGCTGGCGCTGGGTACAGCAGCAAGACGCGCGACCGTTCCTAGAAACGGGGCAGGCATGGGTAATGAAGCGAGTTTCCTCAACCTGACATCGCCTCTACGGAGCTGCCAACAATTCCCCCGTTTCCAGTGCCGCTGCCCGCATCGCGTCTTCGGCAGTGGCACCCCCTCCCAAGACCTTCGTGAGGTGGACCTGCAGAATTTTAGAGGCCTGATCGTATTGGGGAATTTGGGGACGAAAGACGGAATTACTCTCTAGTGCCTCCAGGACCTCAGGAAAGAAGGGATACTGAGCCACAATTTTGGGCTCAGTGTATAGGTCAGTACGGCTAGGCAGATGGGCCAAATCGAGGACAAACTGCTCCTGGGCAGCGGCACTGGTAAGAAATGCGATCGCCCGTCTCGCTTCCTTGGGATGAGCCGTATTTTGGGCAATGCCAAAGCCCCACCCACCGCGACAGCCTTGGGGAGCGCGACCAGCCGCCGCGACCACCGAAGCTAGATCCACCTGTCCCGCTAACAGCGAATCATCCTGATTTGCTCGTTTCCAGAAGTTGGGCCAGTTTCGTACGAATAGGCTTTGTCCTGCCAAAAACTGACTGAAGGACTCCGTTTCGCCGTAGCTGGTCACCAATTGAGGGGAGACGCCCTGACGAATTGTGTCCGCTAAAAAGGTGGCAGCGGCGATTGCCTCCTCCTGATCCAACCCTACGGTTCCTGTGCTCGGCTCAATCCAAAAGCCGCCATAGCCCGCTAATACTTCGACAAAATTTACCACCAGCCCCTCATAGCTGCGTCCCTGCCAGAGATAGCCCCACGAAACCAGATTCTGGGCCTGTGCTTGTTGGGATTGGGTCATCAATTCTTCAAATGTTTGGGCGGGTTCTATTCCCAGTTCGACCATGAGCGCCTTGTTGTAGAACAGCAGCCCCAAGTCGGCCTTAAACGGGAGCCGATACAGAGTGTCCTGATAGCGTCCTGCTGCCAGTTCACTCGGTAGAAATTTCGCTAATTCCTCTTCAGGTAACAAGTCCGACAAATCTTGCAGCCACCCTTTGCTGGCAAACCAGGGGAGCCATACCACATCCATATACACCAGGTCATACTGTGGGCTACCACTGCTGAGATCGGCGCTATAAATCGCTTTGGCTTGGTCAGTGTTGTAATCCCCCTGAACGAGTTCCAGGCGAATGTCGGGGTTTTGTTCATTAAAGTCGGCAACTAGCCGTTGCCAGGCTACCACTTCATCTAACGGCACCACAAACGACAGCGTCGTCGGGCTTAACGAGGGCCAACTCACCCACCAAACCGCCAGACCCAGGAATTGCACCAGGAGTAAACCGACCAGAAAGGCGATTGCTAACCGATTTGGAATTTTGAAAGGCGGAAGACGCATAAGTCGAGCTTGACCGTAACCAGTCTCGTCCAGAATAGGCGAAGCTGGCCTAGATTAGGCATAAATACATGCTGATTTAAGGGACAGCTCCCCAACGGTGGGGCTATTCTTGCAACGCAGCCTGACCTCTCTTTTGACGTCATATCAGGTGACGAAGAGACGTATTTTCCTACTTTCTTTGAAAGCAGCTAAAGCAGGGATTAGGGTTCAAGTTGAGGGTGCTGTTGAGGTGGATCGAGGCGGCTAATGCAGTAGTCGAGGCGGTTTTGGCAGGTGTTGGGGAAGAATTAGTATCAGGAGTAGCTGCCCCGCGCCGCAACCAGTCACAGCTGAATAGCATTGCCAACCATTATTGGAAGGCTAACAGGCTTTCACAGGTGGGTAGATGAGGCGGATCGCACTGTACATAATGACAGAGCGGCAAAACTCAGTGAGATCGCACCTCACTGAGTTGACGTGAAAATTAGGCAATAGCCAAACTGGTCAAACTGCCGCTAAACCCAGTAATCTCAACTACGGCATCGCCAGCCTCCTGAAATCCAGCCGTGTTGTTGTTCAAGGCGACAAAAGTGCGAGAGCCCAAGCTAAAGGTCGCTGCTCGATTGGCCCCAAAAGCATCCGCCGTCAGCACGGCACTGATACCCGCCTGATTCAGAGAGGCAACGGCACCTAGCTCTGCCACGTTGGCCGCACTGACAGCAGTAGGACCATCAATCACATCGGTGCCGATTTTCAAGTCAGTGATACGGTCAAAGTTGCTCAACAGCGAGTCACTCAAGCCGGAGATGGCAAACGTGTCAGCCCCATTTTCCCCAGTTAAGCCATCGCCCCCAGCACCGCCCACCAGACGGTCAGCACCATTGCCGCCGTTCAGGGTATCGTTGCCTGCGGTGCCGATGAGCGTGTCCTTGCCGGTGCTGCCGTTAATGGTTTTGCCCACATTGTTGGCCCGGCCAAACACCACATAGCTCTCGCCGGCATCACTGTTGCCATTGGGGTCTGCTGCGGCTCCCCCAATGACTAGGTCATCGATGCTGTCACTATTGATGTCGCCTGCACTGCTGACGGAATAGCCTGAGAGGTCAAACACATCAATGCCATTGATCACAAAGCCGTTGCTGCCGTTGAGGTCAGAGAGATTGAGGCTGCCCCCAGCGCCCACACCGGCCCCACCAAACACCACATAGCTCTCGCCAGCATCACCGTTGCCATTGGGGTCTGCCCGGATTGCCCCAATGACTAGGTCGTCGATGCTGTCACCATTGATGTCCCCCGCACTGCTGACAGAGAAGCCTGAGTTGTCACCCACATCAATGCCGTTAATCACAAAGCCATTGCTGCCGTTGAGGTCAGAGAGATTGAGGCTGCCCCCACTGCCCACACCGGCCCCACCAAACACCACATAGCTCTCGCCAGCATCACCGTTGCCATTGGGGTCTGCTGAGGGTGCCCCAATGATCAGGTCGTCGATGCCATCGCCGTTGATATCCCCTGCACTGCTGACAGAGAGGCCTGAGTTGTCACCCACATCAATGCCGTTAATCACAAAGCCGTCGCTGCCGTTGAGGGCAGCGAGGTCGAGGCTACCCCCACTGCCCACACTGGGCCCACCAAACACCACATAGCTCTCACCAGCATTACCGTTGCCATTGGGGTCCGCTAGGTTTGCCCCAATGATCAGGTCGTCGATATTGTCACCATTGATATCACCTGCACTACTGACGGAGTAGCCTGAGAAGTCAAACACATCAATGCCATTGATCACAAAGCCGTTGCTACCGTTGAGGTCAGAGAGATTAAGGCTGCCACTGCTACCCACACTGGCTCCACCAAACACCACATAGCTCTCGCCGGCCACATTGTTGCCATTGGGGTCTGCTCCATATGCCCCAATGAGCAGGTCGTCGATACCATCGTTGTTGATGTCCCCCGCACTGCTGACAGAGAGGCCAGAGTTGTCAAACATATCAATGCCATTGATGACAAAGCTGTTGCTGCCGTTGAGGTCAGAGAGATTGAGGCTGCCACTGCTACCCACATCGGCCCCACCAAACACCACATAACTCGCGCCAGCCAAACTGTTGCCATTGGGGTCTGCTACGTGTGCCCCAATGATCAGGTCGTCGATACCATCACCATTGATGTCCCCCGCACTGCTGACGGAGGTGCCTAAGTTGTCCTCCTCATTAATGCCATTGATCACAAAGCCGTTGCTGCCGTTGAGGTCAGAGAGATTAAGGCTGCCCTCACTGCCCACACCGGCCCCACCAAACACCACATAGCTCTCGCCAGCCGCATAGTTGCCATTGGGGTCCGCTAGGTTTGCCCCAATGAGCAGATCGTCGATGCCATCGCCGTTAATATCCCCTGCATTGCTGACAGAGAGGCCCGACTGGTCAAACGCATCAATGCCGTTAATTACAAAGCCGTTGCTGCCGTCGAGGTCAGAAAGGTTAAGCACGGGGTCAAACATAAATCTCCTGGTATAAAACTAAGAAGTGAGCAGAACCCGGAGTAGATCGGGAGTACGTGGGCCTAAAGTAGGTTTAGACGGCAACGGTGCAGGGTGAACCAGGAGCGATTTATGTTCAAACACAAGCAATCACCTCTTCTCCTCAGGGATCAGGTTTCAATTTCGGAGAAGAGTTCGGTTACCCCACAGAACACGAGGCTCCACGTTGTTCTAGCTGGATCAATACGGCTTGCTCAGCCAAGACAAGCTGCTTTAGTCTGAATTAATCATCAGTCAAAACCTACGAGTTTTTACTGAATTACTCAAGCAGCAAGATATTTTCTTTATACTAGGTTTACGATTGACTACGTAAAATTCCTTTAGGCTCCATAGTTTCTTGCGCCTTGGCCGTTGCCAGGCGCGTTTGCTAGCAAAAAAGCACCTGGCAAGATCCGCGATCTCACTATATGGTTCTGCCCCTCTTCAAGAGCGACGTGCAATCGACACACGGCTTTGAGCCGCTATGCTAGGCCCAAAGCCAACAGGCCTATCGAGCTTGCCAAGAAGTGAAACTACTCTAAGTCCTGGAGTAGCTGCCCCGCGCCACAGAGCAGCAGCAAAGCCCCTCTTGGCAGCTCTTTCGTGAAACGTTCCAAAATTTGTTTAAGACTGTGCTGGACAATCACCACTCAGCTACATCAGAGCATCCTATGGGTACAGGGGCGGGGTAAGTCAGATCGGCTAATTGCGCGCAGGCAACTGATCAACAGCAGCATGAGGGTTAGAGCCTTAGATTTTTCACCAGATAATTTTATTGGAGGCACATTTTTAGAAAAGTAGTTCAACCTCCGTCCAAGCGGCTGATTTCACCCATTTTTAGTAATAAGCCTAGCTGATGAGCCAGGCTATTTGTCGTTAAGGGCATAGGAGCCTCTATGCCTTGCTGACAAAGTTGTACAGCCTTAGCGTAACTTTCTGAACGATTACTCACTCAACCCCGTGCAGGGGATGTATCTATAATTCCTAGCTGCTGCTTTAAGGCTTCAGGGATGTTTTTAGCTTTGGCAACTTCCGTTGGGTCTGGCCATCGTGTCTCATCGTCCCATTTGATGTTTTCGAGATTGGCCCCGCTGAGGTTGACCTCTCTGATGTCGGCCGTGCTGAGGTCGGCCCCGCTGAGGTTGGCCTCGCTGAGGTTGGCCCCGAAGAGGTTGGCTCTGAGGTTGACCCCTCTGAGGTCTGCTTTGTTGAGGTTGGCTTCGCAGAGGATGACATCGCTGACGTCAGCCCTTCTGAAGTTAGCTCCACTGAGGTTGGCCCGACTGAGGTCGGCCACTCTGAAGTAGGCCCTTCTGAAATCGGCCCCTCTAAGGTCGGCTCCTCTGAGGTCAGCCCCTCTGAGGTTGGCCCTTCTGAAGTTAGCTCCGCTGAGGTTGGCTCCACTGAAGTCGGCTGCTCTGAAGTTGGGCCGTCTGAGGACTAATAAATTGCGACTATTTGCGTTAAGAGGTAGAAACCAAAAGCTTATTACAATAATGGTTGAGATAGAAAATACTACAAATAATCCAATATTAAAACTTCTTTTTTTATTAGGCATTGTCTATGGAATTCTTAGTAAGCGTACATTCTGACTCTAACCCTGCTCTGCTATAACCCTTGTAGCTTGTGCTAGTGGTATTCTGACAAGAATTTTTATTAACCAGTATCTATCTTGACAAAAGGTTTTTGCTTCTTGGTAATTCATTCTGATGTTGCAGATTTCCAACAAAGCATCAAGCTGTTGAATGGCAAGGGATTAGTAGCTGCGATTTGTTTTGTGGACAACCTTTGGCCTGGGGCAAACGCGCTTGGGCTGGCACTTGAGCCAGGCTGAGCCTCAGCCAGTGCCTGCAGCCCAAAGGCTGCTAGCCGATCGCATCGAGGAACTGACGACCTATTTTGTCAACCAAAAGAAGCGCACTGGAGGCACCCGCGCCCAAGACTCGGCGGAAACCTGGGCGACGGTTTTGGCACGGCGAGAGCTGGGCGACTCGCTGCAAACCATTGCTGAAGATCTGAGCATTCCCTATGAGACAGCAAAGACCCATAGCAAGCTAGCGCGGCGATCGCTGAGGGGGGATGCCTAAGCAGTTTTTGGTGGAAACTCCAGAAGCTCCCGCATTGCTTAAACAAAACCCACTAAATCTTGGATAATCTTTTCAGCTTGCTCTGGCAGAAAGTTAAATAAGAGCAATAGTCTGCCTCTTGTGGAGGTCTCAAAGGGTCGATTGAAAACTTTGCCCCAATTGAGGGTCAGATGCCAGGTTTGACTAAGTCTTGATGGAGATAACAGTTCTCTAGAGGTAAAGAAAACTGTTCCTGTCCCCTTGCGGGGAATGGGTTAGGAAAGCTAGTTCTCGCGATCGCCAGTTTCCCGTTTTGCTCGTATCCCAATTATTGTTTCCGTCCCCTTGTGGGGAATGGGTTAACAAAGCTGCAACCTGTGAACATCCAGAAATCGAGCTGGTGTAATCGTTTCCGTCCCCTTGCAGGGAATGAGTAGGAAAGTTAAGGCCGAGTTCTGGCGCAACGTTGAGAACTCAGAGTTTCCGTCCCCTTGCGGGGAATAGGTTAGAAAAGTCTCACATTGACTTGGACATTGCTGCTCGTGAGGGCAGTTCCTGTCCCTCTGCGGGGAATAGGTTAGAAAAGACTGTTGAAAGATAGCGCTGTTCATACTGTCGCTCAGTTGGGTTCCCGTCCCCTTGCAAGGAATGGGTTAGGAAAGCTGCTGAGGCGGCTGAGGCGGCTGAGGCGGCTTTAGAGTTTCCGTCCCCTTGCGGGGAATAGGTTAGGAAAGGCAGCAGACGATGACGCAGCCTGGTCAGCCGTGTTAGGGATTTCCGTCCCTTTGCGGGGAATGGGTTAGGAAAGGACTCAATGGTGCTTTCCTTCGGAGACGATATCGCCATGTTTCCGTCCCCTTGCGGGCATTGGGTTAGGAAAGGCAACCGAAATACAACGATTACGGAAAAGTCAAGCTCCCATTTCCGTCCTCTTGCGGGGAATGGGTTAGGAAAGCTGTTCGCGATAACCGTCGGTCGGAGTTTAGCTACTATCTGTTTCCGTCCCCTTGCGGGGAATGGGTTAGGAAAGGGTCAAGATGGATTCTATATTGCCGTATATGACATCTAAAGGTTTCCGTCCCCTTGCGGGGAATGGGTTGGGAAAGTTGACTATTCACTCTGGAGGTTAAAACCATGAAAGCTTCCGTCCCCTTGCGGGGAATGGATTAGGAAAGCAGCTCCATATCAATACCGTCACAACCTGATCATGGAGTTTCCGTCCCCTTGCGGGGAATGAGTTAGGAAAGTGGCTAGAGTTTGATGCTTATAAAGCTCACTCGCTTAATCGTTTCCGTCCCCTTGCGGGGAATGGGTTAGGAAAGACACAGTATGTCTTCGATTCTAATATCACCCATAACTTGTTTCCGTCCCCTTGCGGGGAATGGGTTAGGAAAGTTGACTATTCACTCTGGAGGTTAAAACCATGAAAGTTTCCGTCCCCTTGCGGGGAATGGATTAGGAAAGCAGCTCCATATCAATACCGTCACAACCTGATCATGGAGTTTCCGTCCCCTTGCGGGGAATGGGTTAGGAAAGTTATTGTACGCTGAAAAATCTGGGTTACTGTTGGCAAATATGGCTGACCGCCATAGGTCGGCAGAACCTTGAAAACCGCATAGTTTTATTTACTTCCGTGGATAGCTTGGCCCGTAAGGATGACAGGCTATTCGTTAAATCTATTTTTGTGGTTTGTGGGGTAAGACAGGGCAAGGTTTGCCTATCCGTGGTTTTACCCCTCTAGAACCTGCTCTAAAGCTTTATTCAGAGCAGGGGTCTTTCAAACCACTTCCCCGCAAGGGGACGGAAACAATTGATAAACCCGCTGCAAACACTATCAAGCCCGTAGTCTTTCAAATCACTTTCCCGCAAGGGGACGGAAACTTGTACCGCACACAGCGGTAGTCGCCATCGACAAGAGCCCTTTCAAACCACTTCCCCGCAAGGGGACGGAAACCGCTGGTCAGCATACTGGCTGTAGCGCTCATCAATCCTTTCAAACCACTTCCCCGCAAGGGGACGGAAACACCCCCATGTAGACGTAGTAAGCGCCCCTGAACACGTCTTTCAAACCACTTCCCCGCAAGGGGACGGAAACTCTACTTCCCTGTAGTACGGTGCAATACGCAATGTCTTTTCAAACCACTTCCCCGCAAGGGGACGGAAACTTGCGGAACCAGGTCAAACGGGCCGCGCGGAATTTGGGGATACCTTTAAACCACTTCCCCGCAAGGGGACGGAAACAGCAGGGCCTTTGTGCGCCGGAGCATGACGGGGTACTCCTCCGCTTTCAAACCACTTCCCCGCGAGGGGACGGAAACTCAATCCTCCATGAGGGATGAAAAATACTCTTCAAAGTTTTCCTAACCCATTCCCCGTAAGGGGACGGAAACGCTTCTCCAATTTCCTCTAACGTCTTTCCGTGCTGTGACTGCTTTCCTAACCCATTCCCCGTAAGGGGACGGAAATTCGATAATGACGATGCGGTAGTCCTGATAATGCTGGCGTCACCTCAACCTTTTCCCCGCAAGGGGACGGAAACATCTAGATCTCTAAATTCAGAGGGGTTTAAATAAACGTCACCTCAATCTTTCCCCGCAAGGGGACGGAAACTTGTCGTCAGCCATCACTGTGAATGACCAGTGCAGCCCTGTCAGTCACCCCAACCTTTTCCCCGCAAGGGGATGGAAATGCCCTCTGCCACCTGTAGTTTTTGTTGAAGACGTAAGTCACCCCAACCTTTTCCCCGCAAGGGGACGGAAACCTAGTGCTGGTGGGCATAGCCTCGACCGGGACTCCTGATAAGTTACTCCAACCTTTTCCCCGCAAGGGGACAGAAATATGTAGAAGCTGACCACCAGCGTCTCGTAGGCCAGATCCTTTCAAACCACTTCCCCGCAAGGGGACGGAAACACATAGAAACCTTGCACTAAACAAATCGCCCGATTTCTTTCAAATCACTTCCCCGCAAGGGGACGGAAACTTCACAAGGTTGGCAATAGGCATATTACGGTATGTACTTTAAAACCACTTCCCCGCAAGGGGACGGAAACATGCCGTTGAGGTTGTGGCGTTGATTATTGGCGAAGTTGCCTTTCAAACCACTTCCCCGCAAGGGGACGGGAACTGTACCTTTTTGGCCTTGTTGTAGGGTGCCGCGACGGCGACTTTCAAACCATTTCCCCGCAAGGGGACGGAAACGTGAGGGGGCAGGTGTTGAGTTGGCGACGTAGGGCTTGCTTTCAAACCACTTCCCCGCAAGGGGAAGAAAACATGGTGTCGGCTGCTAGGTTCTTACCGGACTGGCCACGTGTCAAATTACCCCTAAACACCTGCTGGCAACGTAACGATAGAGCCCTCTTTTGCTAAGGGTAGCCAGAAATATTAGGCTGACGTACTTGGGCTGTAGATAAACGGGGGGCTCACCTCAGGAGGCAAAGCCGCCGAAGGCTTTATTCCGCTATCTCAACGTTAGCCGCCAATAAATAGAAAGGCGGAGCGTGCGCTTGTAAGCGTCCATGGATGGCGGTGGATGGTGAAGTTATCATCATGATTTTGGTGGAATGCCTAAACTTTTCCCCCATCGGTCTGGGCAAGCTAAGAAGGCTTAAAAAACTTAGCTTTCATAGTGATGTGGTGTGTGGCTAGCACAGCGTCTTGATGGCCAATTTACAGCCGCAGCCCGACGGAATAATGGAGAGACTGGCATGGCAAGATTTGTCTTAACTCCCAGCAATAGCTATGCCACTGCCCTGGAATGGTCAACGCGGCCTGGCTATCAAATCGTTACCCCATCACGCTTGGCGGCTAGGGCACTGTACGCGCAGCACCAGGCTCTGCGCCGGTTGGCAAGCAAGGCTGTAGAGGCTGGGAGTAAGAAAATCGCCCCTGACCGCACCGCTCAACAGCTGTTTCGCCGGGTAGTGCAAGACATTGCGCAGCCGGTGGATGGGCTCGGTACCGCTAGAGCCTGGCTGCCAGGGGTGCGATCGCTCCTCCAAAGCAGCCCAAATCTTTCTACGGTAACAGCCACCTCTCTCCGCACCGCCCAGCTTCTTGAAGTTGCAAAGGCTTATCAAACTGCCCTGAGTGAGCAAGGCTTTATTGATGGGGCAGATCTCTACTGGCAAGCTGCCGAGAGCAAGGTTCCCCCCCAACAGTTGCTTATCTACGGCTACTTTCAGCCTCGCCCCGATGAGCTAGCCTGGATCAATACTCTGGCTGCTGACGAAAGCGTACTGTTTTTGCCGATCGCAGAGTCACCGCTGTTTGCCGATAGCCAAGCATCCGTGGATTGGCTGGTAGAGCAAGGCTGGCAGATTATGAGTGAACTAGATACCAGATACCAGGGTTCTAGCAAGGGTGAGAACGTAACCGCCAAGTCTGAGCAGAACCCTGGAATCTTTGCTATCGGGGAATCGCTCAGCCAAGTTTTCTGCGGGGCCAGAGACCGGGTTTCTAGCGGTGAGCTAGGGCAGGGACAGCAAAATGGGACGCAGAAACCCGGTCTCTCTCCAGCCACCACCTCCTACGCCTACAGCACCCTGGAAGCAGAGGTGCGAGGGACTCTGGTCCAGGTCAAAGCCCTACTCAACGACGGTACCCTGGCCCGCGACATCGCTATTGTCGCCAGAGATGAAGTCGCCTATGGCCCCAAGCTGATCGACATCGCCTGGGAATACGGTGTGCCCCTGCGAGCTCTCTACCAAACCCCGCTGCTGAGCACCCGCCTAGGAACTTGGCTGAATCTGCTGGTGGACGTGCTTGATGCCAAATTTCCCTTCGAGGGCACAGCACGGCTACTCAGCCATGTCCTAGCCAGCAACCCCGATCGCGACTTTTGGGCCACCGCCCGCCGCCAACATCCCCAGGACTTTGCCGCCTGGAAAGCCCTAGCCCAAGACCACCTCGATCTCGACCTCGACCTGCTGGCCCAGATCAACCAAGCCCGCCGCCGCGACACCTGGGTAGAGCTGTGGCAAAGCATTTTGGGCCGGTTTGATCTGCGTCGCCGCTGCGCCCGCTGGGCGAGGGAGAGCGTGGCGTTTAACCGGTTCCGCGATGCATTGAGGGAACTGGCCGAACCCGAAGCGGAAATCCTCAGCTGGGGAGAGTTTCGCCAGGAATTGCGGGACTTGCTGGATAGCTTAACCGTACCCGCCCAGCCGGGTCGCGGTGGGGTCGAGCTGCACAGCCCCCGCTCGGTGGTTGGGGCACGATATGCCCACCTATTTGTCATTGGCATTGCCGAAGGCGTGCTGCCTGCTCCGACTGGCAACGACCCACTGTTGGATTTCTTTGAACGTCAGCAGCTCCGCCACCAGGAGGTGACGCTGCCCAGCGCCGCCGAAATGGCTCGGAGAGAGGCGCTGAATGTCTACTTTTTGCTGCAAACGGTGACCACCGCTGTAGTCTTCTCCTATCCCCAGTTGGAGGGGCGCAAGGAACTCTTGTCTAGCCCTTACCTGGCGCAATTGGGGCTGAAACTCAGTGAACCGCCAGCCCTTGCGATCGCCAGCTTGGAAGAACATCGCCGCACTATTCTGCGCCACAACGCCCCAACCGAAGATCCGGTACTCTTAGCAGCCGTCCACGCCTATGCCGTCGAACAGCATCGCGAGAGCAGCGCCGCTGCCAACGAGTACGACGGCGTCATCGGCATTCCCTTCGACTATGCCGACTGGCCCTTTAGTGTGTCGCAGTTGCGGAACCTGGGCCAGTGCCCCTTCAATTGGTTTGCAAACAAACTCCTGAAGCTGGGGCCACCAGAGGAAATCGACGACGACCTCAGCCCTAGCCAGATTGGCCAGCTCTATCACCGGGTGCTGGAGCTAGTGCTGGCTGGCTGGGGCGAGCACCCAGAGTTGGAGGTCGCCGACCTAGAGATGCTACACGAAGCGTTCGCGATCGCAGAACGCGAACTCATTCCCACCACTCTCCCCGCCTGGACTCTGCGCCGGGAAGAACATCTGCGAATCCTGGCCCTGGCCCTACAAGACCCCAATTTTTTGCCCACCGGGGCAGAGCCGGTTTTGCTGGAGGGCGACTTTGAGGGGGAATGGCACGGATTGAAAGTACGGGGCCGCATCGACCGGATTGATCGCACCGAGGCCGGGCTGGTGCTAATCGACTACAAAACCGGCAAAAGCCGCCCCCCCGGCATCAAAGACCAAACCGGCAAAGCCTGTATCGACCTCCAGCTCCCGCTCTACCGGGAGGCCGCTGGCCCAGCCCTGTTTGATGAACCCGTTGCTGATGCCTACTACTATTCGATTCGCGGCAGAGAGAAAATCGCGCTCTCGTCGAAGGCACCCCAGCACGAACTGCCCGCCGCCATCGAGCGCTGCAAAACCCATTTAGAGACGGGGCACTATCCGGTGCAGCCCGACACGGAACGAAAGGCCTGCACCTACTGCGATTTTGATGCCCTGTGTCGCCAGGGCGACCGCCTCAGCCGTAAGGAGATTACCCATGGGACTGACTGAACAGCAAGAACGTGCCGCCTACAGTCCTAAGAGTGTGGCAGTCACGGCAGGGGCAGGCACTGGCAAAACCCATATGCTTTCGGAACGCTATCGGTACTTTTTACAGCAGGGATTTTCGCCCCTGCAAATTGTGGCCGTAACCTTTACCGAAAAAGCGGCAGCGGAACTGCGATCGCGCATCCGCTCTACCATCGCTGCATCTATGGGCGATCGCCCCGACCTGCTGGCCGAGCTAGAAGCGGCCCAAATCAGCACCTTCCACGCCCTGGCCGCTCGCATCTGCCGTGAACACTCCACCATCGCCAACGTGCCCCCTGACTTTGCCGTGCAGGATGAGCTGGAAAGCCCCATCTGGCAGGCCGATGTCTTTGCCGATGCCCTGGCCCAACTGCCCAGCCACTTCTACCTGGGCATTCCCTACTCGCTCATGCGGGACGTATTGCAGGCGCTGCTAGCCGATCCGCTCACCGCTGCCCAGGCCCTGGAGAAAGGTCGCGACGACTGGCTGCCCTGGGTAGAGCGCATTCAACTTCAGGCCCTAGAGGAATTTTTGTCACACCCGGACTGGTTGAGCAGCAAGCACATTCTGCAAGCCTACGCCGCCCCCGGCGACAAACTGGAGGAGCATCGATTGGCGGTATTGGGGGCGATCGCCCTGTTTGGAGAGGGCCATGCCGCCCAGGCGTTAGACAGGCTCGACAGTCTGAGAATCAACGTCGGTAGCCAAAAGAACTGGGGTGGCAAAGAGGCCCTGGCGGCGGTGAAAGCGGCGATCGCTACGCTGCGCGACCTGGCCCGAGAGGCGATCAAAACCGGACTGATCACCCTGGCACCCAACGCCTACGACGACCAGACCGATGCCCTGCTGCCCAACCTGCGCGGAGCCTTTGCCTGGGTGCGCGACTTCCTGCAAAAGGCCAAGTACCAGCAGCGGATTCTGGATTTCAACGACCTCGAAGTTCACGCCCTGCAAGCCCTGGCAGACCCGGCGGTGCAAGACTACTACGCCCAGCGCTGGAAAGTGTTTCTGATCGACGAATTTCAAGACACCAACCCCATCCAGGGGCAATTGCTCGAAACGCTCACCGCCAAAGCCACCCTCACCATCGTCGGCGATCCCAAACAATCCATCTACAGCTTTCGGCGGGCGGATGTGCGGGTGTTTCAAGCCTGGCAAAAGCATATTCACCCCGGCGATGACCCCGTCAAACTCAGTCTCAGCTTTCGCACCCACCAGGCCCTGGTCGCCCAAATCAACCAGGTGTTTGCCCCCGTGCTGGCCGATCTGCACCAGTCCCTCGACGCCCACCGTCAGGAAACCCTAGAGCCTACCCCAAAGATCCAGCTCTACACGGTGACGGTGGATGAGGAATATCAGAAAGACAAAGACATTGACACCAATGCTGATGCCTGCCGCCGGGTGGAAGCCCAGAAAATCGCCGACTTGGTGGAGGAAATGCTGTCGGCGAAGCTGCAAGTCCACGACAAGCCCAGCGGCCGATTGCGGGATATTCAACCCAAGGACATAGCCATTTTGTCGCGCACCTGGGGTCCACTAGAGCTGTATGGCAATGCGATCGCAGCTCGCGATATCCCTATCTTGCAGGCCGGGGGCGGCAACCTGCTCGACACCCGCGAAGCCAAAGATGCCGGGGCGCTGCTGCGGTTTTTAGCTGACCCCACCGATAGTTTGGCCCTGGCGGCGGTGCTGCGCAGCCCCTTCTTTGCACTCAGCGATACCACCCTCTACACCTTTGCCCAAACCCTGCCCGAGAAAACGGACTGGTGGAGGCACCTGCGAGACAGTGCCGCCCCAGACCTGAGCCGCGCTAGAGAGACCCTGGGTGAGCTGCTGATTGCCCGTCGCACCGAAGCGCCGACCCGGTTACTGCAACTGGGCGATCGCCTCACCGGCTACACCGCCGTGATCGCCAATCTGCCCGGTGCCGAGCGCCGACTGGCTGACTGGCAGGGCTTTGGGGAACTTGTGCGATCGCTGGAGGCAGGAAGCTTTGATGTGCTGGCCGTCATCCGTCGGCTCCAGCGGTTGCAGGCTGCCGAGGTCGAGGTGCCCCGCCCCGCCCTGGCCGGGGGCAATGCCGTCAGTCTGATGACCATCCACGGCTCTAAGGGGTTGGAGTGGCCGGTGGTGATTGTGCCCGACCTGGCCCGCCAGTCGCCTCTCGACTCGCCCCTGGTGCGCTTCGACCCGGATCTGGGGGCGGCCTTGAAGCTAGAGGATGAGGAGGGAGAACGGCAAAAATCGGCCCTCTACACTCTGATGGAGCAGCGCAAAAAAGCCGCCGACAGCGAGGAAAGCAAACGAGTGCTCTATGTGGCCCTGACTCGGGCACGCGATCGCCTCATCCTTACCGCTGCCAAAGCCGCTGGTGGTAGCCTCGACATTTTGCAGCCTGGTCTAGACGGTCTAATTGCTCCTGCGCCCATCCCCTTTGCGCCAGACCTAGCCCAACCCGTAGCCCCCGTCGCTCCTAACCTTCCAGGGCTACCCGAGCAAATCATGCTCTACCCTGCTAGGGCGGGCTTTGCCGAGCTCTCCGTCACCGCCCTGAGCGATTACGCGATCTGCCCCCTGCGGTTTAAGTTTCGCCATGTGGATGGCCACCCCGGCTACACCAGCGGCAATAGCACTGCCAATTTGGGAATGGAGCTAGGAAAACTCACCCATAAGGCCCTGGAACTCAGCATTGACCAGGCTGAAACTCTGGCTGCCTACGCCCCCCACCTACCGCTAACTGCGGTCGAAGAAGCGCTGACCTTGGCCCAAGCCTTTCACCACTCCCCGATCTATTCGGCCCATCGAACGGGTGCGACACATTGGGAACACCCGGTTTCACTCACCGTGGGCGATCTCACTCTCAACGGCGTGGTGGATTTGGTGGGCGAAGATTTTGTGCTCGATTTTAAGACTGACCAGGCCATACACCCAGAGCACCACCAGTTTCAGCTCTGGGCCTATAGCCGCGCCACGAGTAAACCCAACGCCTACCTGGCCTACCTGCGCCACGACCATCTGCACCCTTTTGAGGCTGGAGCTTTACAAGACTTCGACCATCAAGCCAATGCCCTGATAAGCAAATTGATGAGCGGCGATTTTACCCCCAATGCAGCTCACTACAATTGTGGGATATGTCCTTATGGAGAGATTTGTAGTGAGGCGCTTGACCCAAGCGCTGGCGTCTAAGAAATCACTGCTTATCCCACACCCGCAACCCGATATCTCTGTCATAAGACGGGAACGCAGCCAAAGTCACCTCAAAGAGATCTTCACCTAATTCTGCCCTCTGGCCCTAGCTGACCCCAGCTGCACCCTAGGTGACTTTGGGTGACCGATCCCCTATGGGACAACGAGTCCATGCAGCGATGCACCTCTAACAGGTGGGTCGTTGCAGCAGGTTTAGAGCCTTGCTTCTGCGGGGTGTCGGCCTGCAACGCCATCTCGTTGTGGGGTTTGCCCATGGGGTTTCTGCAATTGCCACCACCGCCGATTGAGTGGTTTCCGTCCTCGGCTGTTGGAGTCATTGACGAAGCGGTGGAAGGAGACTGCCCTGGCCGCATTCGGTATGGGGGTACCCACTGGTTTGCTCGCTCTTACACCGCTGACCTGGGACTTACGTTTGTGGTCGGTCAGCCGGTGCAAATTTTGGGTCGGCAGGGCAACACCCTGCTGATTTTGCCCAGTAGTGAGCAACTGCTGGGGGCTTAGCCCTGGCTTAACTGGCAGCGAGAGGACGGTGACCTGTTAACACACCTTTTGGAGGACATTATGGAACGTTTGCTAACGATGGTGGTGGCTAGCATTGTGGTGGGTAGCTTGGCGTATACAAACCCTCGTACCTTGGGGCCGTATGTGGAGACGGTGGTAAACCACGGGGCACGGAACCTGTGTGAGCAGCCGGGGGATTTGGGGTGTGAGGTGGCCTGTGAGGCGGTGGCCCCGGTGACCAAGGGGCTAATGCAGGGGGCGCTTTACCTGTATAGCGAGAAACCTCAAGACTTAGGGGTTTTAACCCTGTACCGCACCCAGTTGCCGGGGCTGGAGATCCAGGGGGTAGGGCTGGGGGGTGAGGTGTTGGTTTGGTCGCCAGGGGCGCTGCCCGTTAACCTGTGTGAGGTGGTTAGTTCACCTGATTTCTTAAAGAAAGGCACCTACCCAGTAGGGTTTTAGGCTCGATAAGAGTGTAGTGGTGAATGCCAAGCATTTGACACTATACCGGCTGGTCTACATCATCGGGGCTACCTTGCAATTGCATAGTTTCTCGGAGTGCTTTCAGTAGATTTTGGGTAGTAACTGTATGAGGGTGGCTTTCCCCGAGTTGCTGCTTGCGGATGGTCAAAGCGTCGAGGTAGAAAGATTCTGCGTCGTGGTAGCGACCTTGAGAGTTATAGAGCACAGCCAGATTATTCAGACTAGTGGCCACATCCGGATGCTCATCGCCCAGCAGCCGTTTATCCATTGCTAAGGCTTCGGCATACAGCGGTTCCGCGTCGCTATAACGGCCCTGCTGATCAAGGTAATAGCCCGTTCGGATTTGCAATAGCGCAGTCGTTTTCGACTCCAGGCTATAGTCACCAATCAGTTGAGTAGCAACCTCAGCATGGGTAATAATTCGCTGGCACTGAAGCCAATTTTCATAATCCGCATTAGGAAATACCTCAGTAACTGCATTTACCACTCGCTCAGCCCATTGTTTCTGCTCTTCCTCCGCCATCTCCACCCTCAATGCCTCCTGCACCAGTCGATGAATGGTCAGGGTTTGGCGATTCCGGTTACGACTTACCAATGAGTATCGAATGGCAGCCGCTAGCGCCTCATTTAATACTTTTTTCTGGCTAGCAGCAGGGCTCAGGTACTCCCCCAGTTCAGCCACACCCGTTGTAAAAAGCTCTTCAGGTATGTCGTCGGGGGCCAAAAACGCACAGACTCGCACCAGGTCAGCCGCCGCCGTACTTTGCTCCGCCACCTTTTGAAACGCCAGCGCAAACGTTACCATCACGCTGGGGTGGTCATCGGTCAGTTCACCCCTGGTCGCCAGCAGGGTAGCTTTCTCGTCCCGGTACAGCGCCAAATACTCAGTCAGGGTCAAGCACTGCTCTTCGATATAGGCCCCGGCCTGGTCTAGGGCCAGCGGCAGACCATCTAACTCCGTCGTTAAGCTCAGGGCCAGTGCTCTATCCTCAGCGTCGGCAGCGTCAAGCGTTGCGGTTTCGGCCACCAGTTTGGCCCGCCGCAGCAACAGCAGCGCCCCATCCTCTGGGGACAGTTGTTTTATCTCTAGCCGTTGTGCCACCGTACCCAGTGCCTGGGCGCGGGTGGTTAGCATTAGGTGCCCCTGTGGCCCCACCGGCAACCAGGGTTTCACCATCGCCACATCGTCGGCATTATCTAAAACCAGCAGCCAGCCTTCTTGTGCTGCCAACCACCGCTGAAATGCCTTCGCCACCGCCGGTTGCTCGGTTTGCTGATACCCCGGTATTTGCAGGCTGTTAGCAATGACCGCATAGTCAGCCATCAGTTCATCGGGCTGCTCGGCCTTGACCCAAAAAACGTGGCGGTAGGTATCCAAATGGCGGTAGACATATTCCAAGGCAGTCTGGATTTTGCCAATACCCCCTAGCCCGGCCAGCGCCACCCGCCGGTCTTTGGCCAAAGCAGCCTGCATATCCCTTAGCAGCTCATCGCGTCCGGTAAAGCACCGATTGCGATCTTGGGGCAACCCCCAAAGATAGGGCAGGGTGCTCTTAGGGCTTGCAGCAACTGCCGGGATCGCCACATCAGAGGGTAAGGCAGGCTGAGCACCCCATTCCATCACATTCGGATCTAACTCCAGAGCCGCACAGATGCCGCCAAATACAGCCGCCTGAATAGGCTTGCCCTGAAAAAAACGCTTAACCGTCGAGTCGCTGATGGGTGATTTTTGATCTTCACTGTCATCGCGGCTGTCATCGTCTAAAACAACCTGGGAGAGTAGATATCTCCGAGTCCAGCCTTTCTTAGATAGCGCTCGTTTGGCTAACTCAACACCTTCAGGGCAAGCGGCTCGCGTGTAGGGCATACCAGTCGATGACCACTTTAGGCTCTGGATAATGGCCCAATTATGACATTTTCAACCTTGCCCTGGCACCATATCCCGTGTGAACAAGATTTCCTTTAGCTAGCTAATTTTGTAGAACGGTAGCGTACAAGTACAGATTCTTTTTGGGGTATGGCGATAAAGATGAGCCCAGATTCCTAAAGCTTTCACCCACTTCGCTTAATTCATTCCCCGTGATACTGCGGATGGTAGTTGGGAAGCCTGAATAGAGAAGCAGGCAACCATGCCTCACCATTCAAGATTTCCCATGGCTTCATCTTTTACCTGGCTCGATTACTCCGAGCAAGATCGACGCAAAATGCTCGATGTCATCAGCCTCTTTCGCGAACAGACCACCCGCGACGAGCTGGGCATTGGGGCCATCCGTGACGCCTTCGCGAATCTGTTCTTTCCGGGCGTTAGCACCATCCAAACCCGTGCCCGCTACTTTCTCTTCATTCCCTGGGTCTACCAAGACCTAGTCAACCGCAAGACTACCTCCCAGCAGGTCGATGGTAAGCTGCGCCAGCAAGAGGTCGCCCTCATCAACATCCTGGCCGAGAGCGCTGACAAAGACGGCACCATCGGCAAAGTATCTAGGGCCGCGCTCAAACGCTTACCCAGTAGCATCTACTGGTACGGCTTGGGCAGCTGGGGTATCTATCGCTATGGGGGATCCCAGCAGGAGTATCACCAGGCCTTTGACCGGTTGAACCGGTCGAGCCGCCGCACCCAGCACAACGACGATGGTGACATTCTGAGTCTGCAAAGTACCGAGTGGGATCCCCATTTGCCCCAGGCTCCGGCAGACTTCCCCGCTAGTGCATCCTTCCGCCTCACAGCAGAAGAAGCTGAATACCTGGCTGATCGCATTGCCCAACGGCATCCCAGGTCATTGTTAGCCCACCTCGTGCGTCAATCAGAACCGTCAAAGTCTCGATTTCCATGGCAGCACCCAGCCGTAGATAGCCTTCCCCCTGACCTGCAAGAGCAGCTGCTTCACGCCCAGAACTTCTCAGAACTGATCCACGGGGCGGCCTTGCTCTATAACCTCATGCTGGCCGAAGCCAAACCTGACGCGACCTTAGCTGAGTTGTACCGAACTGACCTACAGCAGTGGGCCACCCAATTGAGCGCCCGGGTTGA
Organism: Leptolyngbya subtilissima AS-A7; assembly: GCF_039962255.1. Taxonomy (NCBI): domain Bacteria; kingdom Bacillati; phylum Cyanobacteriota; class Cyanophyceae; order Leptolyngbyales; family Leptolyngbyaceae; genus Leptolyngbya; species Leptolyngbya subtilissima. The sequence continues at coordinate 134,291 of NZ_JAMPKY010000013.1, read as the reverse complement.
AGCCTTACAAGGGTGGAACCGGCAAGCCTTCTGGCAGTTAGTGAATCAACAGGCTGGACCGGTGAGAATAACCCAGTCCTTCGTCAATTATTGGTTTGACCTGGCCCTTGATCCCGACAGCGCTTTCTCCGTAGCCGATAATGCCGCTGCCAAAGCCTTGATTCACGACCGAGAAGTCGCACTCAAGGGTCAGCAGGCAAGACTAGATAACCCACGTGCTCTAGAGCTGTGGCTGGGGAATTCAGGTGCTTTACAGCTCAATTTTCGCTGGCCCACAGTTAGCAAAATCTTGAACGATGTTCTCACTGGCCTAGCCCAACAGGAGGCCGATTATGATGTTGCAGCCTAGCGATCGCGCCCACCTCTTCGAGTCTCTGCGGTCCCCCGAAGACTACTCCTTAGACTGCGCCATCGGCACCACCTTCACCCTAGACCTGCTTACCCTACTGACGGCACCCCTAGCCTTCACCTCCTTCGACTGGGCCAACGAAGAGGGCAGCCTGGTGCACCAGCCCCAGGCGCTGCTCGCCACCATGCAGCAGTACGCCAACCGCATTAGCCTCTTCTGCCAAACCGGCAAAATCACCCTGCCGAAGAAACCGAGCCAGCTCTTCAGCTATCTTGAAGAGTCAGTGATTGAGGTCGATGCCCCCAAAGCCGGTGCCCTATTTCACCCCAAAGTTTGGATTCTACGGTTCACGGCTCCCAAACAGCCTGTCTGCTATCGGCTACTCTGCCTAAGTCGCAACCTAACCTTTGACCGCGCCTGGGATACCATCCTGCGGCTGGATGGCGAACTGAGCAATCGCGCAATCCCCGCCAACCAACCCCTTAGCGATTTTGTGCGCCGTTTGCCAGAGCTAGCGCACCATAGCGCAGTGCCTCACCACACCCAACAGGCCGTTGACCTCATTCAGCAAGAGATTCAAAGGGTTGTCTTCGAGTTGCCCCTTGGGTTTCAGCAGCTGAGCTTTCATCCTATAGGTATTGGTGAAACCAGCTCTTCCCCGATATCAGGCCCCGTTGATCGACTGCTGATCGTATCTCCCTTTGTGTCGGATGATGCACTGAATCGGTTGGGCAAGCTGGGCCGCCGCAACGTTTTGATTTCTCGCCCAGAGTCCCTAGCACCCCTTCAGCCTGACGCCCTCAGCCAATTTGACCAGCTGTTTCAGCTTAGCCTTGGGGCCAACCCTGAAGATGACGATACTGACACTAACTCAGAAGTATCTGAGTTGGCTCCTTTGGTAGGGCTGCACGCCAAGTTGTATGTGGCAGACGCAGGCAAAACCACCCGCATTTGGACAGGCTCAGCCAATGCCACCCAAGCCGCATTCTTCAGCAATGTGGAGTTTTTGGTGGAGCTGGTTGGACCCAAGGCCACCTTTGGCATCGATACACTGCTGACTGAGCCCAAAGACAACGAGGTGAATTTAAGGAGTTTGCTAGAACCCTTTAGACCATCCGCTGAACCCATCCCAGTCGTTATAGACGAATGGATAGAAATGGCAGAAGCCGTGCAACGGCAAGTGCTGAAATGGCAACTGCGGGCCGTGGTCTCGCCTTTGGAGGATAATTCAGACCACTATCGTCTAGAGCTTTCTGGACAAGACCAGGAGACGATCCACATCCCCTCAGATATTCAGGTGAGCTGCTATCCCTTAAATAACCCAAACTTGGCTGTTCCGCTCAGCAACCCCGTTAGCCCAGTGATTACGTTTGCGCCGATGACCTGCGTAGCACTGACCTCATTCATTGCCTTTGAGCTTCGTAGCCAAGACGGCAAGCGGCGGCTGGGATCGTTTGTGATGAACGTACCCGTTGAAGGAATGCCTGAGAACCGACGGCAGCAGATTTTGCGATCGCTCCTCAACGACAAAAACCAGGTGCTGCGGCTGCTGATGTTTTTGCTGGCCGATACCAAAGCCGACGCTAGAGAGCTGGCCCAGGCCATGGGCATCAGCGGCACGACTACGCTTGCCGTAGAGGGCAGTCCATCCGGCGATACGGCCTACCTACCGCAATTCCCCCTGTTCGAGGCTCTGATCAAGGCCCTAAACCGCAATCCAGCCCAGCTTGATCGCATCCATAGCCTGGTCAAAGACCTGCGCCAGTTCCCTGAAGACGAGACCATGCTGCCAGACAACTTCGAGGAAATTTGGGAACCCATCTACGCCGTGCGCCAAACCCTAGACTCATGACCCATCAGACTCGCCCGAACCCTCAGACTGTGCTGGATGGCCTCAAAGACTTTCAGTGCCGCACCGTTGACTATGCTTTTCAGCGGCTCTACACCGACCCTAACCCCACCAATCGCTTTTTAATTGCCGATGAAGTGGGGCTGGGAAAAACCCTCGTGGCCCGTGGCCTGATTGCCAAAGCCGTAGACCATCTTTGGGATAAGGTAGACCGTATTGATATTGTCTACATCTGCTCCAACGCTGAGATCGCTCGCCAGAATATTCAGCGGCTAAACATCACCGGCACTAGAGACTTTAGCCTTGCCTCACGGATCACCCTGCTGCCCTTGCAACTGCACGGTCTGAAACAAAATCGCATTAACTTTGTCTCGTTTACCCCAGGCACTTCGTTTGACATGAAGTCCAGCCTGGGCATGGCCGAAGAGCGGATTTTGCTACATCAGTTGTTAGACAAAGTTTGGCAATTTGAAAATAAAGCCGCTCCCCTCAATATTTTTCAGGGCACATCTGGAAAAGATAATTTCAGGGGACACGTAGACTGGTTTAAGCGATATCGCTCTATCGATGAAACTCTCGCTGCTGCCTTTCACACCCGCCTTAAGCAGCAAATTCAAGACGATAGGGCGATAGGTAAACCAGATTTGCACACTCGATTTGAGGAATTGTGCGATCGCTTCCATCGCTTTAGAGAACATGTCCCCGAAGAAGATCGTCGCCTTCGCAATCAATTTGTTGGCGACCTTAGAGCCCTGCTAGCACGAGCCTGTATTTCGGCTCTAGAGCCCGATCTGATTATCCTCGACGAATTTCAACGGTTCAAGCACCTGCTGGATGCCGAAGACACTAACGAGGTTAGCCAGCTGGCTCATGAACTCTTTAGCTACCAGGCCGAAGATAGCTCTGTAAAGGTCGTGTTGCTCTCCGCCACGCCCTACAAGATGTACACCATGGCCCACGAGCAGGCCACCGGTAACCACTACAGCGATTTTCTCCAAACCATTCGCTTTCTCAAATCCCATGCAGACCAGTCTGAGTACTTTGAAGCGCTATTGGGTCAGTATCGCCGGGAGCTGTTAGCGCTAAAGGACGGCAACTTAGAGAATCTCAAAACGCTGAAGTCAAAGCTAGAACACGACCTGCGCCAGGTGATGGCCCGCACCGAGCGCCTGTCAGCCTCGGCAGACCGGGACGGCATGCTGGCCGAAATCCCCTCGACCAACACCAAGCTAGAAACCCAAGATGTGTTGGCTTACCTGGCTCTTCAGCAGATTGGAGAACTCCTGGGTCAGCACGACACCTTGGAGTATTGGAAGTCGGCCCCCTACCTGCTGAACTTCATGGAGAACTACGAAATCAAGCGGGCCTTTGGTCATGCGATCGCAGGTTCAGAGCATACAGCGAAGATGTTACAGACGCTAAGCAGTCATCCAGAGCTAACCCTGTCGTTGTCCGAGTTAGAGACTTATCAAAAAATTGACCCCTGCAATGCCCGCTTGCGAGGATTGATGGCTGACACAGTGAATACTGGCGCTTGGCAACTTCTGTGGCTACCCCCGTCACTGCCGTACTACGACCTGGCAGGCCCCTTCAAAAACCCAGATCTAGCGCGGTTAACTAAGCGGCTAGTCTTTTCCTCCTGGCAGGTGGTGCCCAAGGTCATTGCCACCCTACTGAGCTACGAGGCCGAGCGGCAGATGATTTCTGCCTTTGAGGAGGCCCCTGAAAATTCTTCAGAGGCCCGCAAACGGCGGCGGCCCCTACTGCGGTTTGGCAAAGCCAACACCCGCCTGACCGGGATGCCTGTCCTAGGATTGCTCTACCCCAGTACAGTGCTGGCCAGAGAGTGCGACCCGCTTACCTTTGCCCTGCAATCGTCTAACCGGCCCTCGCAGCAGGCGCTTTTGGCTCACACCCAGCAAACCATTGCTCGCCTGCTGGAATCTCTCAAGACGACATTTAACATTCAGGTTCCAGAGTCTGGCCCAGAGGATGAAACCTGGTACTGGGCTGCACCGATGCTGCTGGACTGGCATCGAGACCCGGAAGCGACCCAAGCCTGGTTTGGGCAAGCTGATTTGGCAGGCAAATGGAAAGGTCGTCAAGACGCTGGTGCCGACGAACAGCCCGAGGGAGAATCTCTGTGGGCCGAGCACGTCCACCATGCCCAACAGGTTCAAGACCTCGTCGCCGATTTAGGCCGTCCCCCCGCCGATCTTGCAGAGGTGCTGGCTCAGGTGGCGATCGCTAGCCCTGCCATCACCGCTCTTCGTTCCCTGATGCGTGTCATTGGTCAGAGCGAGTCGCTAACCAACATCCAAATCCGCAATAAGGCAGCTGAACTGGCCTGGTCATTTCGCAGTCTCTTCAATCAGGCTGAGGTCACTACCCTGCTGCGGGGGATGAATCGCCAGGAACCCTACTGGCGCAGAGTATTGGAATACTGCCTGGATGGTGGCTTGCAATCGGTCTTAGATGAATACATGCACATTTTGCTGGAGTCCTCTGGTCTGCTGAAGGCCTCCGCAGAAGAGATTGCCGCCCAGCTCACCAATACCATCAGCGAAGCCCTCAGCCTGCGCACCTCAGTGATGTCGGTAGACGAGGTGCGGCTACACCCCAACCAGATTGAGCGGGCTTCAGAAGGCTGCTACAAAATGCGGGGCCATTTTGCCCTGCGGTTTGGTGATAATCCTTCCGATAGCGATCGCGTTCTCAACCGTTCAGAGCATGTGCGCGATGCCTTCAATTCCCCCTTCCGCCCCTTTGTGCTAGCGACCACCTCTATTGGCCAAGAAGGGCTCGACTTTCACCCCTACTGCCATGCGATTGTTCACTGGAACCTGCCCACCAACCCTGTCGATCTAGAACAGCGAGAGGGACGCATTCATCGCTATAAAGGTCATGCCGTCCGCAAAAACCTGGCTCAAAATTACAGCACACGGGTCGTTAATCAGCCCAACAAAAATCCGTGGGATAGTTTGTTTGCCGCTGCCGTAAGCGATCGCCCCAAAGGCACATCAGACCTAATTCCCTTCTGGATCTATCCCCTAGAAGGTGGCGCTAAAATTGAACGCCACGTCCCTAACTATCCTCTAAGTCAAGATGGCGAACGCCTAGAGGCGCTAAAGCGCTCTTTGACCGTCTACCGCATGGTTTTTGGTCAAAATAGGCAAGAAGACTTAGTAGCTTATCTGCTGAACTACTTGTCACCCGCCGACATTGAGCAGGTTACTGAGGAGTTACGCATTGATTTGGAGCCGCCAGGTCTTGTCGGTACAGCACTGTGCCCTTAAGCTTCGTGCCCTATGCTTTTGCTATCTCCCAAGCTTCGTCCATAAGTTGCCTGACATCTTTGAGCTGACACATAGCATATTGTCAGTAACCCTCACATTGGGCCGTAAAAGTTATCTGCTCCAGAATGATTGGAGTTTTCTGGTAGCTTACGGGGCTTTGATCGGGCCATGGGGCATGATTCCTAATATCTGCTAAGCCGAGGACAGGGTCGTTCTCGGTCTTCAGCTGTCTGTCTAGCATGTGAGGCTTTACTTGTCTTACCGGGGATTTCAAGTATGTCCCTAGCCTATTCTTCGTTGAGCCCAGCCGGCTTCAGGATGCCCCTAATTTAATAAGCTGCTCGCGCACGTGGGTACTTAGCGTCCTGCTGTTACAGAGTAGCCACAAGAAACAAAGCATTTCACCTGCACCCTTGCTGTCCCTGGACCCAAAAGCATTGTCTACAGACCTTGACCCAGCCAACAAACCCTATGTAGTTTCTCGCTATAAACGGTAAACTAACGGCATCAATTAGTACGCATAAACTAATGAGTCAAAAGACGATTCGCTGCCGTCTAATTGCCCCAAAAGCCACCCGTAAGGCAATTTGGCATCTCATGGCCGAGCGCAACACTCCACTCATCAATGAAGTCCTCCACCAAATTCCCCAGCATCCAGACTTCGCTACCTGGCAGCGCCGAGGCAACTTGCCCGACGCCCCCGCCAAAGTGCTCATCGACACCCTAAAGCAAGATTCCCGCTTTGCCGATCAACCTGTCTGGTACTACATCTCAGCCCAAAAGCAGGTCACCTATACCTTCAAAAGCTGGCTCAGTCTGCAACGCCGTAAGCAGTGGCGGCTGGAGGGCAAACGCCGCTGGCTCGACATTCTACAGCCTGACACCACCCTAGCCGACAAAGCCAAGTGTAGCCTGGAGAAACTACAGGTCACCGCAACCCGCATTCTCAAAACTGTCGAGGATCCTGACCCTTTCAAGCACCTGTTCCAAGAATACGGAAGGGCAAAGAAACCACTCCGCCAAAATGCCCTAGCCTACTTGCTCAAACGCAGCGCTAAGCTTGACCCTGCGATCGAAGACTTGGAAGATTTAGAAAAGCGCTACCGCAAAGCCGAAATAGCTATTCAGCGTCTAGAGACTCAACTCAAGGCCAGCCTCCCTAAAGGCCGCGATCTAACTGGCAACATTCAGACCGAAGCCCTCATCCAGAGCATCCAGGCTCCCCCCTTGGATGACGAAAGTTACAGCGTTTGGCACCAAGCACTTACCCGCGAACCCGCTACATTTCCTTTCCCAATCATTTACGAAACCGCCGAAACCTTGGTCTGGTCGCGAGATAACCAGGGCCACCTGCTGGTGAGCTTTCAAGGCCAGGGTACTGGGCAGTACACGTTCAAGATTTACTGCGATAAGCCTCACCAGCATTGGTTCGAGCGGTTTTTGGCGGATCAAGAGACTAAAAAGGCAGGGGGCGATCGTCACTCAGCTGGTCTCTTTACCTTGCGGTCGGCCCGGCTGTCGTGGATTCCTTCCAAGAAACACCAAAACCAACTAGAGCCTTGGAATCGCTACCATCTCAACCTATCTTGTACTGTAGATACCGCCCTGTGGACTTTAGAAGGCACTCAGCAGGTAATGACGGACAAAGCTGCCAAGACCGCCACCAAGCTAGAGTCCATGCACACCAAGGCAGCCCTCTCCAAAACTCAACAGGGCTACGTGCGCCGTTTAGAATCCACCATCGAGCGGTTACAGACTCCCTACCCCCGCCCCAACCGGCCCCCATATCAGCCCAAGGCAAACATTTTGGTAGGCGTCAGCATGGGCCTAGACAAGCCCGCTACGGTCGCTGTCGTCAATGCCCTCAGCCAAGAGGTGCTATCCTACCGCTCGACCAAACAGTTGCTCGGCGAGCACTACCCACTACTCCAACGCGCCCAATCCGAACGGGTACGAATATCTCACCACGGTCACCGGCAGCGTATTAAAGGCGGCAAACGTATATCTACAGAATCTGACTTGGGCAAACATGTAGATCGGCTGCTAGCAAAGGCGATCGTTGAAATCGCCCATGCCTACGAAGCAGGCAGCATTGTTCTACCCGACCTGGCCCACATTCGCGAAATCGTTGAAGCTGAAGTCAAACAGAGAGCCGTAGTGAAAGTACCCGACTTCGTAGACGGCCAAAAGCAATATGCCAAAGCCTACCGTACCCAAGTTCACCAGTGGAGCTACGGTCGTCTCCAAGACGCGATCACTTCCAAAGCCGGACAGTGTGGCATCACCATCGAAATTGCACGCCAAGGGCATTCTGGCTCTCCCCAAGAGAAGGCCAAAGACCTTGGCTTTCATGCCTACGAAAAGCGCTTGGCACTTTCTACCTAGCTTTAGACCTTACATCTTGTGTTTTAGCCAAGTTTGTAGTGCTGACTTGAAATGCTTAACGTAAACCCTAAAAATTTCTGCTGTACAAGAACTCTTTCGTAGAGTAGAATGCTTGTACTAAAAGCGCCGCAGAACATGCGCAAGCCTCTGCTCTGTGAAAAATAAGGGTTTGTTTGACTGTGAGACCACAGTTTTACTTTCTGACCCTGGTAGCTGACCACTCCGATGCTGCTGTTGCTAGTGAACGTCTGGAATCGGGCACCGTGCAGCAGGATGAGGGGCGCACCCAGCAAGAGAGGACGGACTTACTGTAGTGTTGGCTGCCAAAACAACTCCGACCAAGGAGTAATCCATGCACCCATATCAACATCTTAGCCTCCGCGAACCCCAAGTGCAGGACTTTTTCCTGGTAGGTTCGCGCAGCCTGAAAGCCTTCCCGATTGGCATTCAAATGCTATACGGAAGACTTTGGCGAGTTAAATAGGCTGCAAAAAGGTAGGTTCGCGATCAAAGGAGCCATATGGCCTACGAACCAAGGCCTGTGATTGGGTGCCGTCGCACTGGGCTTCTACAGCCCATGAGGATTGAAACTCCATAAACTTTACGCAGGCGGCTTTGACGTGCTCGTCGCACTGGGCTTCTACAGCCCATGAAGATTGAACCCATTCGTAGGCAAATTGATAGCCGCCATCGCCATCCTCGTCGCACTGGGCTTCTACAGCCAATGAGAATTGAAACATACTTAGAAAGATCGTGGCGGATTGGTAGCGCTAAGAATGTCGCACTAGGCATCTACAGCCTATAAAGGTCAAACTGGTCGCATATTCATGGACAACCAGGTAGGAGCCGTCGTCCTTAGCTTCCACAGCTCGTAAGTAAGGAAATCAACGGTCTTGAATAACAAACACGACCTCGATAGTTTATTTGAACTATTATTTAAGAGCATGGATTGAAACGAATCCCGCCATCTCGATTAAGTGATGTACGGGTGAACGACACTAATTCTGGAACAGTGACACTAATTCCGGAACGATGACAAATAGTCCCGGAACGTACAATAACTAAACCGTTACTCGACATTAATCGGGATGGCGGGATTCGAACCCACGGCCCCTTCGTCCCGAACGAAGTGCGCTACCAAGCTGCGCTACATCCCGTTTTTACTCAACTAGGGTAACACGACAGCCCCCCACCGTTGGCAAAATTTAGGTTAGCAGCAGCGATTCGCAGCATCTAAAGCCTGCGCCATCCTACAACCCAGCCCCAATTATCCGCCGCGCCACGAGCCCCAGCTGGCCCTCGCTCCCCTAAAGTAGCTGCACCATCCCGCAACGCACCTAGCATTTGCGCCCAAGCCGCGATCGCATCAGGAGAATTCGCCAATCTTTTAGACTTTTCGGCAAAACCAGCCGGTTGGGTAAATTGTGCGTAGTGCCGTCGCCCTAGCCGTGTCACCGCCGAATTAAGCGGGTAAACTCAGAGAAAATCTGCTCTTTATCCCCCGACATTTGGAATCTGCTATGGCAGCACCCTCAGGCCCCATTCCAGCTACGCCGAAGCCCATCAAATTTGGCACCGATGGCTGGCGCGGCATTATCGCCGCCGACTTCACCTTTGAGCGCGTCGCTCAGGTGGCGGCAGTGTCGGCCCACGTGCTGCACCAGTGCTTTGGGGCCGAAACCGGCAGCCGCACCATCGCCGTCGGCTACGATCGCCGCTTTCTCGCCGCCGAGTTTGCCCGCACCGCCGCTGAGGCGATTGCTGCCCAGGGCTTCGACGTGCTGCTCTCCCAAGACTACGCCCCCACCCCCGCCTTTAGCTACGCCGCCAAACACCAGACCCTGCTCGGGGCGGTCGTCATTACCGCCAGCCACAACCCCCCCACCTACTCCGGGCTCAAAATTAAAGGAGCCTTTGGCGGCTCAGTTTCCCCCGAGGTGACCAAACAGGTCGAGGCGCTGCTGCCCAATCCCCCCGCCCCCCTCGGCAAACCCGGCCAGATCGAAACCTTCGACCCCTGGCCTGACTACTGCACCGCCCTCCAGGCCGAGGTCGATGTCGCCGCCATTCAGACCGCCATCTCCAGCGGCAAGCTCACCGTGTTTGCCGATGTTATGTACGGCTCTGCCAGCGGTGGGCTGCCCCGGCTGCTGGGCGAAGGCAGCATTCATGAGCTGCACAGCGAGGCCGACCCGCTGTTTGGCGGCAACCCGCCCGAGCCCCTGCCCAAGTACCTGGGCGAAATGCTAGAGACCGTCAAAGAGTATCCCGCCAAAGAAAGCGTCAAAGTGGGTCTGGTGTTTGATGGCGATAGCGATCGCATCGCCGCCGTCGACGGCCAAGGCAATTTCCTCAGCTCTCAAATCCTCATCCCCATTCTGATCGACCACCTCAAGTCGCGCCGGGGCTACAGCGGCGAAATCGTCAAAACCATCAGCGGCTCCAACCTGATCCCTGCCGTGGCCAAGCTCAACGGCTTGGAGCTGTACCAAACCCCCGTCGGCTACAAATACATCGCCGATCGCATGCAGGATGCCAAAGTGCTGCTGGGCGGCGAAGAGTCTGGCGGCATCGGCTACGGCCATCACATCCCCGAGCGCGACGCCCTGATGTCGGCCCTCTATGTATTAGAAGCCGTAGTCGCCTCCGGCCTCGACCTCAGCGACTACTACCGCAGCCTGCAAGAGAAAACCGGCTACTTCTCCGAATACGATCGCATCGATCTGCCCCTGCCCAGCATGGCAGTGCAGGCCAAGCTGCTCGACGCCCTCGCCACCGCTCCCCCCGCCGAAGTCGCCGGCAAAGCCGTCACCCACATTCTCGACATCGACGGCTACAAACTCACCCTCGCCGACGACAGCTGGCTGCTGATCCGCTTTAGCGGTACCGAACCCGTGCTGCGCCTCTACAGCGAAGCCAAAACCCTCGATGAGGTGCACAAGCATCTGCACTGGGCGAAGGATTGGGCGAGTTCGTTTACCTAGGTGGAGAGGAGCCTAAGGTTCAGGGTATCGGGTATGAGGTTCGATGCTCAGCCTTGAACCCTACACCCTTAAACCCTATACCCTATGTAACAACACCTCAAAAAACGTTAAGACAGTGCTGCAATGCGTATGCAATCCTTAAGACTGGAATGCTAGAAGCGATTTTTCAGTCTTAAAGATGGTTATGGAACAGCAGAAAACAGTCATTGTGACCGGGGCTTCCTCTGGGGTGGGGCTCAACGCCGCTAAGGCCCTGGCCGATCGCGGCTGGCATGTGGTGATGGCCTGCCGCAATATCGATAAAACGAAGCAGGTAGCCCAAGAGCTCGGCATACCGAGCGATCGCTACAGCATCATCCACCTCGACCTCGGCTCTCTGGCCAGCGTGCGCCAGTTTGTCAGCGACTTTCGGGCCACGGGCCGCAGTTTGGAATCCTTAGTTTGCAACGCCGCTGTCTACTACCCGCTGCTCAAAGAGCCAATGTATAGCGAAGATGGCTACGAAATCAGCGTCGCCACCAATCACCTAGGCCACTTCCTGCTGTGCAACCTGCTGCTGGATGACATTAAGGCTTCTCCTGCTGCCGACAAGCGCCTGATCATCCTCGGCACCGTCACCGCCAACCCCAAAGAGCTGGGCGGCAAGATTCCTATCCCCGCGCCCCCCGATCTGGGCAACCTAGAGGGCTTTGAGGCCGGGTTCAAAGCCCCGATCTCGATGATCAACAACAAAAAGTTCAAGTCGGGTAAAGCCTACAAAGACAGCAAGCTGTGCAATGTGCTCACGATGCGCGAACTGCACCGCCGCTACCACGACGAGACCGGCATCACCTTTAGCTCGTTGTATCCCGGCTGTGTGGCCGATACGCCCCTGTTCCGCAACCACTTCAAGGCGTTTCAGACCATCTTCCCCTGGTTTCAGAAGAACATCACGGGCGGCTACGTCACCCAAAAACTGGCGGGTGAGCGAGTGGCCGATGTAGTCACCGACCCCGAGCTTAAGGAATCCGGCATGTACTGGAGCTGGGGCAATCGCCAAAAGCCCGGCCGCCGCTCCTTCGCCCAAGAGGTGTCGAACGAAGCCCTAGATGACGCCAAGGCCCGCAAGCTATGGGATTTGAGCGCTCGCTTGGTGGGGCTAGATGACGAAACCGCACGGCACGTCCCTGCCGCCGCTGGTTCGGTTTAGGAGGGCAGACGCCTGGGGGCAAACGGCGTTTGCCCCTACCTAAATACCCCAGCGTTGCTGAATGTAATGAATTGCCCTTCTTCCAAAGGAGAAGGGAGCCGAAAATCCTGTTCCCTCTCCCCTTAGGAGAGGGCTAGGGAGAGGGCGAATCAGGTCGGTTCATCCCAGAACTCAGCAACGCCAATACCCAAACACAAAACGCCCCGGCCAGACTCTGACCGGGGCGTTTTACTATCCGAAGAGGTAGGGGCACAGCATGCTGTGCCCCTACTGCCTATTTAGCGGCAGCCGCCTGACGCTCCTTGGCTTCCTTGATCACTTCCTCGGCCACATTGCTGGGGCAGGGGGCGTAGTGAGAGAACTCCATGGAGAACTGGCCACGACCCGAGGTCATGGTGCGCAGGTCGCCAATGTAGCCAAACATTTCGCTCAGGGGCACATCAGCCTTCACCCGAACGCCGGTAGCGGCGGGATCTTGGGACTTGATCATGCCACGGCGACGGTTGAGGTCACCGATGACGTCGCCCATGTAGTCGTCGGGGGTGAACACGTCGACCTTCATGATCGGCTCCAGCAGCTGGGGACCAGCCTTGGGTAGCGACTGACGGTAGGCCGCTTTGGCGGCGATTTCGAAGGCGATCGCCGACGAGTCAACCGCGTGGAAGCCGCCATCGGTGAGGGTGACCTTGAGGTCAACCACTGGGTAACCCGCCAGAGGGCCACGGTCAACGCTGGTGGCAAAGCCCTTTTGCACAGCCGGCCAAAATTCCCGAGGTACGTTACCACCGGTCACCGCCGACTCAAACTGGAAGCCAGTACTGGTTTCGCCCGGCTCGATCACATAGTCAATCTTGGCGTACTGACCCGAACCACCCGACTGCTTCTTGTGGGTGTAGCTGTCGGCCAGGCGCTTGGTGATCGCCTCGCGGTAAGCCACCTGGGGCTTGCCCACTTCGACTTCGACGCCGTGGGTGCGCTTGAGAATGTCGACCTTAATGTCGAGGTGCAGTTCGCCCATGCCCTTGAGGATGACTTCGCCGCTCTCTTCGTCGGTTTCCACCTGGAAGGAGGGATCTTCGGCCACCATCTTGCTGATCGCCATACCCATCTTCTCGTTGTCGCCCTTTTTCTTGGGATACACCGCGATGGAGATCACCGGGTCGGGGAAGACCATGGGTTCCAGGGTAGCGGGATCTTTGGGGTCGCAAAGGGTGTGGCCGGTCTGCACGTTCTTCATACCGATCAGCGCCACGATGTCACCGGCCTGGGCCGAGTCCACTTCTTCGCGATCGTTGGCGTGCATTTCGACCAGGCGGCTGATGCGCTCGGTCTTGCCGGTGGCCGTGTCGAGAATGGTGTCACCCTTCTTCAGGTGACCCGAGTAGATGCGGGTGAAGGTGAGCGCGCCAAAGCGGTCGTCCATGATTTTGAACGCCAGTGCCCGCAGGGGCTTCTCGGCATCGGCATGAGCCAGTTTGCCGGTGGGGTTACCCTCGAGGTCGACTTCGGGCTGGGCAGGCACTTCGAGGGGGTTGGGCAGGTAGTCAACTACCGCATCTAGCACCAGCTGTACCCCTTTGTTCTTAAAGGAGGAGCCGCAGTAGGTGGGGAAGAAGGCCAGCTCGCGGGTGCCCTTGCGAATGCAGGACTTGATCTCATCAATGGAGATCTCTTCACCCTCAAGATACTTATTGAGAATGTCGTCGTCTTGCTCGACGGCCAGCTCGATCAGCGCCTCGCGGTATTCTTCGACCTGATCCTTCATGTCCTCGGGAACTTCTTGAATGGTGTAGTTCTCAGGCTTGCCCGACTCATCCCACACCCAGGCCTTGCGGGTGAGCAGGTCAACCACGCCTACAAATTCGGTTTCGGTGCCAATGGGCAGCACCATCACCAGGGGCTTGGCCGCCAGAATGCCGTCAACTTGCTTGATTACTCGGAAGAAGTCAGCGCCGGTGCGATCGAGCTTGTTGACGTAGATGACCCGAGCTACCTTGGAGTCGTTGGCGTAGCGCCAGTTGGTCTCAGACTGAGGTTCTACACCGCCAGAGCCGCAGAAAACACCAATGCCGCCATCAAGCACTTTGAGGGAGCGATACACCTCAATGGTGAAGTCAACGTGGCCCGGAGTGTCGATGATGTTGAGCTGGTGCTCTTTCCAGAAGCAGGTGGTGGCCGCCGACTGAATCGTGATCCCCCGTTCTTGCTCTTGCTCCATGAAGTCGGTGGTGGCGGCACCATCGTGAACCTCACCGATTTTGTGGATGCGACCGGTGAGAGCGAGGATGCGCTCGGTGGTGGTGGTCTTGCCCGCGTCTACGTGGGCGAAGATACCAATATTGCGATAACGGGTGATGTCTTTAGCCATAACTGCTTCTCCGGATTCTGGGCGATGGACCGCTGGTGACCATCTTCATGGGTTACTCAGACGGGGTCTGGGTTGTCGATTTGGTAGCCTTGACAACAGAAAACTCTATCACGAGACCATGACGGGGAGTCTGAGCTGGGGCCGAGGCAACAACACCTAATATGAACTATTGTAAAACCCCCTGACACATCCGTGAAAGGGGGGAGATCGATTACTGAGTTCTTTTCCCAGGATAGCCGCCATTGGGGCTGGAATGAGTGGGGAAAACCCATCATTTGCCGACAGCGATCGCCCCCAAGATACTCGTTCCGATTCGGTTCCTGTTTTTGGGATGCCTTAGGCTTTACGCTCCACAAATCGCACCGGTTTAATCCCAAGCAGCGTCCCAGGGCTAACGCCGTTTGACCCGCTACAGTCTTGCCCTCAAATAGCCAAAAGTCAGCGGCAAAGTTAGAGCCGATTCTTTCTACAATGATGGCCGGGCGTTTTAGAGCAAGGAAGATAGGCTATGGGCAGCGTCGTTGGGACAGACAGCCACACCGCTAGCGGTTATGTAGGAGCTGCCATTGTGGGCAGCAGCATCACCCTATCGCTAAAGGATTTTACCACCGCTGCCGAAGGGGAGGCGTTGGAGGCGTTCTTAACCATTAACGGCAATATGGCTAAACGCCCCATTGCTCTGGGGCCGCTGCCACAAACCAGTGGAGCCTTCGATCTATCGGTTCCTGAGGGGACCGACATTAGCCTATTCAATACGCTGGTGATTCGCCCGGTTGGGTCTGAGAGTGCTGTTGCCACAGCATCGGTGCCGTAAGCCTGAACCCTCGACAGCGTTGGCTTTCGGCTGGACATTGCTCATTGCACAAGGTATTCCCGCTCAAGCAATGCCCTAGTTATAGGTGGACTCTGCCTGGTGTTGCAAGAACACTCTCAGAAGAGATTGCGGGCGATTGAGAAGGCTAAACAATCGTGTCAGGGGCGATCGCTCGTCCATCAATAACTTGGAAAATTAGTACAGGGGCGATGGTCACTAGCGATCGCGCTCCATCTCCGCAGCGCATACTTTCTGAAGAGAACAGCTTTTATGGATAAGTCAGACGACCAGGCCCGTGAACGACTGGCTCAACAGCGTCAGCACGTCGACCACAACCACGACAACTTGCTCAGCCGCACCGATGGCGAACTCCACGAATCACCCGCTGCATCAGTAGAGGAAAAAGCTCGTCAGGCCATGGCCAAGCAACGCCACCACCAAGACCACACCGCAGACACCCTGCTAGAGCGCAGCGAAGAAGAGGTGCACGAGCCCTAACGTTTTAGTGATAGAGGCAAAGTGATGCTCAAACCAAAGGAACAACCATCGTTTGCCGTCAAAATTATTGCCCTGTGGACGGTGTTTTTGCTGGGCACACTTTTTCACACTCAGCTAGCACTCATGCCGTTGTTCCATGGCCTGAGCGTGCTAGCACCCCACGGCCACGTGGCTACCGACATTGGCGAAATTTCTCCTATTTTGTGGCTGATGCTGGCATTCTTTACGATGCCGCTAATAGCCATCACCGGTACCTGCCTACTTGATTCACGATGGTATCGGATAGGTCACTTTTGGCTAACACTAATTTATTCAGTGCTCAACATAGCTCACTTAATAGTTGATCTGACTATTCTGCCCATAGCCTGGTACCAAGTAGCCCTAATGGCATTTCTATTTTTGATCGGGTTACTGCTTAACCTAGTAACTTATCAATGGGTTAAAGAACCGCATAATCATGGCCACCGGTTACAGTCAGCCCATTGATGTCTCTAAAGAGTATTTTGTATTCACCGCTAAAAGAAAATTTAGCGCTAGAGCGACCAGGGTTAATGCCCAATTAGGTAGCGCGCTTGAGCTAGAAACTCTCCCTGTTCACAAGGTAGCTGCCTACCCTCATCTTGAGCCAAAACCCACCAATAACACAACGTTTTCGCTGGCCTTCTAGCCTGCGGTAGACCCCTTTTGCCTATCAAACCTTTAAGATGCCGGAGATTGTTCTGTAGCTTGCGACGCCAGTTTGCTGCCTTCGAAGTGGTAAATGTGTCATTGTATCAGCAAATGATTCTGGCTAGTTTTTAGCTGCCTGGGAATGCTTTACTACATTACTGATCCATAGCAGTTGCTATGGGTTGGATCTAAGGCGTTCAAACAAAAACTCATGGAGATTCTTATGGAAACATACCAGGACTTTTTAGAGAAAGTTAGAACAAAAGGCAACCTGAAGGATTTAAAGGAAGCCCGCAACGCCACGGAAGTGGTGTATCGGACCATGCGAGATGTGATGAGCAATGAAGCGATCGATCGCGTTGCCGATGAGCTAGACGATAATGCTCCCGACAAGGTGGAAGATCTGTGGGAAGATACCAATCCCCTGGTGAGCTTTCTCAGCCATATTCGCCCCAATTTGCATATTAGCCCCGACAACTTTTTAGTGCGCCTACGGCAGGAAGGCAACCTGCCAGGAGCCGATGCAGAAACAATTATCACTGCCGTCTTTTCTGCCACTAAGGACGAGTTGTCCCAGGAGCGGGTTCAAGAAGTGGCTGAATTTCTGCCCGGCAAAATTTCTGAGATGTGGCAGGCGGCCTAATTTCTGCGATCGCGGTTTCCGTTTCTTTTCTGCTTAGTCATCTCTGGGTTTAGATCAACTCTTCAGGCGGCGTTAATGGACCCTGTGACAGACGGCTCTCTTGAAGTGGGCTTCTACGCTGAAGCAATGGTTAGTAATTAACCACAGAGCAGACTAAGCAGGAACAGGAGATCTAAGACCATGACTCGACTAAATTACAGTTTGACCCAGCGTTTGATGGGCGCTGCTGGTGCTGCCGCGATCGCATCTCTGGTAGCGTTACCGAGTTTTGCTGAAACCACGCGCATCAGCCAGACAGGTACCTCTACCCCGGCTGAGCAGACCTCCCAAGGCGCTCAAAGGGCGGCTGTCACAACGGTGGATCAGGAATTTTTCAAGCTCGCTTACCAGGGCAACAATGCTGAAATTGACACCTCCCGCCTGGCGCTAGAGAAATCCCAAGATCAAGCGATTCGTCAGTATGCTCAGCGCATGATTGATGAGCACACTCGCGCTAATGAAGTTCTTACTCAACAGGCCTCTGAGCAAGGCTTTGAGCTGCCCAGCGAGCGCGTTGATCCGCTTGATCAGGCGATCGCAGCACAGCTGACCCAGCTTTCTGGTGCTGAGTTTGATCAAGCTTATGTTGGCGTACAGGCAAATGCTCATCTAAAGGCGATCTCGCTGTACCGCACTGAAGTGGCACAAGGTGAGTCACCGAGCTTGATTGCTTACGCTTCACAGCTGTTGCCCAGCATTGAAGAGCACTACGAAATGGCCAACGCCATGCTGCCTGACTACGCCACAACCAATTCTCAGCCACCGGCAGACATGTAGCCGTTAAAAAGTAGGGGTTGCTCTAGGGAGTGAGTTATCAGTCTCTAGAGCAACCTTAAACAGAATTTAGCTTTGACCTGCCGTTACTTTAGAAGGTGGGGTCGTGGCCAAAGTCAAGACAGTCGCCCTCTTGCCAGGTACGACCACTCTCTTCACAACTGGTGCGGTCTGCTTTGAAAGGAATACCTGCTGGGGCCGCCTTGGGATTAAAGACTGCAGGTAAATCGGCGTTGGTAATCTGTAACATGGCCAGCAGCGCGAAAATGCCTAGGCCCATAGTGCTAGCTATTACCAGCAAATTTATCGGCGTCCACAAAGGGTGCTGAGCGGCCTCGTGACGACGGCGAGATTCCGATCGCCCTTCGGTACCGGCCAGCAGCACTAAGTAAACCCGCGTTATGCCCAACGGCACCGATAAACGAATATTGATTGCATGGCGGCGCGGTGTTAGCGCTGCCTGCAACGCTTGAATTTGAGCAGGGCTAAAGGTCGCGGCTATTTCGGGAGCCATGCGAGCCAGCAGATTGTCGCTGCCAATGGGGACAGAATTGTTGAGTTTCATCACCAGTCCTCAGAAAAAACTCTCCAGACGCACCCGGGCATCCAACAGCTAACTCAACCGCAGCGATGCAGTTCGATTGCTCCATAAATCCCTGAATTTAAGGTTCCCACCGGTTGGAATTAGGAGCGATCGCCCCGCCCACCTCCGTTCTCACAATCTCGGCTCCCAACTCCGCAGCAGTGAGAAATCTCCTGGCAACAGGCCCAGCGCCAGTCGCTAGCCTTGAGCATTGAGCAAATTCAGCTTTGGACGAGCATAGACAACTGCCCAGCTCAGTATCTTTGCCGACCCCGATCCAGCCAAAATGGTAAAACCTAATACATCCAACTGGGTACTCTGAAGGATATGTCGCTTCCCTCAGTGGGGTGTGGTTGCGAGACCAGCCTCGCCCTGAGTCTTTGTTCTGAAGGGCCATGGTCTATGCAACCTGCACTCCTACCCATCAACGAAGCCTGTCGTTTGCAGGCGCTGCACGACTATCACATTCTCGACACGCCCCCCGCCGAGGGCTTCGACAATCTGACTCGACTAGCGGCAATGGTGTGTGATGTGCCCATCGCCCTGGTTAGCCTCATCGACCAGCATCGCCAGTGGTTCAAAGCCCGCGTGGGCTGCGTTGCTGTACCCGAAACTACCCGCGATGTGGCTTTTTGCGCCTACGCCATTTTGCAGCCGAAGTTAATGGAGGTGCCTAATGCCCTAGAAGACAAACGTTTCTTTGATAACCCCCTAGTCACTGGGGAGTTGAATCTGCGCTTCTACGCCGGTATGCCGCTGATCACCACCGATGGCTACGCCCTCGGCACCCTCTGCGTGGTTGACCATGTACCTCGCACCCTTACCGCCTTGCAGCGGCAGGCCCTAGAAATACTGGCTGCCCAGGTGGTGGCCCAGCTCGATCTGCACCACCAGATCGAACAGATTCAGCAGGCTGACCTAGAGCGTCAGCGACTGCGGGAAACCCTGCGCCTGCAAGAGCGGGCGATCGCCGCCAGCAGCAACGGCATCGTGATTACCGATGCCCGCCAGCCCGACAATCCAGTAATTTACGTTAACCCCGCCTTTGAGCGCATCACTAGCTACTCCGCCGCCGAAGCCCTGGGGCGCAACTGCCGCTTTTTGCAGGGGGGCAAGCATGATCAATCTGGCCTAGAAACCCTGCGTCAAGCCATGGCCAGCGGCCAAGGTTGCACTATAGAGGCAATCAACTACCGCAAGGATGGCCAACAATACTGGAACCAGCTCAGTATTTCACCGATTTACGACCCCCACGGCCAGCTGACTCACTTTGTGGGCATTCAGACCGACATTAGCGATCGCAAGCTTGCCGAAGCCCAGCTGCACCAGCACTTGCAAGACCTCGACCAGGCCCGCTGCGCCGCTGAGGCCGCCAACCAGGCCAAAAGCGAGTTTCTAGCCATGATGAGCCACGAAATTCGCACGCCCATGAACGCCGTGATCGGCATGACCGGCCTGCTGCTTGACACCCCCCTCACTGACCAGCAGCGCGACTTTGTCGAAACCACTCGCAACGCCAGCGATGCGCTGCTGACCATCATTAACGACATCCTCGACTTTTCAAAAATTGAGTCGGGCAAGCTCGATCTAGAAACCCAGCCCTTTAACCTGCGCACCTGCCTAGAAGAAGCCATGGATTTGCTGGCCGCTAAAGCTTCTGGGAAAGGCTTAGAGCTAGCCTACCTGCTGCCTCCCCAGGTACCCCAACACCTGATGGGCGATGTCAGCCGCCTGCGTCAGGTGCTCGTCAACTTGGTCAACAACGCCATCAAGTTCACCCCCCATGGGGAAGTGATTGTTTCAGTCCAGGCTCAACCGCAGACCACCAGCGACCAAGTCACCCTGCAAGTGGCGGTCAAAGATACCGGCATTGGCATTCCGGCGGCTCGTCTGCACCGCCTGTTCCAACCCTTTAGCCAGGTGGATGCCTCTACCACCCGGCAGTTTGGCGGCACCGGCCTGGGCCTGGCCATTAGCAAGCGGCTGTGCGAACTAATGGGGGGCACGCTCTGGGTAGAAAGTGTTGAGGGTCAGGGGTCAACCTTTTACTTCACCCTGCAGGCCACCCTTGATCCGCAACCGCCGCGGCTGGTCGGGTCGCCCCCTGCCCACAGTCTCCAGGGCCGTCATCTGCTGGTGGTAGACGACAATGCTACCAACCGCAAAATTCTTCAGCTTCAGCTTCAGGGATGGGGTATGGCTGTGGTGACTGTAGACTCAGGCTTGGCCGCCTTAGAGGCCCTAGAGACCCAGCGCTTTGACCTAGCCATTTTAGATATGCAGATGCCGGGCATGGACGGTCTGGCTCTAGCCGAGGCCCTGCACCAGCGGTCTATGGAGCGATCGCTGCCCCTGGTGATGCTGACCTCTCTGGGCTGGCACCACAGCATTGCCCAGCAGGGCCTGTTTGCTGCCTACCTGACCAAACCCGTCAAGCAGAACCAGCTGATGGCCGCTCTGGCCGCTGCCCTGGCCGAACAGCCAGAGGCCGTGCGTGTATCGCCGCGCCCCCGACCGGCTCTGATGGACGTCGACCTGGGGCGGCGGTGCCCTCAGCGAATTTTGCTAGCCGAAGATAATGTAGTGAACCAAAAGGTAGCCCTGCAAATTTTGCGGCACCTGGGCTACCGGGCCGATGTAGCCGCCAACGGTTACGAGGTGCTGGACGCCCTCGAACAGCAGCCCTACGATCTGGTGCTGATGGATGTGCAAATGCCTGAAATGGACGGCCTCGCCGCCGCCCGACAGATCGTGCAGCGCTGGCCCACCCGCCGCCCCCGCTTGGTAGCCGTCACCGCCAACGCCATGCAGGGCGATCGCGAACAGTGTCTCCAGGCCGGCATGGATGACTACATCAGCAAACCCATTCGCCTGGAGGAGCTCGTTCGGGTGTTAGAGGCTGGTGCCCCCCTCACCGCCCTCGCGGTCGATTTGATGGCACTACACACCTTTGCCACCACCGTAGGCGGCGACCCTAGCTTTATGGCCGACCTGATTGTCAGCTACCTTGGGAGTGCCGACCAGCTCATGGCCGACATGCTCGCTGCCCTGGCTCAGCACGACTGGCTCACCCTGCAACGGGCTGCCCACACCCTCAAGTCGAGCAGCGCCTCCGTGAGTGCCGACCACCTCGCGGTCCTCTGCCGAGATTTAGAAGCGGCCCTACGCCAGGCCCCCAGTCCGCTCGTCGCTGACCAGGTGGAATCAATTCACTACGCTCTAGCTGAGGTCAAAACGGCCCTACAGTCTGCCTTGGTTTCCCAGGAGGTCACCAACCATGCCAGTCAATTCTGATTCAGCGGTAATTTTGGTAGCCGACGATGACCCGTTTATCCGCCATATGCTGACCCGCTATCTGGAGCGCGAGGGCTACCAGGTGATCGAAGCTGCCCATGGAGAAGCGGCCCTAAACCTGTACTTTTATCACGTGCCCGATCTGGTGCTGCTGGACGCGTTGATGCCGGTGGTAGACGGCTTTGAGGTCTGCCGACGACTACAGGATTTAACCCAGGGCAACCTGGCACCGGTGCTGATGATTACCGGCCTAGAGGACGAAAAATCGGTAGATCAGGCGTTTGAAATTGGGGTGGTCGACTATGTCACCAAGCCGATTAACTGGGCAGTGCTGCGCCAGCGGGTGCGGCGGCTAATTTTGCAGCACCGCTTAGAGATTCAGCTGCGGGAGGCCAACTACCAGCTCCAGCAGCTGACGATGATCGACAGCCTCACCCAGGTGGCCAACCGCCGCCGCTTTGACGAATATCTCTTGCAGGAGTGGGGTCGGGGTGTGCGCGAACACCTGTCGCTGTCGCTGGTGATCTGCGACATTGACCATTTCAAAGACTACAACGACCACTATGGGCATCAGGCAGGCGATCGCTGTCTTCAAGAAGTGGCCAAAACCCTCAGCCAGTGCATTAGCCGCCCAGCCGACATTGTTACCCGCTACGGCGGTGAAGAGTTTGCCATTATTTTGCCCAACACCACTTTGGAGGGGGCAACCGTCATCAGCCAGCGGCTGGTGACAGCGGTTCAGCAACGGGGATTGCCCCACAACACAGCCCCCAGCGCGATCGTCACAATTAGCTGCGGTGTTGCCAACGTGTTACCCATGGCCGATTATTTGCCCTCTGACTTGGTGTTTACCGCCGATCAGGCCCTCTACCAGGCCAAGGCCCAAGGCCGCAACCAGTACCAGGCTATCTACGTGATGCCCCCTAGCCCTGGGCAATCGGTTAACCCAGGCGCTGTTAGCACTACCCCTATCCTGCGAGCTCTTTGGCCCGAGGCTTGAGAGCCCGACCGACAAAAAAGTTGTTCAACGCAGTAGACATCACCGACAGCACGATGGGGCCGACGATAAACGCCCAGAACCCGTGCACCGCAAAAATGCTAATCTTCTAGGCCCAACGCTGATGTAGTCCTGAGTTAGCTATGGCTCTAGTCTCTGCCCCATCTGCTACCCCTTCCGCGATGGTGGTCTGCCCCCACTACCTGGCCTCCACCGCTGGCCTCAACGTGCTCAGTCAGGGGGGCAACGCAGTCGATGCGGCGATCGCCACCCAAGCGGCCCTATCGGTGGTCTACCCCGCCATGACCGGGCTGGGCGGCGATGGCTTTTGGCTGGGCTACCAGGCTAGCTCAGGCCAGCTCTACGGTCTCAATGGCTCGGGCAGGGCGGGAGCGAGCTGCGATCGCGATCGCTTCACATCCTTAGGTCTAACTGCCATTCCTCAGCGCGGCCCCCAGGCAGTAATCACAGTGCCGGGGGGTGTCTCAGCCTGGGGCGAAATGCACCAGCGTTTTGGCCGTCTGCCCTGGGCTGACCTGCTTCAGCCCGCGATCGCCCTAGCCGAACAGGGCTATCCCTGCTCCAAATCCCAGGCTCGCTGGACGCGGGCCAACGCTGAGTTTCTCCGGGCCTACGGCGGCGAGAAAAATCCCTTTTTGCCGGGAGGTGAGGTGCCGACTGCTGGGTTGCAAGTGACTAACCTACCGATGGGAAAAACCCTACGCCGCCTAGCCGTCGCTGGTTCCCAAGATTTTTACCAGGGAGAAATCGCCGCGCAGACCCTAGACTACCTGAGCGCTCTGGGCGGCTGGCTGACCCGCGACGACTTCGCTCACCACAGCGCTACCTGGGTAGAGCCGATCAGCACCACCTATCGGGGCCACCAGGTGTGCCAGCTGCCCCCCAACACCCAAGGGTTTACGGTGTTGCAAATGCTGAATGTGCTGGAGGGGTTTAACCTGCACACCATCGGCCACGGCACCACCGACTATTACCATCTGCTGGTAGAGGCTACCAAGCTGGCCTTTGCCGATCGCGATCGCTGGCTGAGTGACCCCGACTTTACCGACATTCCGCTAGGAGAGCTGATCTCGAAACCCTATGGCGATCGCCGCCGAGCTCGGCTGAGTATGGCCGTGGCCCAAGGCTACCCGACTCCGGAGATCGGCGGCGACACTGTTTACCTCGCCGTAGTAGACAGTGAGGGCAATGCCGTATCGACGATTCAAAGCCTGTACTTCGACTTTGGGTCGGGGGTAGTGCCGCCTGAGCTGGGCTTTCCCCTGCAAAATCGAGGCTCGCTGTTTTCCCTTGACCCCGACCACCCCAACGCTCTAGAACCCGGCAAGCGTCCCTTTCACACCCTCATGCCCGGTCTAGTGCTCAACGACGGCAAGCCCTACTTAGTGCTGGGCACCATGGGCGGCGAGGGCCAGCCTCAGACCCAGCTGGCGCTACTGACTAGAATGTTGGACTTTGGCTATTCTCCCCAGGCGGCGATCGATCTGCCTCGCTGGCTGTGGGGTCGCACCTGGGGCGAGGCCTCTACCCAACTGGCAATGGAAAATTGGATTCCTGCTGAAGTTCGCCAAGCCCTAGAGCAGCGAGGACATCAGGTCACCGAGGCTCCTGCATGGGCCGAGCAAATGGGCCACGCCCACGCCATTCAGGTGAATCCAGATGGGCTGCTGGGCGGCTGCGATCGCCGCAGTGAGGGAGCGATCGCAGGCCTCTAAGGCTTGGTCAAGACTAACCTATTACGGGTTTATACCGAATCCTATTCAGTTACACCCGGTTTGTAGGGGCATTGCACTGCAATGCCCCTACAAGATCTCTATTTTGAGCCGGGGTTTCTCAAGGCAGATTTCGTATTAGACACCAAGGCGGACGGTCATCTGCTGAAAACTGAAGCCTCTTACCGACCCAGCACTGCCGCGCCTTCGTAGAAAAAGATGCCCGCCACGCAGCCGGTCATCAGCGTGGCAAGGGTGCCCGCCCACAGCGCTTTCCAGGCAACTTCGCTAATGTCTTTGCGGCGGGAGGGTACCAAGGTCGAGAGACCGCCGACAAAGATGCCCACCGAGGGCAGGTGGGCAAAGCCGCAGAGGGCGTAGCTAACAATCACCAGGGCGCGATCGCTCAGCGTACCCTCGGCAGCAGCATTGGCTAGGCCGATATAAGGCGGGATCGCTGTTTCTAAAAACCGTCGCCCAATCAGCTGCGACGACAGCCACAGCTCTTGCCAATCAAGGGAAACTCCGGTGAGAAAGGTGAGGGGCAAAAACAGCACCCCCATAATGTTCTGCAGCGTGATCACGCTAAACACCTGACCGATGACGCGCCAGAGAGCAAACTCGCTGGTGGACAGGCTGGCTAGTTGGGCAAAGAGCAAATTGAGCAGGGCGATCAGCCCCAGAATGGCGATTAGGGCGGCAACAATGCCCACCGCCATTTTGACGCCGTCGAGGGCACCCAAAATCAGGCTATCCATTGGGCTTTGCTGCTCGTCGTCGGCCAAGTCGACGGCGGGCACCTTGCCTAGGGTGTCGGGCACCTCTCGCTCGGGTACCAAAATTTTAGCCATCACAAAACAGGCTGGAATTGTCAGTACCGAGGCCGACATCAGGTGGCCCGCAATCGATGGAAAAATGGGCCGCAGATAGCCGGCGTAGAGGCCCAGCACCGTGGAGGCAATAGAGCCAAAACAGCCCGCCAACACAGCGCACAGCTCGCTGCGGGTCATGCGCTCCAAGAAAGGTTTGATGGCGATCGCCGACTCAATGCCGACAAAAATATTCGCCGCCCCCGCCAGGGCCTCGGCTCCGCTGATATTCATCGCCCAGCGAAAGAAGCGGGCAAACACTCGCACAATTGGCTGCACCACGCCCAAGTTATACAGCAGCGCAAAAATGGAGGCAAAAAACACCACCTGGGGCAGCGACCTGAATGCGAAAATGTAGCCCAGGTTGAGGTTGTCGGTTCCCAAGCGATCGCCCGGCACGGCGGTAAAGGGCGGCGTCAGAGCACGAGCAATCCAGCGTCCAGCTCCAGCAGGGCCAACGGTTTGGTTAAAGTCGGGCACAAAAATGGGGCCAAACAAAAACCGAGCCCCAGCATCAGACGCATCGATTAGGGCGTTGAGAATAGAGCTGAGCCAGACCACTACCGAGCGGGTAAAGGGCAGCAAAAACACCAGTAACCCCACTAACAGCTGAATGGCAATGCCCCAGCCAATTACCTTCCACGGTACCCGCCGCCGATCTTCTGAACCTAGCCAGGCAATAAAGCAAAGGCCAAAAATCCCTAGCAGCGAAATCAAACGCAGTGCCATGCGGTGCCATTCTCCTTTTGGCCCAAAATTGGCGAGCCTGCCACCGATTATGCCGAAGATCGTCGCTAGCGAAGCGGCTTGTTCTAGAACTTAACCCTGGGATAGATGCCAACTGTAAGGTAACAGGCTCACGGTCCACGGTTTTGCCTAGAACCATAAACCTTGAACCGTAGACCTTAGACCATAAGCCTCAAACCATCCTTCGACTGGCTCATAATAGAACTGACCCCCCGCTCCACCCTATGGAAGCTTTTTCCCCTTTTTCGCCCGACTGGGCCGAGTCTGCCACCCACGCCAGCGAGTTTTGCTGCCCCCAGTGTGGGGCCGAGAGCCGCCAGGCTAAAGCCGTTTGGATCAACCGCCGATCGCCCGTCTACGGAGCCGACCACCGCCGCAAATGGCAAGAGTTTTATCACTGCGGCGAGTGCGCCACCCCCTGGTGGGCCTGGAGCAGCGATCGCCCCCCATCGCCCTACAGCACCCTTGACGATGACGACGATAGGGAACTGTTTTAAGAGGTTTTGGCAGCAGCCAAATCCGTTCTCCTACCTGGGTTGAAACGCTCCACCGTTCGAACGGTTAACTGTTTAAGCGCCCGTTACTGATGACCCTTAACCCATCGCCCAAGACCATTTACGTGTTTGGCAGCCTGAATATGGATCTGGTCTGCCGATCGCCCCACCTACCCCAGCCGGGGGAAACTATTTTGGGCACCCAGTTTGAGACGCTCCCCGGCGGCAAGGGGGCCAACCAGGCGGTGGCGGCGGTGCGGCTGGGAGCAGCGACAAGAATGGTCGGTCGAGTCGGCGACGATGACTTTGGCCGTCAACTCATTCAAGGTTTGCAGAATGCTGGGGTCGATGCCAGCGGGGTGGCAGTTGACGGGGAGGTATCGACGGGGGTGGCGGCGATCGCGGTCGATAGCGCTGGTCAAAACACCATTGTGGTCATACCTGGTGCCAATGGCCAAATCAGCGACGGGGATGTCGATCGCCTCACAACCCAGCTGCGGCCCGGCGATCTAGTGCTGCTTCAGTTTGAGGTACCACTGCCGCTGGTCATGGTCGCCGCCAAGGCCGCTAAAGCTCAGGGGGCACTGGTAATTGTCGATCCGGCTCCCGCCCGCACTGACCTCCCGCCAGAGTTTCTTAGAACTGTGGATATTCTTACCCCTAACCAGGTCGAAGCCAGTCACCTCACTGGGCTGGCCGTGGCCGATGTCGCTACCGCCACCGAAGCAGCTCAGCAGCTAGTGCAACGCGGCGTCGCGATCGCCATCGTCAAGCTGGGCGACCAGGGTGTTGTAGTCGCCGAAAACCATCGCACCTTTCACCAGCCAGCTCTGCCGGTGACGGCGGTCGATACTGTTGCGGCTGGGGATGCCTTTAACGGTGGCCTGGCCGTTGGCCTGGCTGAAGCGATGGATCTGGAGGAAGCCGTACAGTTCGCCAACGCTGTGGCTGCGGCGGCGGTCATGGTGCCGGGGGCACAGCCATCAATGCCTGAGCGATCGCAGGTGGCGGCCCTGCGTTTCAGCTTCAAGCACCTTTAGAACTGGCTTCGGCATCTAGCGGTGCCAGAATCTGCCAAAATTAAGGGCAACCTCAGCAAAAGATGGCATGGTACGAATCAAGATCCAGGACTGGCAAACAGAATTTAGCGATTTGATGCGCGGCATTGCCGGGGCATTTTTGTTTGGTGCCCCCTTCCTCTACACCATGGAGGTGTGGTGGAAGGGCAACTTCACCTCGCCGCCGCGTATGATGCTGATTTTGGGTATGGCCTACCTGGCCTTGGTGCTGCTGAATATCAAAGGCGGATTTCGCGCTGAGCAGCCCCGTAGCCGCACCCAGATTTTGGTCGAAAGTGCCGAGGGGCTGGCGATCGCCCTGTTCACCGCCACCCTCAGTCTGACGTTGCTCGACATTCTTCACATTGAGACCGGCATAGACGCCATCATGGGCCGACTGATCACCTTGTCGCTGCCCTTTTCAATCGGGGTTGGCATTGCCAACAACCTTCTGCTTAGAACCGGCGGCGATGACGGTGATGAATCCGCCCAAAAGCGTGACCACCCCTTGCGCAGCACGCTATCGGATGCCGGGGCCGCCCTCCTAGGCGCGATCGTCGTTGGCTCCTCGATCGCGCCTACCGATGAAATCCCCATGATTTCCAGCTCTCTAGAGCCCACGCGCCTGCTGCTGATTATGGCCAGTTCGCTGCTGCTGTCCTACATCATTGTGTTTGAGGCCAATTTTGGCGCTCAGCGGCAGCGACGAGCGCAGTCCGGCTTGTTTCAAAAACCAATTAGCGAGACTGTGGCCGCTTACCTAATTGCGCTGGCCGCTGCAACACTCATGCTGTGGCTGTTTCAGGTCATTCGCGTGGGCGACCCAATTAATCAGTGGGTGAGCTATATCATCGTATTGGGCCTGCCCTGCACCATTGGCGGTGCGGCCGGCCGTCTGGCTGTCTAACTCCTCAAACTCCATGTCTGAAAAGCCCACCCGCAATCGAGCCGAATGGTTTTCCCTCGGCATTTCCCTCACGTTGCTGTCGGCGGTAGTTGCTACGGTGGCTTCGCTATGGCTTCAACCATCGACGAAACCTGCCGAATTTACGGTGGAACCGGGTGAAGTACGGCCCGCCCAGGACCACTATTACCTACCCATTACCATCACCAACGAAGGCGACGCCACCGCCGCCGAAGTCACGGTTGAAGGTACCTTAGAAACCACCAGCCCGGAAGAAGTGGCCAACACCACCTTCGACTTCATCCCTGCCCGCTCCCAAGCTGAAGGGGTGCTGGTCTTCAGCGAAGAACCATCAGCGGCATCGGTGCGCGTGATCAGCTATCAGAAGCCCTGAGTTCCTTAAAGTTGGGCATTTTCCAGAGCGGTCAATGCTCAGTAACCCGGTTTTACTTCAATGCGCTGCACGACCTGGTTATTGTGGCCTATGAGCTTTAGCTCATCGACTTTGACCCCTACGGCCTGAATGGGCGCATCAAAGATAAATAATCCGTCAGTTACTTCATTTTTTAGCGTTCTACCATCGCTCAAGCGGGCTTCTACAGCCGCCACGTCCGAAGAACGGCTTCGGCCCAGCAAAATTAGCGAGGTGTAGGCACTTTGAGTAGGGCCATAGTGAACGTAGTCTACCCGCTCGGTTGAAATGGCGTCGGGTGGGCGATAGCTAAAGTTTGCTCCCTGGGGAGAGGCCCACCACAGTCTCCAAGGCAACCGCCATACCGCTACATGCCCACCGTCTAAGGAACCTGGCAACCCCTGACAGACCACAATTGCTGTGGTGGCTGTTTGCCGTTGGGTTTTAGTCACCGGGGCGTTGTCACAAAAACCGTCTCGCTGGGCGGCGCGCGCTGGCGTTAGGCCCCAGTTATCTGCGTACCAGAGCCACCAAACCCCTGCCAATAAACCAGCAGTGGCCAGTGCAAAAAGTCCCCTGGCAATACTTTCAGCCTCCTGGACAGAACAGCGTAAAACTAATCTCATCAACAGTTCACCGTGCTGCGCAGTTTCTTTGACCAGCGATCGCTTCCCGAGTTCCCGAGGCGCAGGCTCAGCGGGGTCTAGTACCAAATACAAATCAAACAACCCCGATTCCCAAGAGGCCAAACCGTAGAGGCGTAGGCATAGCCGAGCCGGAGACTCTATTGCATTCGCCCTTCTGAATCGGGGGTAGCCAAGCAGGATTTAGCGTAATCTCCAAGTCAGGGCTAGTGGCGCAAAAGCGCGATCGCCGTTTCGGTCAATACCTTCAGGTGAGGTAGCTATATCTGGCTACTTCGCACCGCAGCCCTGACAACGGTAAATTGTTAGGATGACGTCGCTATTTCTCCATAGCTCACCTGCACCACACAGTTTTTCCCTCGGGCTTTTGCTCGATAAAGCCCTTGATCAGCGGTAGCGATCAACGTTGCAGACGACAGCTGGCTCTGCGGCACAACAGTTGCTACGCCAAAGCTAAGCGTCACCAGGTCACTGGTCTGAGATTGAGGAGGGGACAGTTGTAGAGCCGCCAAATTAGCCTGAATTGCTTCGACCACGGCGATCGCCCCCTCGGCGGTGGTATTTGGCAGAATAATCGCAAACTCTTCGCCACCGTAGCGGGCTGCCAAATCGGATGGACGCCTAGACGCCTGCACAATGGCTTTGGCTACCTGCCGCAGAGCATCGTCTCCAGCTAGGTGGCCATGGGTGTCGTTGTAGAGTTTGAAGCAGTCTACATCACACAAAATTAAAGATAGGGGAGACTGCTCTCGGGCCAGCCGTTGCCATTCTGCACTCAGCCGAGCGTCGAAGCAGCGACGGTTGGCCAGCTGGGTTAACCCATCTACCGAAGCCAAGCGATGAAGCTCTTGATTAGCGGTTTGCAGCTGGTGATATAGCTCCGCTTGCTGAATGGCGATCGCCGCTTGCCCAGCGAGTTGATAAAGTAAATTGACCTCCGACTGCTGCCACTGGCGCGTCTCGTTGCACTGGTGGGCAATTAAAAGCCCCCACAGCCGCTCTTTTTGCAGGATAGGCACAATCAAATTCGCTCGAATATTCAGGCTTTGAAGCAGTTCAATATGGCACGACATCAGCCCTGCCGTTTCAATGTCTTCGATCGCCCGGGTGTTGCCCTGCTGGTAGTAGGCTGCGTGGGTCGTCTTAAAGCAGGTATCCATGACATGGAAACCTAAGATGGATGGGCACCCCTCTGCCAAAGACTCTACCGCCACTAACCCGCTCCAGTCAGGTTCAAACCGATAGATTACGACTCGATCGACCTCAAACAGCTGTCGAACTTCATCTGCTGTAGTTTGGAGAATCTCATCTAACTTCAGCGATTGTCGAATGTGTTGAGTCACGGCCGCAACAATGCGCTCAGGTGCAGTTTGGTGCTGTACTTTTTGCATCGTTGGCTGCAAAGGCGCTGGGGTGAGCGCCACCGCTTTTGCGTTGAAGCGTGGCGTCGTTTTAGCCGGTGTAGCAGCGGGTTTAGCAATCAGATAGCCCTGGGCGAAGGTAGCACCCCGTTCCTGCAACCAGTTCAGCTCTTCAATGCATTCGATCCCTTCCGCAACGGTTTTAATATTCAGTTTTTGCGCGATTTCTAAAAGCTTTTCAGTAATGGAAGCTTTATAAACGTCAAGGTGAACGTTTCGAATTAGCTCCATATCGAGCTTGACGAAATCGGGACGTAGCTGATGGAGCAGGTTCAGACCAGAATACCCAGACCCCAAATCGTCTAGGGCCACGGCAAAACCAGCATCTCGGTAATATCTCAATACGGTTTTGAGGTGGTCTAAATCTTGAGGATTGTCTGACTCAACAACTTCGAACACAACCTGGTCGTGGCGAATGCCAGCTCTATCAATGGCGTCTACTGTGCTCCGCAGGCAAGACACTGGGTCATACAGCGCTGTGGGGGAAAAGTTAATAAAAATACGCCCCGTCAAGTTGTGCTGACTCGCTTGATTAATGGCGCTAAGGCGAGCCACCCGGTCTAGCTGCGGCAACAAACCCGCTTCGGTTGCCAGCTCAAAAATGGAACTTGGCATAACCAAATTACCCTGTTCATCTAGCCCACGCAAAAGGGATTCATACCCATAGATTTGAGCTGTGTCGTCAATGGAAACAATTGGTTGAAAATGGCTGGTGATGCGATCGCTAGTCAACATATCCACTAGCCAATCGGATTGACTGATCTTGATAAAACGCTGTAGGGAGGAAATGTCGCTAAAATCTTGCAGCTGGGGCTGCACCGCACCCCGAACAAATAGAACTTGGGTTTCTTTTAGTTCTCTCGGTGCTACTAGCTGAGCCAATCTTTGGGCAACATTCTGGGCTTGGCCAGATTTGCAGGCTATGGTCAAACCCGGCCGCTCCTGCATTAGCTCAAATTCGAGCGATTCTTGTTTTAGAAAAGGAATGACTTTCGCTAACGTATGGGGAACTGGAAACCACAGAAAAAGTCGACCTGCCTCTCCAGCCTGACATCGACCAATACTCTGACAAGCGCAAGTCTTAGAGGCAGAAAATCCCATAGCTCAAACCCGCAATCAATCGGTGGTCTTTAGTGTTCCCATCCCACTGTGGAGAGCGTCATAGGTTAGGCAGGATAGCTAAGATTTCAAGAAGATAAATATCAGAAAAAGTCAGGCAACTTGTTGCAATCGACCGCAATAATTCAACCAATAATGATATAGTTGCGCAATTCTAAACTTTGCGTAAAATTCGGCAAGGATTGCCTACCGCAACTACATCTGCGGGAATAGATTTTGTCACTACACTGCCTGCACCAATCGTTGTATTGTCACCAATCGTCACCCCTGGGCAAACAATCACACCGCCACCTAGCCATACATTACTGCCAATCATAATGGGAGCTGCCATCTCTAACCCACTCAGCCGTACCGCTGGGTCAACAGGATGGTAGGCCGTGTAGATCTGCACATTGGGCGCAAGCATTACATCATCTCCCAGCGTTACCCAGTTGCAGTCAAGAATGGTGCAGTTGGTGTTGAGGTAAAGGTTTTTGCCGGCTCGAATGTGGTCACCGTAGTCACAGAAAAAGGGCGGAGTAATCTCGAAGTTGGGGCCAATGGTGTGAAAGAGCGATCGCACTACCTCCTGCCGAACCTCAAGCTCTGCTGGCAGAGCATGGTTAAACCGATACAGCTTTTCTTGAGTCTGCCGCCGCATTGCGACTAGCTCGGGGTCTGCCCCTCGGTAGAGCTCATGCGCCAGCATCTTCTCCCGCTCGGTGTTCACCATGAGACTACCCTCTCTAAGCCAAGACTCTTGGTTATGTCTACGTTATACAACGATGACGGCAATCGGACCGCCCCCCGACGGCCCCTGGTGCTCGCTGCCGCCTGACACATAGATCATCGGGTCTTGCACAACGGCGGCGATCGCAGCCCCCACTACCGCCCTAGCCATCCGGGTGTGATTGATATCAGAGTCGTCGAGCATAGTGTGGCGGTGTCCGAGCAGCTGCCCCGAGGGGTCGGCCTCGGCTTTGACAAATACATTCACGATCTGGCCGCCTTCGCCCACTCCCCCAGCGCTGTGGATGGCTCGGTTGATAGCGGCAATATCAAGGGCGTGGGCCATGACGCTGTGGCCGATACGGTAGCGGCTATGGGACTGGGGAGCATTGCCCAGCACTAGAATTTCGCAGTTTTGCAGCTCGACCCCCGCCGAGGTCGAAGCCACTGAGGAATAGAGGCGGTAGTTGTGACAAATGTCGGCGGCGGTGAGATCGCCTCGCTGCACTTCGCCCAAGGCCAGAGCGACCCCGAGGGCCGAGGCTCCCCGAGAGTAAGCCATCGATTTATAGCTGTCCTGAGTAATAGCGGCCTGGGTGTAGCGAGCCGCTGTGATCAGCGGGCATTTAATTTGCACAAAATGAACCGCCTCGGCGGTGAGGCCAGCGGCGGCGATCGCTCGTTCTACTCCCGCCGCCACCACCTCCACCATCGTCAACGTGCCAATTTCATCGGTCGAGAAGTCGCGGGTGTGGCAAATCCCCAGGGCCAGTCCGGTCTGAGTCGGTTCCGCCAGAGCGAGGGGCTGGCGGGTAAACACTGTCATGTGAGGGCTTAGCACTCCCTCAGTGCCTCCCGACATCACAAACACCACCTGGTCGAGCAGCTCATCGCCCATCAGCCCCCTCAGGTATCCCTTCAAGGTGGCTACCGCAAACCCACGGGTGAAATCATTCACGCAGCCGTTGCCCTCGGTTTTACCCAAAATCGCCACAATGGTTTTGGGGTCTAAGGTTCCTTGCTGCACCAGTGCGGCTAGACCGCTCAGGTCGTCGGGGCCACTCTGGGCGATCTTAAATACATCAACTTTCATCGCCGATAACTTCCCCAGCAAATTCAGTGGGCTGCGATCGCACAAAACCCCGGCTCCCTAAGAAACCGGGGTTCTGGCATCCCCTAAAAAAGGGGACAAGGGGATCTAACCCACCAGTTCCTTCACTTTGGCCATAATGCCATCGGGGTCAATGCTCTGGTGAATAAACTGCTCCCACAGGCCGCCGCTGCCCTCGTGGTTGGTACCCATAAAGGCAAACTTGGGCGTGTAGCCCCGTTCCATCAGCCAAGAGCCAAAGCGGCTGCCTAGGCCAGTCTTGCGGTTAAAGGCCTCGGTCACCAGCACAAAGGGGGCCTTGCCCACCTTGGCCATGGTCTCTTCATCGATCACGTTAAGGGTAGACTTGTTGATCAGGCCCACGTCGATGCCCTCCTGCTTCAGCCGCTCGACGGCATCGAGGGCGCGATAGAGCGAGTCGCCAAAGGTGACGATGTAGCCCGCCGTGCCCTCGCGGATCACCTCATCCTTGCAGGGGGTGAAGGTGTAGTCGCCGCCAAACATCTCGTTGCCCTCAGTGTCGAGGATCATCGGCACCTTCGAGCGGGTCGAGAAGATAAAGCGCAAACCGGGGTCGTGGAACACCTTGTTGACGCAGGCTTTCATCTGGTTGGGATCGGCGGGAAAGTAGAGGCGGGTTTCATAGCCGTCCGCCAGGCCATTGTCGGCAAAGAAGTTGTTAACGCCGAAGTGGCAGGTATTGTCGGCCATGTCATCGATGCCGGAGTGGGAGAAGTGGCACAGCAGATTAGACCGGTTCAACCGCGCCATAGTGATTTCAGAGATGCACATCTCGAGGAAGGCTGCAAAGGTAGCGAAGACGCCCTGCTTGCCCTCGGCCATGCCAAAGCCCGCCGCCGCCGACAGGTTGCCCCGCTCTTGAATGCCGCCGCTGATGAAGACTTCGGGGTATGCCTTGCGAATCTGGGCCAGGCCGCAGGACCCCTCCAGGTCGCTGTCGACCACTAGCACGCTGTCCTTGCGGGTGGCTTCGTCCAGTTTGCCCAACACTTCTACCATGGCATCGCCAAACACGTTGCGGTTGGCCCCCACAACTTTGCTGCAACCCCGAAACTCGTAGGTATTTTTGGGGGCAGTAATGCCTTCGAGGATCTCCACGGCGGCGGTGTGGCCTTTGGCGGTGAGGTAGGCGATCGCCGCCTTCACCGAGATCACATCGTGGCCGTGGGTGCTGCCCTCAATGCCCTCGATGCCGACCGCCATGGCCCGCTTGTTAACCACCGCCACGGGGCCGGGGGTGTTGATCGCCTTGCAGATGTTGGCGTAGAGGCTGTCGATGTCTTCGCCGTCGCCTTCGAGCACGGTCAGGCCGTGGCCCTCAAGAGTTTTCTTGACGCTGAAGCCGCCCATGTAGCTAGAGGGGTGACCGGCAATGGTAACGTCGTTGTCGTCGATCAGCAGCTTGACGTTGACGTGGTTGGCCACCGCAAAGCGGGCCGCCTCGGCGTCGTTGCCCTCCTGCTGGGAGCCGTCGGAACCGAGGCAGAAGGCAACTTTGCCGGGGTTGGCCAGGGCTACACCGTTGACGTAGGGCCACATGTGACCTAGCCGCCCAGAGCTAAATTTAACCCCGGGGGTGAGCCCCAGTTCGGGGTGGCCGGGCAGTTTGGAGTGAGCTTCGCGGTAGTGCATCAGGTCTTCGGCGGGCATGTCGCCGTTGATCACCGACATTAGATACTGGGTCGCCACCCGGTGGCCCGCTTCGTCAAAGAAAATCGGCACATACTTGTCGCCCGCACCGCGAAACAGCGCATCGAGAATCATCACCTCGGGCACTGTGTCGTAGGGGCCGCCGGTGTGACCGCCCACGCCCCGCGCTGCACCCGTGGCGGTGAAGAACACGATCGCATCCCGACACAGCTGAATGTTGGCCTTGAGGGCACTGCGCTGCTCGTCGGTGAGGGTGGGGTTAGACGCATCGAGGGAAATTCGCTGGTATGCGCCTAGGTCAATGGGAAAGCTTGTCATAGTGTTTCGTCCTATAGGCTGGTGAGAGAGAAGCGTGGAGCAAAGCAAGGTTTTTTTATAGTGAGCAAGTCCACCGCTCAAGTTTGGATAGCAAAAATCCACTACCTCTATCATTCAATACTCTGGCAAGGCTGTGAAGTTTTATTCGGTAAGAGTTGGTTAAGGGGGAATGGAGTGGGTGGGTGGATGGGTAGGGGGTGGATGGGTGAGGGTGGTCTTAATGATCCATAGGGTGGGTTAAGCGGTCCGAGACTGCGCACCTAACTCACCACCCCTGCCCCGCCGTAACCCGCCGCCCACCCACTACAAGAAACCGGGTTTCTGTACCTATGGCGGTAAACCTTGGCAACCCGCGGAAGAAACCGGGTTTTTGGCAGAGTAGTAGAGCGATCGCGGAACAAAAAAGCCAGGCTTTTGTACCAAACAAACGGTTTTGGGCGCTGATGAAGTGGGATGAAGGGGAAAATGAGTGGATGGGCCGGTAAGTTTATTTCGGATCGGTGTTGGGGCAAACGTCTAAAAGTAAGCCGCTAAATCCGGTAGCAAGCCAATTTCCTTGCACACCTATCGCTCATTAATCTACTAAGTTCTAGTGTGGGGATACTCCTGCAAGGACATTCTAGCTAGCTGCTTAATCCCTAAACGCTAAAGCCCGCTTACTGCCTTAGCAAGCGGGCTTTGGGTAGGAAATGAGTTGTAAAAAACCATGTTTTTCTAGAGGGTTTCGACCGTTTCGGCGTAGGCGTCGCCATCAAAGGGCTGCACCCCAGTTCTGGGATAGTTGTCATCGTCGGGGCCAAATATTCTGCTAACGGGCTCGGCAAAATATTGCATTAACCCATCAAAAAAGTAGCCAAATACTGAGAGATTCAGACCTTTCATGACTGGCACCTCGCGGCTTAAGGATATTGATGTAGGCGATTGTAGCGATGCTTGTAGCGGGTCAGGGCTGAGTTATTTGGTGTACCCTGATACTTAAATGCTACGGGATCACCCGAGGCTGGCGGTGCGACAGTGACCATTCTTTACAGCGGTTGGCAAGTTGTAATATATGGAATGGACCCTTAACGATTTGGCTTACCAGTAAGGAGAGTTTCCTGTGAAACGCAGTCACGCGGCGATCGCTATTTTGTGCGGGCTCATGGGCAGTGGGGTAGTCATTCCCAATGCTCAAGCTGATGCTCCAGCGCCGCCTTCCCAAGCTTTAAACGATTTTGGGCAGGTTCCTGAACCGGTGCCGCCCCTGTGGCTGGCACAAAGCAGTAACGGCCTCAGCGCCGCCCAGCAAGAGCAGGTAGATGAACTGCTGCGTCAGGGCCAGGCTAAGGTAACGGCCCGCGACTATGCCGGGGCGATCGCAGCTTATCAGCAGGCAGCCGCCATTGACAGCCGCAACCCTCGGCTGTTTTCGGGTATTGGCTACCTCTACGTGCAGCAGGAAAACTACGGCGAGGCGATCGATGCTTACCAAAGCGCGATCGCCCTTGACGGCAGTAACCTGGCTTTTCGCTACGGTCTAGCCCACAGCCAGTACAAAAACGGCCAGCTTGACGATGCGCTAGAGACATACCAGGGCATTCTCAGCAGCAATCCCCGTGAGGTCAACGCCCACTTGGGGATTGGCGGCATTCAAATCGAGCGCAGCGACTACGATGGGGCGTTGACCACCTACCAAAATCTGGCCCGCATTGCCCCCGGCAACGCCCAGGTATACGCGGCGCTGGGGTCGCTCTACATTCAGCAAGAGGACTATGACCAAGCCCTGACCTACTTAAACGAGGGGCTGCGCTCTAACCCCAACGATGGGGATCTTCACGTCAGTGTGGCCAACATCTACATACTGCAAGAAAACTACCCCGAGGCGACCAAAAACCTGCGTGAAGCGCTGCGGGTAGAGCCCCAAAACGCCAATGCCCAGCACCAGATGGGTTACGTGCTCTACCAACAGGGCGATCGCGAGGCCGCCTTTGACTACCTGGTGCGGGCGGTACGCCTCGACCCCGAGATAGTTGCCGCTCATGCCCTGCTGGGCGAACTGCTGCTCGAACGGGAGCAGTACCTTCAGGCAGTGCTCTCCTACCGTAAGGTGGTCGATGCTCTACCCAGTGACCCAGCCGCCTTTTATAACCTGGGATTGGCGCTCCACGGGCAGGGGCTGGAGGCCCAGGCGCTCTCGAACCTGGAGCTGGCGGCAATTTTATATTCCCGCCAGGGCAATACAGAAGGGGCAGCCCGCGCCCGTGAGCTGATGGCCTTTTGGGGCTACGAGTAGTAGCCCATGCCCGAAGGTCCCGAAATTCGCCGGGCGGCCGACAGGCTCCATCGGGCGATCGCAGGCCACATCGCCAATGATGTGTTCTTTGCCTTCGACCACCTCAAACCCTACGAGGAAGAGCTGATTGGCCGCACGGTGACGGCGGTAAAGCCCTACGGCAAAGCCATGGTCACCTACTTCGACAACGGGCTGGGGGTCTATAGCCACAACCAGCTCTACGGCATTTGGGTAATCTGCAAGCCCAACGCCATCCCCGCCACCCGTCGCCAGCTGCGGTTTGCGGTGCATACCCCCCAGCGGTGGGCGCTACTCTATAGTGCTTCAGACATTGAGGTGCTGACGGCTGAGGCTGTGCCCGCCCATCCCTACATCGCCAAACTTGGCCCCGACACCCTCGATACCGCCCTCACTCCAGCAGAGGTAGCAGAACGCACCCTGAGCACTCCCTTTCGCCGCCGCCAGTTTGCCACCCTGCTGCTCGACCAAGGCTTCCTCGGCGGCATCGGCAACTATCTGCGCACCGAAATTCTCTACGTAGCGGGCATTCACCCCAGCCAGCGGCCCGTAGACTGCACTGCTGAGCAAATTGCCGCTTTTGCCGCAGCCGCTCTGGCCCTGCCTCAGCAGTCATACCGGCACAACGGCATTACCAATGATTTGGCCCTAGCTACACACCTCAAGCAAACCGGCTACCGCCGCCGCGACTACCGCCACTGGGCCTTTGGCCGCCAGGGCAAACCCTGCCACCGCTGCGGTAACACCATCGCCAAGATCATGATCGGTGGGCGACGCTGCTATGTCTGTCCGCAGTGTCAGCCGATCAACCACTAGTAATTGACAACCCATCCAGCAGTACCGAAGGCGTGTAGCAGGAGCCATTCCAGTCGCCGTCGCTGCCCAGCTCCACGTTGTCCTTGAGCGCGGTGTAGACATTGCCTGCCACCATGGTGTCTTTGACGCGGCCCACCAACTTGCCCCGGTGAATGCGGTAGCCCAAGTCAATGTTGACCGAAAAATCGCCCGCAATGCCGGGGTCACCGCCCAAAATTTGGTCAACCAACACCCCGTTGTCAATGCTGGCAATGAGTGCTTCTAAAGATCGCGTACCCGGTTCAACGAGGGTGTTGTAAAGACTGGGAGTTGGGTAGCTGCCCAACCCAGGCCGAAAGCCATTGCCCGTGGAGCCAGCCCCCAGGGTGCGACCGACAGCGCGATCGCAGTAAAACAACGTCACCACTCCCCGGTCGATAAACACCAGCCGCTGGGTGGGGGTACCCTCATCGTCGAAGGGGCAGCTAAACGGCCCCGCCTCCGGATCTTGCAGCAGCGTCACGCGCGGCGAGGTCATCTGCTCGCCCAAAGCGCTGCTCCAGGGAGACGATCGCTCCACCACTCGCTTGCCGCTGAGGGCCGATTGCAGCGTGCCCCAGATCATATCGGCGGCTTTGGCGGTAAAAATCACCGGCATGCGTCCGGTACTAACCTCGGCGGATTCCTCAGCCCAGGCTAGCCGCTGCAACACCTGGTCGGTCAAAGTATCCACCTCTAGGCGATCGCGCTGGGTTTGACCATCGCTCACGCTCAAAAAGTCATCGCCCCGCACCCAATCGGCCGACAGGTAGCTGCTCAGGGTGGCGTCGCTGTAGTGGCAGTCGAGCCCTTTGGTGTTGAGAATGCGGGTGGTTTCTACATCACACTCCACATCCACGCCGCAGATCACCTCGGGGTAGGCGCTGCGTATGCGATCGATCATCGCCTGTCCCCACTCGATCAGCTGCTCCACAGGCACCTCTTGGCCCATATCGGGGTAGTGGCGGCTGTTGCCTGCGACCAGGTCAATGTTTTCAGGGTCGTTGAGGGCGCTGATCGCCATGGCCTTATCAATAATGGCTTCGGGGTCAACATTGCCGTAGGCCACCGCCAGCCCAGGCCGACCATTGATCCACAGGCGCAGGGCTGTGCCCAGAGCAGCGGAGGTTTCAAGCTGTTTGAGACGATTGGCTTCAAAAAAGACGGGACGCGATCGCGATCGCGATTGCAGCACCTCCGCCGCGTCGGCTCCCCGTTTAAGGGCCAGGTCTATGAGTTTTTCAGCTAGCGAATCGTCGGTTAGACCAGGCACCATGGCAGTGAGTGAGCGGGGGCGTAACGGAGCTACTTCATCTTCCCGGATTGCGGTACCCCTGCAAAGGGCACAGGTCTAGATAGCTCACCCCCAAAAACTCGCTTCGCCGACAGGTTTCTGCGGGTTTTCGGCTCTGGGTCGTCTATGGACCCGATTCAGCGGTAGAATAGCAACGCCCCTTTGGAGAGGTGGCAGAGTGGTTGAATGCGGCAGTCTCGAAAACTGCTTTGGGGAAACCCAACGAGGGTTCGAATCCCTCCCTCTCCGTACCGTGGCTCAAGGCTTTCAGCCATAAACCCTAGCTGCGACTCCCCAGCAGTTAGGGCAGTTTTTTTGACCCCAATGCCATAACTGCGTGGAAAATTTAGATCATTTTTTTCCATGAACCGCATTGACAGACTATAGAACAAACAAACTAGGTGCTAAACCGAATCAAGCGAGGACTACAGCGAGGACGCAAGCTAGTCTTACGGGGCTCTCAGCCAAATGTCTTGGTGAGGGCCGAGGCAATAAGTAGACTACGATCTCACTCGGGGTTTACTAACCCTGACGGTGTAAAAGTGGCTACAGCCAAAGCCCACCACTTTGAGTCTGACCTGAATATGGAACGATTCACCTGGGCCGACCGGGAGAAAGGTGGGGGCAGCTCAGATAGTTGAGTGCAGCCGACTAGGGTAAAGAGTATGCGGAAGTTAAGGTAGCCGAGGTCAGTACCAGCACCTATCGTAAGAATTACCGAGAGCGTTTAGAGTCGCTACCTGATAAACCTCCCGAAAACTGCTGCTCAGCCACATACAGAGCGCTCCAAAATAGATACAAAGGGCCGTCGCGATGATTGATATCGCCTTTGAGCAAGTCGCTTCGTTTGCAGGCTTAGCGGTGAATTTCAGCGGTGTCAAAGGTCACCTAAGCCTTGACAATGTGCCTAGCGATGGCGAAATAGAGACCATCTGGGCCGCGATTGCTAACCCTGGATGGAAGTGGGTCTATGGGCTGATGGCTACCTATGGCCTATGCCCCCACGAGGTTTTAGGATTGCCAACACCAAAGGCATTGCTGTTGACACTGGCAAGACATCAATTCTGGACGACAGCAATACGGACCGCCGTGATGTTTGGCCGCTGCCGGACAGGTGGCGATCGCAGTTCAACATAGCTGAGGTGGTGTTTCCCAAATTCGTATTGGGGCAGAGACAACCAGCAGATGGGAGAACAGGTAGGGGCAAACTTGTGCAACCCCAAAGACGAAAAATCCCCCATCGCCGTCGTAGGTGGGCACAAAACCCTTAATCCATCTAACGGACTGACAACCCCGCGACCACCCCGATTCAGCACAGGGGTGTAAATCCATCATAGTTTTCACATTCTTGTGGCCTAGGAGTTCCTGCACGGTAGGAATGTCGTAGCCATTTTGTAACAGATGGGTAGCAAAACTGTAGCGAAACGTATGACATCCGACCCGTTTCTGAATCCCCGCATAACTCCCCGCTTGTTTGACCGCTTTTTGATGGTGAGCGCTTAAGTGAGCTCTTAGCCTTGCTCTCGCTGGCGTTGTGTTGGATAATCTTGACGGGCGAGTGGCTCCATCACCTCAAGCCGTTGAAGCTCAAAAAGCATGGGCGCACAGCCAAGAGCATGTTTCGCTACGGCTTGACTATCTT
Source organism: Leptolyngbya subtilissima AS-A7 (assembly GCF_039962255.1). Taxonomy (NCBI): domain Bacteria; kingdom Bacillati; phylum Cyanobacteriota; class Cyanophyceae; order Leptolyngbyales; family Leptolyngbyaceae; genus Leptolyngbya; species Leptolyngbya subtilissima. The sequence goes on along the minus strand of NZ_JAMPKY010000013.1, from coordinate 92,291 downwards.
AGAAACATCGTGCTTAATCTTGAACAAAAAACCGATGAGTTTCTCCACGTCTTACAGTTCTTGTCTGGTGCTTAGGGTCGCTCGAATTTTTTCCATCACAGCAGCCTTAACCACAATCGCGACCACTACTGCTCAAGCAATTCCGGTTCCGGCTCGCACTGAAAGCTTGACGGCGATTGGAGGTCGAATTACCGAAATCCAAGCTGTCCGCATTCCCATTGCCGATAACGTCACGGGGTCAGAAACGCGGGTTTCGCTTCAGTTCACCCTGAATGGCTGCCTCGACTCACTGCTGCCTGTTTTGTCGTACAGCGAGGTGCTCGGACGCCGCGCCACCATCTATGTGACTGCACTGAATGCCAACAATCCTGACTCCGCCCTTACCCGCTGTGTCGCTATCCCGCAAGCGACGGCGCAAGTTAGTGTCCCTGGGATTTTTCAGCCCCAACAGGTGCGCGTCGTCTTCCTAGGTGCACCACCAGAAGAGCAAGTTGTGCGCGGCCAAAGGTAATCTTTGAGTCAGCAAATGTCAGGAAGCCGGGCGGTGCCTTTTTGCGCTAACTATATGAATCCAGAAATCGAAACCCAAATTCGCGAGTGTGAGGCGCGGCTTTACACCGCAATGTCAGCTTCTGACGTATCTGAATTAGATGCGCTCATTGCTAATGACCTGCTTTTCGCTGGGCCAACTGGTGAACTAGCAACTAAAGCGATGGATTTAGATTTGCACCGTACTGGTGGCACTCAGTTTCACGAATTTGTGCCTAAAGAGCTAGAAATACGAGTTTTGAGCGAACACATTGCTCTTGCGTCGGTTCACGTTTTCTTGAGCGGCACGTATTTAGGAAATGCTTTCTCAGGTGATTACCGCTACATGAGAGTTTGGCGTGGCGGCAAAAGCGGTTGGCAGATTGTTGGTGGCAGTGTTACCGCGATGGTTTGAAGGCCTAAGCTTTCTTTGACTTTCGTAATGGCGAACGTTCGAGTCGTTGAGATTTATTGGTGGTGGTATCCAGCTAGCCAATTGATAAAGCGGGCGATCGAGAGATTTTGATCGTGCAGCCGAGACTATCTGGTGCCGCTCATCTCAGTTGTTAAATAGCTTCGATAGCTATGTGAAACATGGCTTTAGAATTACTTGTTAAGGCAGAAAACTGCTACAAGCTATAATTTTTGATAGACAGTGGATTAGTAACAATCCTGACAGCTAAGAAACTGGAAAGGAGTTCGCTTATGCCGTCGCTCAGAACAACTCTTCTCGTTGACAGTGTTGTTTGCTTTATTTATGGAGCAGTATTGACGATCGCAGCAAGATTACTCTCCACCGTGTTTATGAATACTACTGTATCTTTGCTTGGTTATTCGACTGAAGAAGCGCTCAGAATTTTGGGCTTGTGTGTTTTAGGAATCGGGCTATATGTTTGCGTTGTTGGTTATACAAAACAAATTACGTCTATTGCGGTTTGGCTAGTGATTGGAGCAGTAGCCGTTTTCGGTTTCATGATCTTTGAGCTAATTGGGCTTCGATCACTGCAACGAAACCGTATTGACCTTATTAGAGGAGATTTAAGTATTGAACTGCAATCGTTAGATAGCGATTAGCATTTTGTAATTTCTAGCTAACAAACCTGCCGCACCGGAACGCACTAATAGGATCAGCAGAGTCGCCGGGGTTGTTTACGTCCGGCAAGCGCGATCGTTATACCTCCTGCGATCAACCGGTTTCCTGAAATATCGACCTTGAATGGGCAGAACGACAATGCAGGGAGGTAGCTGAGGTGATTATCGATCAAATTGAGTGCTCAATCGGCTAGCCTGTTGAAGACCTGCGGGTTGAGCAGTTGCCTGCGCGCGCAGCTAGCCATCCAAAGATTTAGTGGCCAAATCGCACTCCATAAAAGGCTTCGAGCCATTTCTATTTAATCTGAGCCAAACATACCGTTTGTGAGGGGCTTGCAAATAATTTGAGCTCATTGCCATTTATTGTAGGCATAACGGCCCAACTATTGGCATTTAATCTCAGATCAAAATCAAGCCGTTTGCGAGTATGAGGTTATTGTTCGCGAGCCACTACATTTAATGGAAAGAATGGGCTGATCATCGGTTCAAACCTCTGTTTTGCGAATGAGTTGGTTGGTATCTCTGATGGAGCTATTGGGTGAGGGGGCTGGGGAGTGGGAGTCGGCAATGATCTGGCCATCGCGGAAGGTGATGGTGCGATCGCACTGCTCGGCCACTTCGCGATCGTGGGTGACCATAATGACCGTCATGCCGTCGCGGTTGAGGTCGGCGAAGATGGCCATCACGCTTTGGCTGGTTTGGGAGTCGAGGGCGCCGGTGGGTTCGTCGGCAAGCAGGAGTTTAGGGCGGTTGACAATGGCGCGGGCGATCGCAACTCTTTGCTGCTGACCGCCGGAGAGCTGGTTGGGGCGGTTGTGGAGGCGGTTCCGAGGCCGACTCTTTGCAGAGCGCGGGTGGCGCGCGCCCTGCGTTTGGCTTTGGGCAGGTTGGCGTAGACCATGGGCAACATCACATTCTCTAGGGCGCTGAGCTGGGGCAGCAGGTGAAACTGCTGAAACACAAAGCCCAGGGTGCGGTTGCGGATCTCGGCCAGGACGTTTGCTCCCAGGCTGTTTACCGGGTGGCCGTCGAGTCGGTAAGTACCCGCAGTGGGGCGATCGAGGCAGCCAAGAATGGCCATGGCGGTCGATTTGCTCGATCCCGATGGCCCCACAATGGCGCAGTATTCACCCGCTTGAATGGTGAGGCTGGTGGGGTGCAGGGCGTGGACAGCGAGTTCGCCGCTGCTGTAGGTTTTGCTGACGCGATCGAGTTCGATCAGGGCCATGGTTTAGCTCCGCAGGGCAACGATGGGGTCGAGCTGGGCGGCGCGGCGGGCGGGCAAAATGCCAAACACCAGGCCAATACCGCCAGAGACCGAAAAGGAAAGGGCGATCGCCACCCAGCTCACCGTTGCCTCCAGCGGGCTCAGCAGCGCCACCAGCCCCACGCCGCCAGCGCCAAACACCACGCCCACCAGCCCGCCCGTAACCGCCAAAATTACCGCTTCGATGGTGAATTGAGCCATTAGGTCTGCGCCCTTGGCCCCGATCGCCTTGCGCAGACCAATCTCCTGGGTCCGCTCGGTGACCGACACCAGCATGATGTTCATAATGCCAATGCCCCCCACCAGCAGCGAAATGCTGGCCGTAAACCCCAGCAACAGCACCAAAATATCGGATACACTGGCCGCCGTAGACAGCAATTCTTGCTGGCTCTGCACCGTAAAGTCGTCGTCGCGATCGCGCAGCTCATGGTGCAGACGCAGCAGATTTGTAATTTGGTACTGTGCGGCACTGGTATCGGCCTCGCTGCGGGCCGACACGGCGATCGTCTGCACCGTGGGGCTGGTTTGGCCTACCTCCAGCCCCGTAATCTGGCTCACCATCGCCTCAATGGGAATATAAATCGCCTCATCCTGGTTTTGACCAAAGGATGCCCCCCGCGCCGCCGCTACCCCCACCACCGTAAAGCCCACTCCATCAATGCGAACCCGTTGATTGAGCGGGTCTTGGCTGCCAAATAAAATCTTCGCTGCCTCGCTGCCCAACACCGCCGCTGTTAAGCCCCCCTGGGCATCCACGGGGTGCAAAAATCGTCCCCGATCCACCGTCACATTCCTCACCACCGGGTAATCTGCCGTAGTGCCAATCACATTGGCCTGGGTCTCAGCCGCACCCTGGGTTACCCGCAGCCGCTCACTCTTCTCCGGCGACACCGCCTGGATAGCTAAGACTTCCGCCGCGATCGCCTCCGCATCCGCCAGCGTCAGCGTATCGGCTCGCGCCACCCCCGCCTGCGGCCCCCGCTGCGCATCCCCCGGCGTCACAAACAGCACATTCGTCCCCAACGCCTCAAACTGCCGCGTCACAAAACTCTGCGCCCCCTGCCCCACCGCCACCATCGCAATCACCGACGCATTGCCAATCACAATGCCAAGCATCGTCAAGCCGCTGCGCATCCGGTTAGCGTTCAGGGCTTTGACAGCCATCGTGGCGTTTTCAAGAAGGTTGAGAGACATAGGGGTAGATGGGTGGATGAGTAGGCGGGTGGGAGGGTAGGCAGTAGGGGATAAGGTGGCTAGGGTGATGAGAAAGATGGGGATATGAGATGAGGTCAATCGCAGTTGCCCACAGATTCATTCGCAGAACGGAGGTTTAAACCGATGATTAGCCCATCTTTTCCGTGAGGTGCAGGACGACGGAACGTCCTGCTCGATGGGGGACTGGGGCCTGCGAAATGGCCCCAGCGGCAGACTTGGCTCTTGACCTCAATTGCTCGCCGCCTCAACCCGGCGGCGGCGACGGCGGACTAAACGGCGCTCCCCCCTCCTCCCTTGGCATATCCAGAAAAACGCGATCGCCCCCCTCCACCCCCGTCAAAATCTGCGTCTTTCCCCCCTGCGTCAGCCCCACCGTCACTGGCCGAAAAACCGGATTGCCCAACCCATCCGCCACCCGCACCCCCAGCTGGCCATCCTCAGTCGCGATCGCCACCGTCGGCACCAGCAGCGCCTCCGCCACCGTCTCACCCACAAACGTCGCCGCCACCGTCATCCCCGACCGCAGCCGATCCAGTCCCGTCTGCAGTTCTACCGTCACCTGAAACACCGTCACATTATTTTCAATCAGCGCCTCCGGCGCAATCCGCTTCACCTGGCCGCTAAAAGACTCCTGCGGAAAAGCATCCGCCACAATCTCCACCGTTTGCCCTACCGCCACCTGACCAATGCTCGCCTCTGCCACCTCAACCTCAACCTCCAGCCCCGAAGACAGGGCCAAAATTGAGCTCGAGGTCGCCGAAGCCGTCGCCGAAGCGCTGGTTGTCGGTGTCACGATCGCCCCCACCGTTGCATAGGTCTGCGTCACCACCCCACCAAACGGAGCCCGAATCGTCGCCTCACCCAGCTGAGTTTGAATAATCTCGACCTGAGCCCTGGCTGCTGCCACCGCCGCCGCCGCCGCCTCAATCTCTTCCGGGCGAGCGCCGCTAGCGGTTTCGGCCAGCTGCTGCTGCGCTTCATTCAGACTGGCCTCAGCGCTACGGGCCTCAGTTTCGTACTGATCTAGCTCGTTTTGAGGAATTGCCCCCTGGGCTGCCAGGTCACGAAAGCGATCGCGCTGACTTATTGCCAACGCCACCTGCGACTGGGCTGAGGCCACCTGCGACTCAGCCCGACGAATTGCCTCGGGCCGATTGCCTGCTACGGTGCGATTGTATTCAGCCTCAGCCTGGGCTAGCTGGGCGCGACGCTGGGCCAGCTCAGCCTCCAGCGTGCCTACCTCCATGCGGGCTAGCACCTGCCCCGCCGCTACTATGGCCCCCTGATCTACATAGAGCGCCTCCAATCGGCCTGCGGTCTTGGGGCTCAGATTCACCGTAGTCACCGCCACCACGCTGCCCCGCCCCTCTACTCGCACCGTCACCGCAGCGGTTTCGACCGGCTGGGTCAAGGCATTGAGATCACTACTGGTCGCCGGGTGTTGAGAAGGCGGTGGCAACAGCCCCACCCGCGGGCCGACAATCGGCACCAGCCCCAGCAAGCCTAGCAAGCCCAGCAGCCAAAGCCACAGGGGCCAGCGCAGCCAGCGCCTTGGCTTTGCCCCCACATCTACAGAATCGGCATCGGGCGATCGCTCCTCCGCTACCGGGGTAGTTGAAAAATGCTTTGCCATAGGTTCTCTAGCTGCAACCGTAGTGAGGAAAGCTTCCCTTAGCCCCAACAGTGGGACCACGGGAAGCGAGAGTGGTGATAGGGAGTGAAAAGATGGAACACACAACCAACTCAGTTGGGTTAGCCCCATCCTAAGGAGCTGGCCTTAACCCACGCCTGAAGCAAAGCTCCCAAACCTGTTAGGGCAAATGTCGCTGTGAGAGTGACTCAGAGGTAGGAGATTTGTCCTACTGAAGCCGGGCCGCAGTGGGAGGTTAGCCCCTGGTCACAGCCATTTGCGACCTGTACAGTGGGAGGCAGCTAGCTGGTTTGGGAGCAAACCTTGGTGAAATCTGAGTTCCTCAGCGCGTTGAAGCCCGACCCCCAGAATGCGTCATCCTTTGGGGCTGACCTCAGCCATTCCTCACCACGGCGCCAACTGCTCTACGTCGAGTGGGTGCTGCTGGGCATTGCCGTCTGCTTAACCCTGCCCTCCTTTGGCGTGGCCTTTGGAATGGGGGTGGCCTGGCTAGAGCTGCTAATCATTGCCCTGCTGGGCGGTGTGGGGCTGTGGCAACCGGTGCAGCGATCGCACAAACTGCTCTACACAACCATGGAGCTAGGGTTGCTGCTGCTGTTGGCTCTAGCCACGACCCATGTGCCCGCTATGATGCGCATTTTGCCGCTGCTGGGTCTGGTGGTTGTGGTGCGCAGCTGCCAGCGGTTCAAAACCTGGGGCCAGGTGGGGGTGGTAGCCATTATTTTTCTCTTTCACGGCGCGGCGGCGATCGCCTATCGCGGCATTCCCATCCACGAAGATCTCTTGCAGCAGGTGGGCTTTCCCCCCGACCAGATGTGCATCAATGTGTTTCAAACCAACGCCATGTTTGTGTTTGGCTTGGTGCTGGTGTTTGTGTCACTGCTGGTGAATGCGCTGCTGTCGGTGTATCAAAGTCAGCAGGAGCTAGCCGTCGCCCACGAACAGCTCCGTCGCTACGCCGCCCAAATCGAAAACCAGGCCACCCTGCAAGAGCGCAACCGCATCGCCCGCGAAATCCACGATTCCCTAGGCCATGCGCTAACCGCCCAAACCATTCTGCTAGAGAATGCCCTGCTCTACCTACCCGCCCAAGCCGACCAGTCCCGTAGCTACCTCACCAACGCCAAAGACTCGGCCTATCAAACCCTGCGGGATGTGTCAAAGTCGGTTTCAGCCCTGCGCAACAACCCTTTACAGGGGCAATCGCTGGCGATCGCCGTACCCCTTTTAGTCAACGAGCTGTGCCAATCGGCCCGCATCACCTCAGACTGCTCGGTCGAGCTGCCCGAACCCCTGCCCGACGACATCACGCTGGCCCTGTTTCGCATTGTGCAAGAGGCGATTACCAATGTGGTCAAGCACAGCCAAGCCACCACTGTGCAGGTCAAGTTGGGGGCCAAGCCCAGCCGCGTTTACCTCCAGGTGCTCGACAACGGCCAGGGCTTTGATCCCAGCAAAAACACCACAGGCTTCGGCCTGCGAGGCATGCGCGAACGAGCGATCGCCCTCAGCGGCACCTGCCAAATCTGGAGTGCCCCCCACGAAGGTTGCCGCATCAGCGTAATTCTGCCGCTGCCTATGGCGATCGACTATCCCGCCTAAGGATCGGTGCAGTGCTATCGCGACTGCCCCTACTCAATCCACCCCTCACTCCCCCACCTATGATCCGCCTCCTCCTCGTCGACGACCAAACCATCATCCGCCAGGGCTTAACCAACCTCCTAGAGGCTCAACCCGACCTCACCGTGGTCGGCATGGCCGAAAACGGTCAGCAGGCTGTCGATCAGGTCGCTGCCCTCTACGCCACTTCCCGCCAACCCGACGTGGTGCTGATGGATGTGCGCATGCCCCAGGTGGATGGCGTCGCCGCTACTCGTCAGATCTGCGACGACTTTCCGGGGGTAAAGATTTTGGTGCTCACCACCTTCGACGATGACGAATATGTGCAGCAGGCCATGCGCTATGGAGCCAAGGGCTACCTGTTGAAGCAGACCCCTGTGGATCAGCTAGCGATCGCAATTCGCGCCGTGCACCAGGGCTACACCCACATGGGGCCAGGGCTGTTCGAAAAAACTCAGTTCCCTGCGGCCCCCGCCGAACTGATTCCCCCTGAGCTAGAGGGGCTGTCGCCCCGTGAGCAGGAGGTGCTGAAGCTGATTAGCAACGGCCTCAGCAATCGCGAAATTGCCCAGACGCTCTACATTTCTGAGCGCACAGTGCGCAATCACGTCACCAGTATTCTGAGCCAGCTGCAGCTGCGCGATCGTACCCAGGCGGCGCTCTATGCTAGCGGCTTTTGGCCTCAAACAGATAGCCTTAAAGTAGCGAAGCTGCGACTTGAGTCCACTTAGTTCTCATGAGCTATACAGGCATTTCTGGAGCCGGTATGGTTGCCTGTGCGCGCAGCTAGCCTATGTGTTATTGCCACAACCAGTCAACGAGAGAATGCGGGTTTCCCGTAGTACGCTTAGGGTCATATCATTAAGCTCGATCGCTGATTCTTTATTCCACTTCCCTGACCAAATCAAGCACCTGTTGCGCTTCTTGAGGGCGATTTTGCTGTCTTAGCAGCTTGGCGTAGCAGTGGTAAGGCTCTTTGAGTGAATCAAAATTAGAAGGTATGTATACATTCCGAGCCATCAATTCATCGCGGATTGCCGCAAACACTTCAACAGACTGCCTGAGATAGTCAATTGCCAAGTCAGTTTGATTCTGAGCAATCAGCACCTTTGCAATCGATATAAGCGACCACATTTCCCCCTCGCGATTGAGCGACCACACTTCCCAGTTGTAATTGCTGGTTTCTCGGTAAAGTTGTAGGGCTTGCTGGTAGGACTCAATGGCTTGCTCAAGCTGCCCCATATAATCGTAAGCAAGGCCAAGACCAAACAGTGCATGTGCTTCTTGGTAGCGATCGCCATTCTGACGAAAACGTTCTAAAGCAGCTTGAAACGATTGCAGGGCTTCCTGATATTGATCGGTCTTAAACTGATCATAACCCTGATATAAGAGACGCTCAGCTTCTTCATCACGTTGAAAGCTAGTCGGGTCAATTTCGCTCGGAGTTTCTTGCGCTCTTGCAAGTGGCATAGCAACAGGTGTCAGAAGCGCTAGCGGTAGGGTGATCAACAACAGTAACAGTTGGGTGAAGCGCAGGGAGGGTAGAAGCATTTGCTTTCTAAGGGAGAGAGGGAGAAGATTATCGCTGACGCTTCAACCGTACTGCGGAGTTACTAAGACAAACAAGGCTAGAAAAGGTACTTTAAGGAAACAAGTTTATCGGACACTGGTTCGTCAAGAGGAGATACATAGAACCTTTCTCATACAAAGATTTCCTGGGTTGATAAGGGGCGAGAGCAGAGACCTATCGTTATTGCCAAGGTTGTCCGTTTACCTAATCACCAGTGCGGTCTGACCTAATTGTAGATGAACCACTAAACATCTAAGCTGCGCTGCAACCCTGCCCGAGTTTTGGCATAAAGATTCTGACGTCGACGATACGCAATGCAGCGTCTTCTAAATGCCGCATTTTGAGCCACCCTGCGGGCCAAGGATGGCCAAATTGTGACTGCGACGTTGATTCCGGTGCTCTACAAACTGCTCAAGGTTTGAGCCAATGCTTAAGGGCTTTGACGGCAAGTGCATTATGGCAGGGGGAAGCGGTTAGGGTTCCTAGAGAGGGACAGTGGGAACCGATGCATGCCGCTGTCGTCAATGTTTCCATCTCTTGCTTGGCAAAACTTCTTAAATTAATCATCCAAAATAAAAACTCATTCAGAGTTGAGGGTAGATCAGGTTCGCTTAGGTTTCGTAGTCCTAAGCTATCCATATCGGGATCGCATCCTCAGTCAGTTCCTAATGACAAGCAGTGATTCTTTAGCTCATAGAGGAATCAAGATTAGCCTGAGCATCTTGATGGCAATGGGGTTGACGATCGCCTCTTTGCGCTACAAGCAACCTGCTCATTGTGAAACACTTTGCAGAGATGCTCAATCCTGCCAAATTGGACAGTGCATGTTTGGTGAGCAGCAGGCAGGCTTCCCTTTGCCGTTTGTTCAAGATACGGAGGCTAATTCCCCTACAAGTGGCTGGGGTAAGGTCGGGCCAGAAGATTATTTCTATGCAAATCTTGAGGCATTTGCCCTCAATGTTGCTTTTTACAGTCTCATCCCATGGCTGTTTCAAAGGTTGCTTAAATGGCTTTTTTCGCCGTTTCGAACCTAATTCAGTATCAAGGGTGCATTTTCAGATAACAGCCTCTTACTCAAACTTCCTAGCTCTATCGAGTCACTATGAAATCTAACGTGCTCTGTGCCAAACTTCTCCTCCTGGCCGCCCTACCCGCTCTTGGAATACTTACACCGAAACAAGCATTTGCCCTACCCGCTCCGGATCTGCAAGCCAGATTGCTATCAGACATCGCCTTTCAATATGCAAAGCTGGGTGATTCGCAACAGGCAGCCACTATTTCTGAGCAGGCCCTGGAAGCAGCAGCGGCGATGCAACCCTGCTTCAAAGCAAATTCTCTAGCCAAGGTAGCGGGTAGCTACTGGCTGATTGGGCAGGAGACAGAAGGCAAGCGACAGGTTACAGAGGCCATTGAAACTGCCCGTGCCCAAGAGGCAACCGGATGTAGTGGCAGTGCCACCTCTCCGACCGAATCGTTGATGAACCGGGCTGTGGAATTGTCCGATGAGGGCCAGTTTGAGTTAGCGATCGCGCTAGCCAGCGGGATGGGAGCCCCACTTGCCCTGTCGGAGATTGCAGCTGATTTGTTGGACGTAGGACAATCTTGGCGAGCGGACGAGTTACTAAAGGAAGCGATCGCCCAGACACAAACGATTAAGGAAGCGCTCGGCCAGCCACAAACGATTGACGATGCCTACTACCAAACGCAAACGTTGAACATGATGGGCATGAATCTAGCTCTAGCAGGGCATCCTGAACCTGCAAAGATAGTGCTAGAACAGGCCATTCTGAGCGCGGAAACTGTGGAGACCGACAACCCCGAAAGGGCTTCGTTGCAGGGAAGTGCTCTGCTTTGGACGGCACGACAGTTTACGGAGTTAGGCGCAAACGATCGGGCGATCGCGGTTCTTGATCAAACCCTTCCCAAAATCCGTAACCTTCCTACTGCCCCGCTTCCCCTCGATAAAGTGATTCAATTTGTCGATGCGGCGCTCCTTTACCAGCAGGTAGGTCTAAACGACAAAGCCGTGGCGACACTGGAAGAGGCCCATCAGGTTGGGAAAGCCATCGCCCCCGCTAATGCCTTGCGAGGTCGAGCCGATGCGGATGCACTGGGTCGAGTAGCCGTTGGCCATGCCAAAATTGGCGACTTCGAGCGAGCCATGCAAATTGTCGAGGAAATCCAGCCGGTCAGCGAGCGGCAGGGGGCGTTGGGAGACATTGCGATCGCTTATGCTGCAGCAGGTAATTTAGACGAGGCAGTCAAACTAGCGGAGTCTAACCCTAACCGTAACGGTGCGATGATCGGCATCGTCAGACACTATTTGCAAGAAGAGCAGCTAGATCAGGCGTGGCAGGTTGTTCAGGCACAGCAGGTCAAAGGCATTTTGTCAGAAGTGGCAGTTGGGTATCTCGATGCAGGCCAGCCTGAGCAGGCATTGCAGCTCGTTCAAACCGGCAAGCTAGAGGGATTTATGCCAGACATCGTGCAGGGCTATGCTGCGGCTGGGCAACCGGAGCAGGCAATGGAACTGGCTCAAAGTGAAGGCATCGAATGGCTCCTACCCTCAGTGGTGCAAGGATTTGCTCAGCAAGGGCAGTTTGATGCTGCTTTGCAAACGGCGCAATTGATTGTCGAGCCGGTCGATCGCGCACAGGCGTTGATTGCGATCGCTCGTGCCTATACTGAGCCACCGGCTGAGGCACATGGGATACGGCGGTTCGTGACGCGGACGCAGGATAGGATTGTTGGGCTGTTTGGCACCTCCGATCGTGAACGAGCAGCTGAGGTGTTGGTACAAGCTCTACAAGCGACTCAGTCTATCTCCTCAGAGGAATGAGGGATATGGGAGCGCAAGCAGTCGTTTTTGCGTTCTCAAACCGTCGTACTACTGTCGCACATCAGGCCGCTGGAGCTGCCGTCGGAGGCATTGTCGATGACGCGCGCGATCAGCTCTAAATCCTACCGTGCTAGTACTCTGACTAAGTTGAATACATCGGCTGAGAGGCAGTATAACCATTTTGGTGCATCGGACTAACGGAGTTACTTTTGGGATTACAAATTCTTTTGTAGCCGCAGCCAGAAGCGTTATCTGATGAGGACACGCAACCATTGCATTGAGTGACATTCGACTTGGAGTGCAGGTTGATGAAACTTGGCAGTCTTATCAGTAACACACCGATAGTGGTGTTCTCGCAGAGGTGCTGGTGCAAAACAACGTATCAGTAGATGAAAGGTCGCAGGCTTGCGAGCAAGTCAGGAGACAATTTATTAGCCTTGTGCAGGATTACATCACAAGGCAGCCAACGGGATTAACACGAATTTTTGGTGCTTTTGAGCTTACCCGCAAGCCTCGCTCGGGCTCCAAAGTCGTGATTACTTTCGCGACTTCAGCGGAGCAGCCATTCATTCCGCTGAGTTTAACCACACCTGAGCTCCAATTCATAGCCTGATTCTGGAACGCCGAAACAGCAAAGCTGATCCGATAAACATCATGACGAAAAACGCGTTCAGACCCAGTACACCTAACACACCCATGGATGCTTCTACCGAGGTCACCTGAGGCTTGTTGATGATCAGTGCGATCACAGGAACCAATGCCTGAGCGAGTGCTGTTGTAATTAACGTGCGTGCCATTCCCTGTGGCCGAAAACGCGCCATGGTGGCACCAAGGATTCCAATGGCGAGCACTCCGAAATACATCAGGTTAACGGGGTTGTCCTCAGACCCGATGATCCCAACGGCAAGGTTCATCCAGACGAGCAGGAACGCTGCCGCAAGGGCAATACCGACAGCTACTCGGTACGCCATAGTGCCCCCTTTCTTCGCTACCAGTTCATAAGCAAGACCCGTACCAAAGATGAGGGCACCGGCAACAATGAAGTCGCTCAGGTCCCAGACTACTTGATCGGTAAACAGCATCGCTAACAAGGGCAGCAGCAATATGGATGCTGTTCCGAGCGCAAGGTAAATAACGTTTTTGTTTTGCATAATGATATTTGTTATGTTCTCTCTCATAATTCCTGCAAATGTTTCAATGAACATCCAAAGAGCGCAACCCAATAACCCTCGTCTTTCCTGGGCACGCTCTCGGAGAATATCAGTGAAAGTTTGCTTCATTTCCTCACCGAAGCGCTCATAGTACGGCTTTGAGTAGAGACGAAGCAGTTTTGAATACCAGTTTCGGTATCGTCGTATTAAGCGTTCAGATGTCATACGCAAAAGTATTCGGAAAGATTCGCTTTTGTTGAGCAACCATCAAAATTTCGCTGTATCGCTCCAATTCCGCAGCGAGTGCTTTTTTACCGAGCCCGGTGATTTTGTAATAGATCCGCCGCTCGTCGTCCATTGTTGGGTCTATCTTTTTATCGCTCTCACCTATCAACCCCGCCTTGATCATGCGACCAATCGAGCCGTAGAGCGTTCCAGGCCCCATCTTTACCTTTCCCTGTGAATCCGACTCGACCCGCTTCATGATTTCATAGCCATGGCTCTCCTGTGTGGAGAGTGCAAGAAGGATATAAAACACTGCTGGAGTAAGGGGTTTATGGGTTGTATTCTTTTTAGCCATGCTTCATACTATATCCGCAGCGGATATATGTCAATGCGATACTAAGATTCTGAGTCAGCGATCGCGCTTATCCAAAACATACTCAGTGGCAATCGGTTTGGACTGTGTTCTGACGCGATCGCCACTAAGTTACAACCGTTCCAGACCATGATGCTGAAGATAGGGGATTAGGGACGATCGGTGAAGTGTTTCGAGATAAGGAGTTGGAGTGATCAAAGGTGGTATTAAGACAACCAGTCAATGCAGCGGATTAATGAGAGACCTCTGTCTTCAATGCAAATGGGTACAGCCGCCGACTTTAGTTGTTAGACTCAACCAGGTTTTTGAAATATCGACTTTGAATGAGCCGAGCTGCCTCTCCGAGCAGCTATTCGGCCAAAATTTTGGCGGCTGGCGATCGCATTTGCCTGAGGCTAAACTTGCAGCGGTGTTATGGCGGTCGATGTGATGGCAGCTATCAAGTGCAAGGAATGCGGCCGCGACGTGAGCAGCAAAGCGAAGCCGTGCCCTACTTGTGGAGCACAAGTGACAGGCACTGTAGAGTTGGTGGTCTAGTGGACGATAGTAGGAGTCTTTTCTGCCGCCGCACTGGGTTGTGCGTATCTTCACGACTTGTCAAACCAGCGCTATGCAGATGGGCTTGAGCGAGAGTCCGAGGGATTGATGCAACAGCAAGAGCAGGATACCCTTGCTAGGTATTAGCTGTCCCACCGGCGCAACTACTCAACCCACTCCAAAGCCACAGCTAAGCCATCCAGCTACCCCTGCGCGGGCCTCGACCAATCGGGGCAATCTAGGCTCAGCATATTTGTGATACATCCTGAGAATTTCCCACTGGCTGCACTGGCCGGTGGGATTTATTTTGGTCGGTGCTGATCACTGACCGCGATGCTTGAACCGTTTATGTGCGATCGCGGTGCAGGCTACTGGGCGGGCGGAGCGGGTTGCTGGAGGTTGATAAACGGGACGGTTTCCCCCGTCACTTGAGGGAGAACCCCGTTCCACTTTTCGATTGCACGTTGCTGGAGTAGTTCGGCGGAGATGGACTCTTGCTGAAGGCGGTTAGCTTCGGCCTGGGCGCGGGCGGTGGCGACCGTTGCCTCACCGTTGGCCTTCGCCTTCTCTACTTCCTGTCGCGCCCGCTCAGCCTCCTGCTTGGCGGTGATGACAGAGTTGATGGCAGCCTGTAGCTCTGCGTCTGGACGGAGGGAGACAAAGCTGATGGAGTGGACCTGGAAGCCGAGGGGATCTAGGTCGGACTGAATCTCCTTGAGGACGGTATCGAGGAACAGGCTTTTCTGCTCTCCGTAGATTTCGATTGCTTTCATGGTGGAGCCGACTCGGTTGAAGGAGTCCTGCACCATGCGTCGAACGTAGACATCAGCAATCATTTCAGGGGACTGGCGAAACTCAGAAAAGATTTGCTCGGCCTTGTCGGGGGCGAAGCTGTAGGAGATAGCCACGTCTGCCGTGAAGCTAGCGCCCTCAGATGAGTTGAGGGTAATCTGCTCATTCTGGTCAGGGTTGTCGCTGCGCTCCCAAACCAGGTTCTGGCGGTAGGTGGGGAAGTTGTAGATGTCCTCGGTCACCGGGTTGACACCGTAGCGCCCCACCTCAAGGGTTTCCATCTGACCACGCTTGCCGCCTGCCTGGTAGACCTTCACCCCAACATTGCCGGGAGGGACGGTAGCGCAGCCGCCGAGAAGAGTGGCAAAAAGAACAATCGAGATTCCAAGGGTCTTGGTCTTCATTTGATTTGCGCCAAAGCGTAAAGGACAGAGAGTGTGCCTGCTAGCCCCAGGATTACTGAGGCTGGCAGGGCAAAAGGAAAGGCAGCATTGAAAGCTTCTTTCGCCAGCAGGAACAAAATGACTCCGCTCGCTAGCGGGAAAAATACATTGAGCGTCTTCCGGATCATGGCTAAATAGGGTTCTGGATTTGTAGGATGGTCAGCCTTGCAAGCCTGTCCTTGAGGGGTAGATGGTCCAAGTATTCCCTGAAGTGTTCGATCGCTTCATTTCACTGATGACTCCACGTGCGATCGCGACCCTGATTCCGTTGTGCGGTCATTTGAGATTGGTTGAGTAGCTAGGGCACTAGGCGTCAACCCTAGCTGCAGCGGATAAGTGGATTGTGATTCCACCGTTCAACAGTTCACAACGCTTTGCCCAGTACATTTGGGCAATGCTCAAAAAAGCGTTCTCAGAAATGCTCTCAAAATTGCGCTAACCACTCTGAATCGCACTACAGCAGGCTCAATTGCTGCATCCTAGGCTGGCCCACTTCATCGGGTATCGCTGGCCTATCTCGGTCAGGTAGCCTTTCCAATCGGACCCTGTATAGTCAAAGCCATGGGGGTTGAATTGGTGCCATTCATACTCTGCTGAGTTTTTGGAAATATGCTGACTTTGGGGTCAATACATTTATTTTTCTAATGCTCAGCATTGAGATTAATCTAATCCCGATCACTCATTTATGGCGGATGGCATACTAATTGCTGTTTAAAAATCAATTGCAAACCGTATCATGGTATACTAAAAATGTTTACCTGAGTTAACCACTAAGCCTGTTAGGAAAATGAATGCCAACGTTCATCGACACTTAAAGTCTGCTGAAAAAGCAGTTGCAAATTCAAACTTTGATCACTTTGCCGCTCGGCACTGGGAAAGAACAGTCAAGCAGAAGTTGCTGTAATCGCTTCGCTGTGGCAACACTGTGCGACTTGAACCCCACCAAGTTTTTGCTATAAATTGACAGCCGCTTCAGATCCTAGTTGAAAGACAAGGATAGTTACTTCAGTTTATCAACCTGAAGATGATTGTCCTACAGTTTTTATTGGGAATCTATTTAGGTTGGATTCGTAATCCATTCGTTGGATTCGAAAAGTTGCATGGGTATTCATGCAACTTCAGTTTTATGCGCTCAATATTCTTCTTTCTGCTTCTGCGTTGACTCTTTTTTTACTGAGTTAATACCACTTACATCACGGCCAATTTGCTTTGCGCGATGTGGAGGCTCAACAAGAGAGCCTTCCAGAATGTGCTTACTAGTTTGAGATATCTATCAACAGTTGGCTTTTGCTCCTCTCTTTCACATGCCGCAAAAAAAAATTTCGTCATTGATTAGTTTGTCATGGTGCTTACTCCGCTTATAACCTCACTTGCGATCGCCTGTTTTGCCCTGTATCTCAGGAAAATGGCACAGGAAGAGATGGTCAGGATATTTGCCGCAATTGTATCGCTTCTAAGTTTGCTCGCAAGTCTTACTCTAGCTCCCTGGTTTATTCAAGCGTTACTTCTGATTGTTATCTTGATGTCTTGGCGTAATTCAGTTGTTCGCTAAATCTATTGTTGTTTTCAATTGTCTAATAATTCTCCTTCAGTTACTGCAGGAAAATTCAAGTGAAAAAGGAAAAGTTTCAAGAGGGTAGGATCAATGATTGTCCCTCATATTGCCTCTCAAGCCGTTAGGTGAAAACGAGTTGGGCTAGGCCAACTTTCGCTTGACGGATTACCCCAGTATCGAGCATCTATGGGAGATTATCTTCTGTGCTTACTTGATGATTAGTTTCCATACAAAGCACTTCTGTCAGCATGCCCCAATATGGCTGGGGGCTCGGCTTTTTTGCCTCACCCTGAATCTTCTCAATGAACGGCTTCAGAAGCTTTTCCATGCGCTGATTGTCGATATAGCGGCTGATGGCATCGTTGTCGCCCCGCTCAGTGCTGGCCCCTCTTTGCCCGCGATAGGTACCATCGGCAGCGATCGCCTTGCAGTAGCCGCTAGTCAGCAACCCAATTTACGGATTAGTGAGGGCTATGAGGTTCAGCCCATGAGCCAGCAAAGCGCTTTATTCTGAATAGAGCTATTGCCAGAAGGCCGCAAACTATGTCTATCGCTACAGCTGAGAACGGCTGGGTCAATACTGTTGATGGTCAAACTCCAGAGGTAATCATCAGGGCACGAAAAATCCTTGAGGGCACTATCTACGGCACCCTCTCCACCAGTTCCCCCGATGGCTTGCCCTGGGTCTCCCCACTCTTCTTCACCTACGATTCTGACTGGAACCTGTACTGGTCTTCAGCAATGGTGGCCCAGCACTCTCAAAACCTCTATGCCAACCAGGGTCGGGCTGCGATCGCTATCTACAGTACGGATCGGGAAGAGGGCAAAGGCCAAGGGCTTTATCTCTCTGGCACTGCGGCTGAAGTAGAAGCAGAGGATGTGGATTGGGTGATTCCCCTTCTGCTAAAGCGGGCAGCTAAGGGCCAGCAGCGATCGCCTGTTGATTACCTCGCCCCCTCCCCTCGACGGCTCTATCGGTTCCAGCCCCAAGATGTATGGATCACTGGAGAGCGTATAGCCCTAAGTGAGACCGTTTTGATAGACACGAAGATTCAGCTTGATTTGGCCAGCCTCGCCACCAAGCATTAGCTTCCTATCAAATCATCTACTCGCAGCAATTCTCTTTAGAAGAGGTTCAACTATGGCCAGCTCGTTTCAAAACTATCCTGGCCACTGCCATAGACCAAATCTCCAAACTGTCGCCAGTGCATAACTTCGTGCTCAGACATTGGTGGAGATGTGAGAGCAGCAAGATTGTCTTCCAATGTCTTGGGGGTTTTGGGGGCCGTTAGCACTAACCGAATAGCGGGTTGGTACAATCCAAAGCGATAACAATCAGAAACTGTTGGCGGGGCAGTAGGCCAGTCTGTAGGTTTTTGAAGGAGCGTTCCCCAACGAGTGCTTGTAAAGGCGACGACCGGGATTTTAGCGGCCTCTGCCATGGGAAACACGGTTTCTTCAGCCTTACGGTGAGCCATGTTGTAGCGATGCATTAGAACATCACAGAGAGATTCTTGGATAAGCTGCTGGGCGATCGCTCGATTATGGGTTGTGATGCCCACATACCGAATTACCCCCTCAGATTTCCAACGATAGAGCTGATCCGCCAAGGCCTTTACCTGCTGCCAATCATCGGTAGGGGAGACATATTCGGCAAAGAGCACGTCTATTGTGTCGATATCAAGGGTCTGCTGTACCTGCTCAACGTACTCTTGCCAATGGCTAATCTCTCGCTTCTCGCTCCCTGTAGCCACAATGACGGACTCTCTATGCCGCCGTAATAGCTGCTTCAAATCATTGACAATAGGGCTATTTCCGATGCCATAGGAAAAGAAGTAATTGACACCAGCTTGCCAAGCCAGATCAACACAGCCCGACTCCATAGTCTGCTGTACTGCTAGTCCAAGCATGCTGGCGGAGTTGCCCTGAATTGTTTGAATGTCCATAGCGGCTTTGTCTCCACAGACTCAAGAAAGGCGGGAAACTACTACCTCGACGTTAAATTAAATCCTTGACCCCTAAAACGCTACCCATTTTTATCTTCTTCAATGAAGGGTACAGCGATTGCATCAGCATCGACCAGCATCAGTCGATGGGCCTTGCCCTCAAACTTTTGCCTGAGCTTGCCCATTGTCGCCTCTGAAATATCGACCCCGGTGTAGGCATAGCCCCGCTCAACTATGGGCAGAGCAATGCACTCGGTGCCGATACCAGGCTAAAGAAGGTTGTATTTGGGGTAACCTGCCCCAGCCTTAAAATCTCAACCGTAAGCCGTTCAGACACTTCTAGAGCCAGGGTGCGGGTATTGTCGTAGAAGTCAGCGGCTCGGTCGAAGGAAATGGCCATCGATTCTTCTTGGGGCAGTTCTAGCTCTTAAGCTACCAGCCGCAGGCCACCCCCAAGGCTCACCATCATCAATTTAGTGCCGATGCTAATTCAACTCCTGCCCATGATCCTGGTGGCTTGCCTGGGGTTTGGGCTGAGGCGGGCTGGGGTGCTGCACTCTGGTGATGCCAAAACCATTGGCAAGCTGCTGACTACACTGGTGCTTCCAGCGGTGATTCTGCGGGCGCTGGCCACCGTCACCTTTGCCCCAGAACTTATCTACCTGCCGCTGTCTGCCTTAGTCGTAGTGGTGGGCCTGACGGCGATCGCCTTCTCTGGAGTTTGGTGGTTCAAGTGGGACAAACCAAAGGCTGGGGCTCTGATGACCACCTTTCCCACCTTTGAGGGCGGTGCGGTAGGGTATCCCATCATGCTGCTCACCTTTGGCGATCTGGGCCTCAGTCGAATTGTGTTGTTCGACCTAGCCCAGGCTATCTATCTGTTCACGGTGGTCTACTGCCTCTCTGCCTGGTTTGGCCGTGCTGAGGTCACAGGCCGGGCGGTAGCTCTGAAGCTGGCCCAAACGCCTTTCTTCTGGGCCATTGTGCTGGGTCTACTACTCAATGCTTTGGGTTGGATGAATGAGGTGCTTCTGGGCCTACTAAATATTGCCGAGGGGAGCTTTTTACTGCTGGTGCTCCTGCTACTGGGAATGGAGTTTCAGGTTCAACTTGCATCTGTGGGGCGTTATGCCCTCCTGGTGCTAGCCAAGATTGGCTGCGGGTTAAGCTTGGGCTGGGCAGTTACCCAAGCCTTCGGTCTTCAGGGCGTGGAGCAAGCCGCTGTCCTCGCTGGAGCAGCCCTACCCCCTAGCCTGCTAACCCTACTCTTTGCCCAAGAGAACGATCTCGACACCCGCTTTGTTATTAGCTTTATCTCCGCTGCAGTACCTCTTTACCTGGCGATAGTGACTCCCCTTCTAGTCCATCTATCGTTGTTACATAGCTAGGCTGGTATCCTGGCACGGCCAACAATAGAAGAGCAATGGTGCGAGAGGCGATCGCCCTAATATGCCGTGAGCTTTAACTGACCTCACCATTGCAATGGCACATTTCCAAATATAAGCAAATCTGAAAAATAGGCCATTGTCTTAACCACCCTAAAGCTCAAGATATATCTTTAGCCAAGTTGGGGGCAGAGACAGTTTTAATTCAAAATTAGATCGTTTAAAATAGTTGAACGCCAAACCTTTTGATTTCAAAGCGTTTTAGACATTAATACTTCAGTCTCGAAAACTGCTTTGGGGGAACCCAGCGAGGGTTCGAATGCCTCCCTCTCCGTTGCAAAGCTTGATTTTGTAGATCAGCCCGGTCTGGACCGTTAAGCCCCGCTGAATCGCCTACGGGGTCATCGTCTCGACTGATGCTAGCGGGGAGTTCGCTTTAGGAGCATCAGTCGAGAACAAGCAACGTTTTGCGTTCAGCAGGAAGCAGAAACCAGCCGGATAGAGCTTAAGGATTAAAGTTGGACTAAACGGCTTGGGCTTGGGCCACGTGTTTGCCCTCACAAAATTCCTCCACGATTTTGCTGTTGAAGGCGGGCAAATCGTGAGGATTGCGGCTGGTAACTAACCCCTGATCGACGACCACCTCTTGATCAACCCAGGTGGCACCGGCATTGCTGAGGTCGGTCTTTAGAGACGGCCAGGAGGTGACGGTGCGACCCTTGACCACATCGGCTTCAATCAGCGTCCAAGGCCCGTGACAAATTGCCGCTACGGGTTTGCTATCGGCAAAGAACGCTTTGATAAACTGAACCGCCTGCTCGTTAGTTCTCAGCTGGTCGGGATTCAGCACCCCACCGGGCAGGACGAGAGCGTCGTAATCGCTGGGCTGAACCTGATCAAGGGTGCGATCGACCGGCACTGTGTCGCCTTTGTCGTGGTGATTCCATCCTTGAATGGAGTCACCCTCAGGGGCGATCACATGGACTTGGGCACCGGCTTGCTCGAGGGCCTGTTTGGGCTCGGTTAGCTCAACTTGCTCAAATCCATCGGTGGCTAAGATTGCCACTTTGCGGTTTTTAAGTTCTTGGGCCATGCTATTTCTCCTGCGGGTTAAGGTTTTGCCTGTCGGTTCTAGATTTCCACCGCTCTCAGCCAAATTCTGCCCATGAAATTAAGGCAGCACATCCTCAGTCGTGCTAAGCACAATCAGCATCCATTCACTCAATTTGACGGGCTGTGCTAGCCGTTGCGGATGCGTTGGTTACACCGCCTGCTAACTGGTCGGGGCCACAGGCTGAAGCTTGCAGATTTGTTGCCAAGAGCTGTCTTCAGCTTAGGTATCTGAACCGAGGGCAACGTCTAGCCGCGGGTGGAGTTAGTCCGTTCACGGCAGCGGTTTAGCCACACCTAGAGCGGTAGGGCCAAACCGCCGTCGCTAAACCTACCTCAGGGCAGACGAATGGGTCTACTACTGCAGTTGCCAACGAAAAGCAGGGATTAAAAACGTCTTTACTGGATTGAGAACTGTGATGGAAGATTGAGAACCCACAAGTCCCTTTTGAATACTTAAACTGAAGCTAATCAGCGCTAATTTGGACCACAGCTTTTTGGCAAAGCAGCGATTAGCTATGTCTTTCGGTTGATAGAGCCAGCTACATTTTCTAAAAATCGGCTGACATAGTTTGTCCAATAGAGCGATCGCGCGCTGTGTTGAAACAGCCTAAAACAGCGAGATTCTCCCCAGCGATCTTCAGCAGAGACTATTTAAGATGGAGCGAGTTCCATGAAAAATACCGCTATTGAGACCAAGCCTCACCGGGTTGTGATTGTTGGAGGAGGGTTTGGCGGGCTTTATGCCGCTAAAGCCTTGGGAAAGTCTCAACACGTTGAAGTCACGTTAATTGACAAACGAAATTTTCACCTGTTTCAACCGCTGCTCTATCAAGTTGCCACTGGCAAGCTGTCGCCCGGGGATATTTCATCCCCCTTGCGAACTATTTTGAGTGCTTACCGCCATGTCAGAGTGCTGATGGATGCGGTGATTGATGTTGACCCCCAGCAGCAGCAGGTGACACTAAACCATACAACTCTGCCCTACGACACGCTGATTGTGGCCACGGGCGTTAGCCACCACTACTTCGGCCATGACCAATGGGAGGACGCCGCACCGGGGCTTAAGACCCTTGAAGATGCCTTAGAAATGCGGAAACGAATTTTTGGGGCGTTTGAAGCGGCTGAAAAAGAGTCAGATCCAGAGCGGCGGCGGGCCTGGCTGACATTTGTAGTGGTAGGTGGTGGGCCAACCGGTGTGGAACTGGCTGGGGCCTTAGCCGAACTGGCTTTTCACACGCTTAAGGACGAATTTCACCACATTGACACCACCGAAGCCCGCATTTTGCTGCTGGAAGGGCTCGATCGCGTACTGCCGCCCTACCCCGCTGACCTGTCGGCCAAAGCCGCCGCATCGCTGAAGGATCTAGGCGTGACAGTGCGCACCCAGTCACTAGTAACCGACATCGAGGACGATGTAGTGACGGTACGTCAGGGCGAGCAGACAGAGCAGGTGCGGGCCAAAACCATTCTCTGGGCCGCTGGAGTAAGGGCTTCTGGACTGGGCAAGGTGCTGGCTGCTCGGGCCGGGGCCCAGCTCGATCGCTCAGGTCGAGTGATTGTGAATCCTGATCTAAGCCTGCCCGAGCAGCCGAACATTTTTGTGGTGGGAGATTTAGCGCACTTTGCCCACCAAGGCGAGCAGCCCCTGCCCGGCGTCGCACCCGTGGCAATGCAGCAAGGGGCCTACATCGCCAAGCTGATTCAGCAGCGGCTTCAAGGGAAAGAGATGCCTCCCTTCCACTACGACGACGTGGGCAGCCTGGCGGTGATCGGCCATCACGCGGCGGTGGTGAATATGGGACGGTTCAAGCTGTGGGGCTTCCCCGCCTGGCTGATCTGGATTTTTGTGCACATCTATTACCTAATTGAGTTTGACAACAAGCTGGTGGTGATGATCCAGTGGTTGTGGAGCTATTTCACTCGCAAGGGCGGGTCACGGCTGATTACCTGGGAAGAGAGCCGTCTGGATGAGCCGATGGTTGTGGATCAAGAGCCCCAGCGGGTTGAGCGGCATGATGCGCCAGAGCGCAGCTCAGGGGAATTCAAGGCACCGGTCATTGCAGAATCGTAGACAGGGGAGGCTGAATTGGCAGACGTAGTCATTGGTTTAGACTTGGGAACCGGCGGGGTGCGGGCGATCGCCGTCAATCTGCAAGGCCAAGTGGTTGCCCAAACAACCCAGAGTTATCCTCTGCTGACGCCACACCCCGGCTGGACGGAGCAGCAGCCTGCCGACTGGGTCGAGGCTAGTTTGACGGCTCTAAGTGAGGTAGCCGGACAGATTGAGGGGCAGCGAGCGATCGCCCTAGGGCTGTCAGGGCAAATGCACGGCATGGTACCGCTCGATGGGGCGGGCAAGGTGATTCGCCCAGCAATTCTCTGGAATGACCAGCGCACGGGGGCTGCCGTGGCGGAGATTGAGGCAGCGGTGTCCCGCTCAGACCTGATTCAGCGGACGGGCAATCCAGCGATTACCGGGTTTCAGCTGCCGAAACTGGTGTGGCTACGTAAGGAGGAACCCCAGGCCTACGAGCAGGTGCGACAAATTCTGCTGCCTAAGGACTACCTCGGCTATATGCTAACTGGCGAAGCGGTGACGGAACCCTCTGATGCCTCTGGCATTGGCTGTCTAAACCTGGCCAGCCGGCAGTGGGATCAGGACATCCTTACTGCTCTCGATATTAGCCCCGACCTGTTCCCTACCGTGGTCGAATCAACCGCGATCGCTGGACGGCTAAAGCAGGAACTGGCTGAGCGGACAGGACTCCCGGCAGGACTGCCCGTGGTAGCGGGGGGCGGTGACAATGCCGCAGCGGCCATTGGTTTAGGAATTTCAGACCGCAATCTGAAGCGGGGCAGCCTCAGCATCGGCACGTCGGGGGTGATTTTTGCCCCCTGCGATGTTCCCACCCCCGACCCCCAAGGGCGGGTGCACCTGTTTTGCCATGCCGATGGCGGCTACCACCTGCTAGGGGTAACGCTAGCGGCGGGGGGGGCCCTGCGCTGGTACCGCGACACCTTTGCTCCCGACATCGCCTTTGCCGACCTGATGGCTCTGGCCGAAAAATCTGAACCGGGGGCGCGGGGCGTGCTGTTTTTGCCTCACCTGGCGGGCGAGCGCAGCCCCTACCTCGACCCCGACACGCGGGGGGCTTGGGTGAATTTGTCGCTGGCCCACACCCAGGGCGACCTGATTCGAGCAGTGCTGGAGGGGGTGGCCTTTAGCTTGCGGGCAGCCCTAGAGGTAATTCAGGAAATTTCTCCGGTGAATCAGCTACTGGCAACGGGGGGTGGGGTGCGATCGCCCCTCTGGTTCCACCTACTAGCGGATGTACTGCACACCGAACTGGTCGCGCCTAAAGCCGAGGAGGGAGCGGCCTATGGAGCGGCGATTTTGGCGATGGTGGGGGTAGGGGCCTATCCGTCACTGGCGGAGGCGTTTGACATGCTGCCTGAGGCGATCGAGGCGGTGCAGCCCCAAAAGCACGCAGCCTATGAGGCGGCATTTGAACGATACACCCCACTTTACGAGTCGCTCAAAGTGGTGAGGTAGGGATGATGACAACGCTGTAATGCAAGTTTAGGGTAAACCGTCATTTTGGTTTGGCCCAATGGAAGCTGTCGATGTACCAATGCCCCTAACCTAATGCCAAGACAATATGTATCCGGAACGGATGGCCTCAGCCTCAAGCGTCGCGATGCCCTAGGCTTCATCGGTGGCACCTTGATGGTTTCGCTATTCGGCTGCTTCCGCAAGCCCTCGGCCTCGGCTGAACTGAGCAGTACCGTAGCCCAAACCCCGACCGAGGCAGCGGCAGCGCAGCCTGCCTGCACCGTACGCCCTCAGCAGACCGAAGGCCCCTATTTTGTTGATGAAGCGCTAAATCGCTCTGATATTCGCTCTGACCCGACGACTGGCACCGTGAAACCGGGTGTTCCCCTAACGCTGCAATTTCGCGTTTCCCAAGTAGGTGCTAATGCCTGTGTGCCGCTGGCAGGCGCAATGGTAGACGTCTGGCACTGCGATGCCACGGGAGCCTATTCAGATGTAGCCGATCGCAGAGCCAACACCCTAGGCCAAAAGTTTTTGCGCGGGTCCCAAGTCACCAACGCTGACGGCACGGTTGAGTTCACCACCATTTACCCAGGTTGGTATCCGGGCCGGGCTGTACATATTCACTTCAAAATTCGCAGCAATACTGCCGCAAATCAGGGCTATGAATTTACCTCACAGCTTTATTTTGACGATGCTTTGAGCGATCGCATCTACGCCCAGGCCCCCTATAACGCTAGAGGCCAGCGCACTACCAGTAATCAGAATGACGGTATCTTTCGCAGCGGTGGCGATCAGCTCATGCTCTCCCTCACCCAAGCTGGGGAGGGCTACACCGGACATTTTGAGATTGGGCTGGAGCTAACCTGATCGGCAGTCCAGCTCCTTTTAATGACCTCTAAGTTGTAGGGGCATAGCATGCTATGCCCCTACGGAGATGCGGGTTTTGAAGCGGAATTTCAGATTTTTTAGCTAGAGGCAGCGGCCTGTTGGTGTAAAAAGGCATCGACCTCCTGGGGAGTGGGCTGGGCGGCAATCGCCCCCGGTTTCAACGTCGTCAGTGCCCCTACCGCGCTGGCGTAGCGCAAAACCGCTTTAATCTCAGCTGGGTCTTGCCAAACATTCCATCCCCGCTGGCAAAGCTGATGAAGAATTCCGGCCAGGAAGGCATCCCCCGCCCCGGTGGTATCTTTGCTGCTGACATCAAAGGCCGGGAGTGAGACGCTGTGCTGTTTCGTGGCGCAGGTGCTGCCGTTGCCCCCGTCGGTGAGCAGCACGGCCTCACACTGGGGGAACTGCTGGCAGATCTCAGCAGCGGAATCCGTATCCAACAGCCATTGAGCTTCTTCCTTAGAGAGCTTGAGCAGATCGGCGATCTGCAAAAATTCCCGAATTTTGGGTGGTGCGAGTTCTACCTCAGGCCAAAACACTGGCCGCCAGTTTAGATCGATCACAATTTTGGCCCCGGCCTGCTGGGCCTTATCCCGCGCTCGCTCCATGGCGCTGGCGGTGGTGGGGTAAGCCAAGCCCAGCGTCCCCATCACTTTATACTTTACCCCGCTAAAATCGACGGTATCTATCCAGTCGGGGGTAAGGTAGGCATCGGCAAAGGCAGCGGGGTCGGGGGCGCTAAAGCCGATAAACTGGCGATCGCCCGTTTCATCCCGCTGCACCAGCACCGTGCGGGTAGGCATATCGGCCACCCGCTGAATCTGGCATGCCACCCCCTGCTCCTGCAAGACCTCAATTAGCCAATCGCCCAGGTCATCCTCGCCCAGAGCGCTGACTAGGCGGGTGGGGGTGCCGAGTTTAGCGATCGCAGAGGCCACGTTAGCCGGCGCTCCACCGGGATAATCGATGCCCTGGCTTGAGGCTGCCCCAGGGGTTTCACCGACCTCAAACAGGCGATCGACTAAGCATTCTCCTAAACAAATCACGGGCTCGGTCATGGTTTTCTCCTAAATCGCTCTAAACCCATTTGTCCGAGCTAGCCGATCTCGGGTCGATAACAGCTATCCCTTCATCAAAATCGCTGTGGCGGCGGCTTCATCGGCAATCAACCCGCTAATCAGCCGACCTTGTAGGGCCGCGCGAATGGCCTCGGCTTTGCGAAGCCCCCCAGCAACGCCGATGATCAGACGCCGGGCTGGTTGCTCTAGGGGCACACCCGCAACTCGGCTGTTGGTACCTGCTTGCAGCAACTTTCCCTGGGAGTTGAACGCCCAACCCGCAATTTCGCCCACAGCCCCCAGCTCAATTAACTCGGTCAGTTCGGCATCGTTGATAAAGCCGTCCTCGTGCAGGGGCGCGTTCCAGGCGATGTGACTAACGCCAACAAAAGTAACCTTCGCCTGCTCCGCCAGGGCCTTAACCGCCAGAAACGATCGCTGGGTTTGCAGCAGGTCGCGCTCCTCCACGCTGGTGGCCACCGCTGGAGTGGGCACCGGATAGGTCTGCGACCCCACCCGATCAGACAAATGCATGACCACCTCATGGCGACCGGCCAGACCGCAGTGCGACATGTTGCCCACAATCGAGACAATCTTGTGCTGAGGCTGATCCATTGAGGGAATTTGATCCACCATGGCCCGCAGGGTGCGCCCCGAGCTAAAGGCCAGAATAGAAGGGGTTCTGGCAACAAGATAGGTTTCCAGGTAAGTCGCCGCGCAGACGCCCAAGCCGTTGTAGAGGTCGCCACCGACGGCGGGGTCGGGCACGACTTCACACATCGATAGAGCGAACCGATCCCGCAGGGCCTCGGCCAGGGCGATGCAGTGGCTGAGGGGATGGTCGAGGCGAAATTTGATCAGCTTTTCGCTGACGGCCAAGGCCACCAAGCGCTGGGCTGCCTGCCGCGACACGTTGAGTTTAGCGGCAATTTCCTCCTGGGTATTACCGGCAATGTAGTAGAGCCAGGCGGCGTGGGCCGCTAGGTCAAGCCTACGATGGCCCTGCTGGGCCGGTCTCCGACCATCGCGTTTCTCCGCATACATGTCTCCCATCTGGTCACCTCATCCACCACTGCCTAAAGAAGGATTTTATTTGATTAAAGATCTACCCAAAGAATGATTGAGCATATCGTCCGCTAGAGAATATTTGCTCAATTCTATTGTCCTCCCGTAATATCCAAATTGAAGCCAGTAATATAGCTAGCCTCATCACTCATTAAAAAAGCAACTCCGTTGGCAACTTCTTCCAACCGACCCAACCGGCGCAGCGGCACCAAGTTGATCATCTGCTGCTCGACCACTTTGGGGTCGGCGTCAAAGTACTGCGATCCTACCCCCGCCTGTAGTTCAGTCTGCCGAGTCCACATGAAGCCGGGGCCAACTAGCGACGGTGACAGAGCGTTAACGCGAATACCATAAGGGGCTAGGTCTTTGGCAGCGGTCTGGGTCATGCCAACCACCGCAAACTTTGAGGCGGCGTAGGCCAGCATGTTGGGCGGCCCATCTACCCCGGCGTGGCTAGCCATGTTGACGATCGCCCCGCCCGCCTTCCGCAAGTGCTGGGCAGCGGCCTTGAGAATGTGAAACACACCGACCACGTTGATGTCGATCACCTTCTGGAAGTCTTCCTCAGGATATTCATCGGTCTTGGCAAACGCACCCTGGTAGCCGGCATTGTTAAACACATAGTCGAGCTGACCCACCTGCTCAACGGCGATCGCAATCATGTCGGCCACCTCCTGGGCATCGGTGACATCGCAGCGAACGGTGTACACAGGATTGCCATAGTCTTTTAGCCCCTGGGCGACCTCGGCCAGCCTCATCTCGTTAATATCTAGCAACACAATTGTTGCTCCGTTGGCGGCAAATCGGTGAGCGGTAGCTTTGCCAATTTCCCCCGCCCCACCAGTAATCAGAATGGTTTTGCCCTGGAAATCGTAGGTTGCCGTCGCGCTCATACAGGTGGCCTCAAGATTAGAACTGCAATCAAGAATTGTTGCGAATACTACTGAACGCCTCGCCCCTGGGAAGCGACATCAGTATGATTCCATTATTGGGCTTTTGCCCATGACTAGAGCATAAGTTCAATTTAGTTTATTTTTTAGCAATTCGAGGAGCCGTGCGATGCGCTTATTTCGCCGAGCCCGAATGCTGGCAGCATTCCTCATTGGCCTGCTGCTGGTGCAGCTGGTCAATGCCTGTTCAGCAGGCCCCCAGGCCGGGGACCGCACTCGTCTAACCATCGCCACCGTCAACAACGGCGACATGGTGGTGATGCAAGACCTGTCGAGCCATTTCGAAGCCGACAACCCCGATATCGAGCTGCGCTGGGTGGTGCTAGAGGAAAACATTCTGCGCCAGCGCACCACCACCGATGTGGCCAGCCAGGGCGGTCAGTTCGATGTATTGACGATTGGGTCCTACGAAACGCCAATCTGGGCCAGGCGGGGCTGGCTGCGATCGCTCGACGGGCTGCCCGCCGAGTACGACGTTGACGACCTGATCGACCCGATTCGCACCGGGCTTTCCTACGAAGACAACCTCTATGCGGTGCCCTTCTACGGCGAAAGCTCGATGCTTTACTACCGCACCGACCTGTTTGACAAGGCGGGCATTACGGTGCCCCCCAACCCCACCTATGCCCAGGTGGGCGAGTGGGCCAGCCAGGTGCACGACCCAACCAACGGCGTCTACGGCATTTGCCTGCGGGGCAAGCCGGGCTGGGGCGAGAATATGGCCTTTCTCACCACCCTGGTCAACACCTTCGGCGGCCGCTGGTTCGACATGGACTGGCAGCCCACCATCGACAGCCCCGAGTGGCAAAACGCCGTCAATTATTACGTTGATGTGATGAACCAGTACGGGCCGCCCGGAGCCAGTTCCAACGGCTTTAACGAAAACTTGGCCCTGTTCTCCACCGGCAAGTGCGGCATGTGGATCGATGCCACCGTCGCTGCCGGGCTGCTCTCGAACCCTGAGCAGTCGCAGGTGGCCGATCGCCTCGGCTTTGCCCGCGCCCCAGTCGAGTCTTACCCCAACGGCTCTAACTGGTTGTGGTCTTGGGCGCTAGCAATTCCAGCCACATCCCAGTCGCCCGAGGCCGCCGAGCGCTTCGTCGCCTGGGCCACCTCCAAGGAGTACGTGCAGCTGGTAGCGGACGAATACGGCTGGGTCTCAGTACCCCCCGGCACCCGCACCTCCACCTACGAGAACCCTGACTATCAAGCAGCCGCCCCCTTTGCAAAAATCGTGCTGGATTCCATCCAGGCAGCTGATATCACCAACCCATCCCCACTGCCCACCCCCTACAAAGGCGTGCAGTACGTCGATATCCCTGAGTTTCAGGCAATCGGCACCCAAGTCGGCCAGCGCATGGCCTCAGCCCTAGCTGATCAGGTCTCGGTTGACCAAGCGATCGCCCAGTCGCAAACCGTCGCTGAACGGTTCATGCGTCATACCGGCTATATCGAGTAGACGGGTAGGGGGTGGGAGGGTAGGCGGGTGGATGGGTAGTTGCTTTTTCCCAATACCTGATACCTGATACCCAACATCCAATAACCCAACACTCCCCACTCATCCACCCTCCCACCCTCCCACTCGCCTACTCCCCCACCCTCCCACTCATCCACCTATCCACCCCTTCCCCATGACCTCATCTATCGCAACCCCTACCCACTCGCCGCCGCCCGCGCGGGCGCGATCGCACCGCTCGATTCCCGCTCGGCTGCTGGTGGCACCGTCGGTGATTCTGCTGGTGCTCTGGATGGTGGTGCCGCTGGCGATGGCCATCTGGTTTGCCTTCCAGCGCTACAACCTGCTGATTCCCGACAATCGCGAGTTTGTCGGCTTCGCTAACTTTGCCTACATTCTCACCGACCCGACTCTGTGGATTTCGATCGGCATCACGATGGTGCTGGTAGTGTCGGTGCTGGCAATTACGATTGGCCTCGGCACCGTGCTGGCGGTGCTGTTCAACCAGGAGTTTCCCGGTCGCGGCGTGGCGCGGGTGCTGGCAATTTCGCCATTTTTTGTCATGCCCACGGTCAGCGCCCTGATCTGGAAAAACATGCTGATGCACCCGGTGAACGGGCTGTTTGCCCAGATCACGCGGGGGCTCGGCCTGGGTGCGATCGACTGGTTTGCCGACTTTCCGCTGCTGGCGATCATCATCATCGTGGCTTGGCAGTGGCTGCCCTTTGCCCTGCTGATTTTGCTGACGGCAATTCAGTCCCTCGATACTGACCAGATGGAGGCGGCCCGCATGGATGGTGCCAGTGCCATGCAGCTGTTCCGCTTTGTGGTGCTGCCTCACCTCAATCGGGCGATCGCCGTGGTCGCCATGATCGAGACGATTTTCTTTCTCACCATCTTTGCCGAAATTTTCGTTACCACCGGGGGCGGCCCTGGCCTCGCCACCACCAACCTGGCCTACTACATCTACCTCAAAGCGCTGCTGGAATTTGACGTCGGTGGAGCCTCGGCGGGCGGTTTAATTGCCGTCGTGCTGGCCAACATCGTGGCGATTTTCCTGATGCGCAGTGTTGCTCGTAATTTGGACTCTTGATATGGCAACTAAGCAATCCTACCGCTGGTGGATTCCCCTGCTGGGCTGGCTGGTGGCCTGCCTGCTGTTCTTCCCGATTTTCTGGATGTTTATCACCAGCTTTAAGACCGAGGTGGCGGCGGTCGCCACGCCGCCCCAGCTGTTCTTTCGGCCCACCCTAGAAAACTACGTGGCGGTGCAGACTCGAGCCTCGTACTTTAACTTTGCCTTGAACAGCGTGGTGATTTCCCTGGGGGCGACGATTTTGTCGCTGCTGTTGGCGATTCCGGCAGCCTACGCCATGTCGTTTTTCCCCACCAAGCGCACCAAGAGCACCCTGCTGTGGATGCTGTCGACCAAAATGCTGCCCGCCGTGGGCGTGCTGGTGCCGATCTACATCTTGGCACGAGAAACGGGTCTGCTAGACACCCGCATCGGTTTAATCATCATTTACACGTTGATTAACCTGCCAATTGTGGTGTGGATGATCTACAGCTTCTTCAAAGAAGTGCCAAAGGAAATTCTCGAAGCCGATCGCATGGATGGCGCTTCTACCTATCAGGAACTGGTGCATGTGCTGCTGCCCCTAGCCCTGCCAGGAATTTTCTCCACTGCTCTGCTCTCGATTATTTTGTCGTGGAATGAAGCCTTCTGGAGCCTCAATTTGACCACCTTTGATGCGGCTCCATTGACGGCGTTTATTGCGTCATTTTCTAGCCCCCAGGGTTTGTTTTGGGCAAAGCTATCGGCGGCTTCTAGCATGGCGATCGCCCCCATTTTGATCTTTGGCTGGGTCAGCCAGCGGCAGCTGGTGCGAGGTCTCACCTTTGGGGCCGTCAAGTAGAAATTGTTTGGAGGTTGTTCGCAAATTTCTGTTTCCTGTAGCGAAGGTGGAGATCCCCCTAATTCCCCCTTAAAAAGGGGGAATTTGAACAGCACTCCCCCCTTTTTAAGGGGGGCAGGGGAGGACCAGCAAGGCCCTATTGCTATGACAGATAATTTTCCCAAAAGACCTCTCAGCAAAACCACAATTGTTTAACTTTTCACTTAATAAGGTGAGCCACCTATGTCAACCGTCACGTTACGAGATATCCATAAAACTTACGTCGACAACGAAGTTATTAAAGGCGTCAATCTCGACATTCATGACCAAGAATTTGTCGTCTTTGTCGGCCCCTCCGGCTGCGGCAAATCGACCCTGCTGCGCATGATCGCCGGTTTAGAAGACATCACCTCCGGCGACCTGCTCGTCGATGGCGAGCGCATGAACGATGTGCCGCCCGACCAACGAGGGCTGGCGATGGTGTTCCAAACCTACGCCCTGTACCCCCACATGACCGTGGCCGAGAATATGGCCTTTAGCCTGCGCCTAGCCGGGGTTTCTAAGGAGCGGCGTATGGAGCGGGCACGGGATGTGGCGCGGATCTTGCAGCTGGAGCCATTGCTCGATCGCAAGCCGGGCAAGCTCTCGGGAGGGCAGCGGCAGCGGGTCGCCATTGGCCGAGCCCTGGTGCGCAACCCCAAGGTGTTTTTGTTTGATGAGCCCCTGTCGAACCTGGATGCCTCGCTGCGGGTGCAGATGCGCATTGAGCTGTCGGGGCTGCACGAAAGCCTGCAATCCACCATGATCTACGTCACCCACGACCAGATCGAAGCTATGACCCTGGCCGACAAGATTGTGGTGCTCCAGGGCGGCGTAGTCGAGCAGGTCGGTTCGCCGCTAGAGCTATACCATCATCCCCGCAACCTGTTTGTGGCCGGGTTCATCGGCTCGCCCAAGATGAACTTTCTCTCGGTGCAAACCACCGGGGTGCAAGATTCTGGCACCACCGTGCGCCTGCCGGGCGATGCCACCATTACCATTCCGGTGCAGCCGAGAACTTTGATGGCGGGCGATCGCGCCACCCTGGGCATTCGCCCCGAGCACCTGCGGATCGATGCCACTAACCCCACCCTGATGGGCGAAGTCTTGGTGGTGGAGCGTCTGGGCGGCGAAACCTACCTCTACGTCAAGGTCGCTGGCGGCGACACCTTTATCGTGCAGACCGACGGCAACAGCCGGGCCAAGGTGCGCGATCGCGTTCCCGTCACCATCGATGGCCACCTTTGCCACCTGTTCGATGGCGAAGGCCAAGCCATTCCCAAAGCCGAGCGCCATCCCCTCAGCCTCACCCGCCATCCCGAAGTCCCGCTACAAACCAAAGCCCCGCGAGAGCAGACCTATGAACAGCCCATCCAACACCACGAAGTCCCTCGTCAAGCTGAATGAGCGATCGCTCGGCCAGCTGAGCGATCGCGTGCGCGTGCCCCGGTACGATCGCAGCGCCGTCACCCCCGGCATTGTCCACATCGGGGTCGGCGGCTTTCACCGCGCCCACCAGGCGCTCTATCTAGACAACTACCTGGAGCAAAACCCCGGCAGCGACTGGGCCATCTGCGGTGTCGGTCTGCTGGAGTTTGACCAGAGAATGCGCGATGCCCTGGAGTCTCAGGATTGTTTGTATACCCTGGTGGAGCGATCGCCAGCCGGTGACGACGCCCGCGTCATCGGCTCGATCACCCAATACCTATTCGCCCCCGCCGACCGCGAGGCTGTCATCGAAGTCCTGGCCAACCCCCAGTGCCGCATCGTCACCCTGACTATCACCGAAGGCGGCTACTACGTCGTCGAGGGCACGGGCGAATTCGACGCCAACCATCCCACCATTCAGCACGACCTGCAAAACCCTGACCAGCCCCAGGGAGTCTACGGCTTTCTCACCGCCGCCCTGGCCCGGCGGCAGCAACGGGGCATCGCACCCTTTACCGTGCTCTCCTGCGACAACATCCAGGGTAACGGCGATATGGTGGGCAGAATGTTGACCACCTTCGCCGAGCTGCAAAACCCCGACATGGGCGAGTGGATCAGAGAGAACGTCGCCTTCCCCAACTGCATGGTCGATCGCATTACCCCCGCCACCGCCCCCGGCGACCTGCAAATGGTGGCCGACCAATTCGACATTGACGACGCCTGGCCCGTGGTGGCCGAGCCCTTCTTGCAGTGGGTGGTTGAAGATCGCTTCAGTGCCGGACGCCCCGACTGGGAAAGCGTCGGCGTGCAGATGACCGACGACGTCCA
The DNA here is from genome assembly GCF_039962255.1 of Leptolyngbya subtilissima AS-A7. Classification (NCBI taxonomy): domain Bacteria; kingdom Bacillati; phylum Cyanobacteriota; class Cyanophyceae; order Leptolyngbyales; family Leptolyngbyaceae; genus Leptolyngbya; species Leptolyngbya subtilissima. The sequence continues at coordinate 57,826 of NZ_JAMPKY010000013.1, read as the reverse complement.
CCCCTACGAGATGATGAAGATCCGGCTGCTCAACACCAGCCACCAGCTGATTGGCTATCTCGGCTCGCTCAAAGGCTACAGCTACGTTCACGAAGCCATGGCCAATGCCCAAATTCGCCAGGCTGTCGAGCACCTGATGGATGAAGTCACCCCCACCCTGCACCCCGTCCCTGGTATCGACGTCACTCAATACAAGCAGACCCTAGTGGAACGGTTCTCGAACCCGAAAATTCGCGACCAGCTGCCCCGGCTCTGCCTCAACAGCTCAGCCAAGATCCCTAAGTGGGCGCTCGGTTCCCTGCGCGACAAGCTGGAGCAAAACGGCGCGATCGACTATCTCAGTCTCACCATCGCCGCCTGGTTCCGCTACCTCAACGGCAAAGACGATCAAGGCCACGACATGCCGATCGACGACCCGATGGCGGATACGCTGACGGAACGGGCGAAGTTGGGCGGCACTGACCCCATGCCGCTGCTGAATTTGACAGAGGTGTTTGGCGACCTCTCCCAGTCGTCACGATTCGTGGAGGCGGTGACCCAGTACCTGCACCAGCTCCATGAATTAGGTACCGAAGCTACCCTGGCTAAGCTGCTCTAAGTGATTACAGCTAAATAGAGTAAGAACCTTCTGGTAGGGGCATTGCAGTGCAATGCCCCTACGTCAAACTGGTCCCAACCCAGTGGGTATTTGCAACACAACCGACGAACCTGGCCTAGTCTCGCTCTAGCACTCCCGCTTGGCGAAGCCCAGCCAAATTTTCTTGCCCGGTGCAAAACAGCACTGTCCTAATCTCGGCCATTAGCACCTCCGCTAGGGCCGCCACGGCCTCCTCTGACTCACTTGCCGCCTGCAAAAACGGCATCGCCAGCCCCGCCAGGTCAGCTCCCAGAGCCAGGGTTTTTGCTACATCCAGCCCGTGGCGCAGCCCGCCGGAGGCAATCAGCGGCAGGGTCGGGGCCACTCGCCGCGCTTGCAAAATGCAGTCTGCCGTGGGCAAACCCCATTCCCCAAAGGTCTGCCCCAGCCGCCGCTGGTGAGCATCCACCGCCCGCTCGCTTTCTACCCTGGCCCAGGATGTGCCCCCAGCTCCGGCCACATCCACGGCTGCGACCCCGGTCTCCACCAGCCGCCGTACCATGGGGGCCGAAATGCCGTTGCCGACCTCCTTGGCGATCACCGGCACCGGCAGCACCGCGCAGAGCTGCTCAATCTTGACCAGCAAGCCTTTAAAGTTGGTGTCGCCACCGGTCTGCACCGCCTCCTGCAATGGATTGAGGTGCAAGATCAGCGCGTCAGCCGCCAGCTTATCTACTACGCGGCGGCAGTGGTCGAGACCATAACCATAGTTGAGCTGCACCGCCCCCAGATTCGCCAACAGCAGAATATCGGGAGCCTCCGATCGCACCGCAAACGTTTCCATCACGTCAGGATTTTCGACCCCGACCCGTTGGGAGCCGACCCCCATCGCCAACCCATAGCGCTGGGCCACCACCGCCAGCCGCCGGTTGATCTGATGCGCCGCCTCGGTGCCCCCAGTCATGGACGAAATCAGCAGCGGTGCCCCCAGCCGATGCCCCAAAAACACCGTGCTCAGGTCGATGTCTTGGTAGTCAAGCTCCGGTAGACAGCAGTGGGTAAACCGATAGCGCTCTAGCCCTGTGGTTACTTCGGCACACTGCACCGGCCCCTCCAGGCAAATGCGCAGGTGGTCGGCCTTGCGGGTCTGGGTCTCATGGGCGACAGGCAGTAGAGTCACAGGGTTTTTGCAAAAACAACGCCCTCTATCCTAGAAAAAATCGGAGCGTTTTTGACGCGATCGCACACCAGACGTAACACCCTACCCCCTAGGCCCGTTTCAACAACTCCACCCCATCTCGCCCGTCCGTATCCTGCAAAAACACCTTCACCGACTCATCCTTCGCCGTCGGCAGGGTTTTACCGACAAAGTCAGGGCGCACGGGCAGCTCTCGATGGCCCCGGTCAATTAACACTGCTAAGCGAATGGCGCTGGGCCGGCCATAGTCAATCACCGCATTGAGGGCCGCCCGAATGGTGCGGCCGCTAAAAATCACATCGTCCACTAGCACGACGACGCGATCGCTGATGTCAAAGGGGATCTCGGTACGGGCGGGGGTGCGCGTGCTGATTTTATCCAGGTCATCGCGATACAGGGTAATGTCGATCGCCCCCACCGGCAGCTCTACCCCCTCTAACCGCTGAATTTGCTGGGCCAGCAGATGGGCCAGGGGCACGCCTCGGGTATAAATGCCCAGCAGCACCAGACGGCTCAGATCTCCGCCCCGCTCCACCACCTCCGACGCCAGCCGGTTTAGCGTGCGGCGCATTTCCTCCGCCGATAAAATCTTGACCACGTTGCTGCTTGTATTCATGTCCCGGCCTCCTGGCAGCTGTAAAGCCTCACTATACCTGACTTACAGGGGCACCCATCAACGGAGCCAGCTGAGGCAAAGTGCCTGAGAATAGCCCCAGAAATCTATCTGGAGCGATCGCCACCCGCCATCTTGATCAGCCACATCTAGCCCCGATTCTTGATCGTCATCACCTGCACAATCTGCTGGGCTAGTGGGCTGGGAATCTCTAAAATTCGGTACAGGTCTTCTAAGAATGCTTGCTCCTGAGGGGTAACGGTGCGGTCAGACAACACCAGATCGGTGGCAACCGCAAAAGCCGTCTCCCGTAAATCTTGGGGCAAAACGGCCTTGGCCTGGTCAACCATTGCCCCCGGCCCCTCAGTCTTGAGGCGCGTCAGCAACAGATCAAACAGGTGATGCACGGCATCTTTGGAGTAGCTGCTAAACAACGCCATGCGCGACAGCAGCATGGTCATATCCTGACCCTCCTGGTCGGCCAAATAGCCGTCGGCGGCGATCGCCACTAGCGCAATGCTGGCCAGCGCCTCTGCGGTGCCCATAGATGACTCGGTCATGGCGATTTTCCCTGGTATTCTGGGCACGAAGCCCTATGTGCCCCTATTTTTGCCCTAAAGCCGATGCGGCGCAATCCTGTTGTGAGGAGTCTTTACCTGAGAGGTGCCTTTATCGCTGACCCCCTAGTCCTTTGCGTGGCATCCGCCAAAATACGGAACTTTGTGATCAAACTCACCTTTGGCCGTGATAAATCCGCTAGGTTTTCAGGAACCTTCCAGGGATACTGAAATTGACTCAACTTTAGCCGAGTCATCTACAGGGAACACACAACCAACCGGCAAGCCCGCAAGGGACTGTCGGTTTTTTTTGCCACTACTTACCCGACGCCTGGTGGTAGAACCGCTGCATGTCCTCAAACCAGAGCTGCCGCGACTCATCCCAGGTATAGAACATGTGGCCTCCCTGAAAATGCCGCAGGGTGAGGTTTGGCTGGAGCTCCGGATTGAGATTCATCAAATCCCTCAAGTGCTCTGACGAGAAGTAGGGCGTCACCAGATCGTAAATGCCGTGGGTAATGTAGACCTGGAGGTAGGGGTTGAGGGCCATGCCCACCCGCAGGTCATCCACCGAGCCGACAAAGCCCTGGCGGTACTCGCTCTCAGGCAAAAACTCCCAGGCTTTGAACACCTCAAAGCTGAGCAAGTTGTAGGTCAGAGTGGTGTTCACACCCAACGTCGAGCGCAGGTGGCTGTTGATAGCTCCGGTAAACAGGCGATCGATACCCTCTAGGGTGGGGTCAGTTCCCTCATGCATCAGGCGATCGGGGAAGGGGTCGATCGCGGTGACTGAGCCATCATAGAGACCCAAAATGCGCTGCTGATGGCGCAGCAGCTCGCGGGCAAATATCACAATGTCGACGCGGCCTCGGTGGCGCTGCACCACCTCCGGCGGCAGGCCAATCAGATGAGCTAGCTGACCAAACACCCGCTGTTGGTCTTCGCCAGAGGCAGTACTGCCTAGGGCCAGCAAAGGAATAAGGGACTTGCGGGCAAAGTCGGCGGCCTTGGCTCCGTGGGCAGCCGGGCTATCAGTGGTGTCAACCTGCCCATGATACACCGCCGTAGCCGCCATCGAAGGAATCACCGTCGCCCAGCCGCTAAGGCTGTAGTCGTTGCCCTCCAGCAGCATAAACTCCATCACCGGCGAAATCAGAATCGCCCCGCATAGGCCAACGCCATAGTCTTGCTGAAGCTTGCGACAAAGCTTTGCCACTCGAAAGCCACCGTAGCTCTCTCCGGCAATAAATACCGGCGACAGCCAGCGGTGGTGAGCCGAGAGATAGCCCTGAATAAACTCGCCCAGGGCGTTGAGATCGCGATCGACCGTCCAGAATTTTTTGGCCTTTTCGTCGGGTTTACCCTCCCCTTTGTCGTCGGGCTTGTCGTCGGATTTCTCACCTTTAGTATCGTCCTTGGGCAAAACCCGGCTGAAGCCCGTGCCCACGGGGTCAATAAAGACTAAGTCGGTGAAGCTCAGCCAGCTTTCGCTGTTGTCGGCCACCTCTACCGGCGGACGCGGCAGGCTGCCGTCGGAGTTAAACACCACCCGTCGCGGACCTAGCGCCCCCACATGCAGGTAGGCCGATGCCGCCCCTGGTCCGCCGTTAAACACAAAGGTAATGGGCCGCTGAGCCAGGTCTTGGTCGGCAACGGTGTAGGCCACGTGGAACAGCTCCGCCACGGGCTTGTCGTGTTCGTAGAGGGTTTGCCACTGGGCTGAAGCGGTGTAGGCCTGGTCACCCAGCATGTGCTCGGAGGTGTTGCCCTGACGTTGGGTGTGATCTGGCATGGAGATGCGGGGTTGAAGACTCTACTTGTTATAGCGCGGGCGGTCGCCTTCAGAATAGGCGCTGCTCTAGTGGAGGGGATGCGATCGCATCCCCCTCCACAAGAGCAGACACTTGACTCGCTAGCGATTAAATTGGGTTAAGCCAAATCTGCCTTAGGAGTTGAGACCCAATGAGATGGCTCCTGCCCAACATTATCAGCGCCTTTGATAACGTCTACAGTGGCTGGATTTTATGGAACTTGTTTTTGGCGGCGATTCCGCTGCTGCTGAGCTTTAGTTTGTTTCGCCGCCAGAGTCTGTCCAACCGATGGTTTTTGGCGGCCTGTGTACTGGTGGGGATAATTGGCGTGCTAGGGCTGGGGCCTCGCATCCCTCGTGCTGTGCAAGGACTCTACAACCTACGCCAAGACAACTCCAGTCCGTTCTCCTGGTTTGAGCTGCTGTGGCTACTGGCGGTTACGGCCTTTGCCGGTCTCCTCAGTCTGAAAATTTTTAAGACCAAGCAAGATCCCAAGGGCTGGCTGTGGTGGGTGGGGCTGGTGGTGTTCTTGATCTTTCTACCCAATGCTCCTTATGTCCTCACCGATATTATTCATTTGATTCGAGGCACCAGCTCGGGCCAGATTCGCATTTTGGTTGTGGCTCTGGTGTTCATTCCCCTGCACGCAGCCGCCATTTTGCTGGGGTTCGAAGCCTACGTCGTCTCGATTCTCAACCTGGCTGCCTATCTCAAGCAGCACGGGGCCAAAGCAATGATCTTGCCCCTCGAGCTAACCATTCACGCGCTCAGCGCGGTGGGCATCTACCTAGGCCGATTTCTGCGCTTTAACAGCTGGGATCTGGTCACTGACCCCACTGGCGTCATCGCCTATACCCTCGATGCCCTGACCTCAAAGCAACCAGCGGCCGTTATCTTCGTCACATTTGTTATTTTGGCCAGCCTTTACTGGGTGATGAAACAAATCACCCTGGGGCTGAAGCTGCGCATTCGCTACGCTTGCCAGGGCATAGATGCGCTCGACTAGGGCGATTCCTGAAGGGATTGCTGCGCGAATCGCCTCAGCCTCCAAAATCCGCTGTGCAGCAACTGTGGGCAGAAGCGGGCACCTTAGCCCTAGCGTTACTTTAGGCAGTCATGTCTTTTAAAACCAGTGTCAAGCACTTTCAAAACCTGGTGACCTCTTTTCACCCGGTCATAGTAATCGACACGGTGGAAGAAGAACGGGTACAGGGGCTGATCAGGGCCGCCTGTGCTGACATGCAGATGGCCGTATTCGAGTGGAGTGTTGCCCAGGGATTGATGCAATCGCCCGACAGCCCCGACCATCGCTGGCAAAATGAGTATGTTCCCCCCGGTAGCAAGCGTGGCCAGGCCCTGCCCAAAACCAATGAACCCCTCGACATGCTGCGCCACATTCAAGACATGAGCTTCAAGGCCGTCTTTTGGCTCAAAGACTTTGCTGAACACCTCAAAGATCCGGTGGTTGCCCGTCAGTTTCGAGAAGTATCCCAACAGTTTTCTTTCAACAGCTCAACGCTGGTTCTCAGCGGCAGCGGCTATGCTCTACCACCAACCATTGCGCAGAATGCCGTCTATTTAGATATCAAGCTGCCCGAACCCGAAGAACTCTATAGAGCCATTTCCGAGACAGTGAAGACCCTCCAAGGTCAAGTCACAATTAATTTAAATCCAGATGATGTTCGCGCCCTGGTGTCAGCTCTCCAAGGCATGACCCTACACCAAGCTCGAAAAGTTGTGTCCTATGCAGCTCGGCATGACGGCAAACTCGACGTCGGTGATGTGAAGTGGGTACTAGAGCGCAAGGCCCGAGTCATCCACGAAGAGGGTCTACTGGACTACTTTCCGCCCGAAACCAACCTGGCCGAGCTAGGTGGGTTTGAGGGGCTCAAGCGCTGGCTCGCCTACGCCAAAGTGGGCTTCACGCCCCAGGCTCGTCAATATAACCTGCCCGCTCCCAAAGGCATTTTGATTGTGGGCATTCAGGGCTGCGGCAAGTCGCTGGCCGCCAAAACCATTGCCCGCCAGTGGAACCTCCCCCTCCTTAAACTCGACGCTGGCCGCCTCTACGACAAGTACATCGGCGAGTCCGACAAAAACTTCCGCCGCGCCGTCACCATGGCCGAGACCATGGCCCCCTGCATTCTGTGGATCGACGAGATCGAAAAGAGCATGGGGCAAACCAGCAGCGAATCCGATGGCGGGCTGAGCCGTCGCCTGTTCGGCTACTTCCTCACCTGGCTGCAAGAAAAATCCCAAGAAATTTTTGTAGTAGCCACCGCCAATGACCTCTCAGCTATTCCGCCAGAACTGCTGCGCAAAGGCCGCTTTGACGAAATCTTCTTTGTCGACCTGCCCGAGGCCGACGAACGCCACACCATCCTGCAAATTCACCTAGGGCGACGGCAGCAGGGCATCGAAAACTTTGATCTCAGCGAATTGGTAACTGCCACCGAAGGCTTCAGCGGAGCCGAAATTGAACAGGCCATCATCACCGCCCACTACCGCGCCCTCTACGAAAATCGACCCGCCGACACCACCCTGCTGATCGAAGAGATCAAACGCACGGTGCCCCTCTCTGTGACCCGTCGAGAGGATATCCAGCAGCTGCGAACCACGGCCCGGGAAAGGTTTGTAGCAGCACGGTAGCTATCCCCGGACTCTATCTAGATTCACGGTCGTTGGCAGATCACCGATAAGCGATTCGTGTTCTGCCAAGCCAATTACTAAAACAGTGACAGAGCTAACCTAACCCGCAAAAATTTACCAGAGATTGGTGATTAAGCATCTAAATAGTCAAGCGCCATTTGAAGAGATGCACAGTCAATCTTAAAGGAATTTGGCGATGGTCGAATAATGCCGTTAGGCAGTTTAGGGAAGTCTATGGTCTTTAAAAACTCTGGGGTAACCTGACCACGAACACCACACCACTGCCCATTCAGCCCACTAATATGGCGGCGATGAGCCCAGCGACTTGACCACCCCGGAGAGTAAAGCTCGACTACTTTAACTCCGCTATTGGGCAGTTCAGGATTTTGCAGCCCCAAGCGATTAAAAGCCATATGGCTAAGGGCAGCACCATGAACAGCTACCACGACCTTAACATCGCGAGTAATTGACCATTTTTGAGCACAGGTTAAGTCCTCGAAATAATAGGTTTTGAAGCCCTTTCCTTCGAGAAACTGGACTACTTCGCCATTGTTGATTAAACAGCGATTTCCCCTGCGAGGGATAAAAACTTTCTCTACCCCTAAAGGCTCACAGCCCGCAAACTCAGCCTCATTGAACAAGGCTGCATGAAGGTTGTAAAGCTTTGAATCAATCTCGGCAACTAGGTGCTGATTTATAATTGGAAAAAACTGGGGTGCTTCCGTGCTAGTTGCTGTAGTAGGGCGAGCGACTGACATAGAAATCACTTCGCCATAAACACTATCATCGGTGTAAATTACCGGAATACCCAATGTTGCAAAGACTTCGCGAGCCAGATTTGGTGCTCGTTCTCTAAGAACTACGTGAACATCTACATCTTGACCCAAACGCTTACTCAGCATTTGCTTTGCCAGCAGAGCCGGAGCCGCCAAGTTTTCAATGACATGCCCTATGTTGGTATCTAGCTCTTGCCGGCCATCAAATAAAAATTTTTCAGGATAGTCTAATACTTGAGTTCCCTTTACAACATTGCAAAGTGCTTTATAGAGTTTAGAGCGTTGAGAACCCGGTTTTCTAGGGCCAGTCTGACCAGTTTTGACGTCTATTTTGACCTGTAAAGGATGTAAATACTCCTCAGGCAGAAATATTCTTTCAATTGCAGGACGTAATGTATCTCCTAGCGCCGTGGGATGAGAAAAAATCATTGAAGCAGGAATTTTTATCTCAGGCAGAACTTCAACAAACGACAACCCCATACCTGGCTCTCTTTCTAATAAAACTTAACAGACTTAAAAAAGTTGGCTTTCGCTCTCTAGAGCGCAAAGATCACTAGACATAAAAGTTTTTACAGCCGATTTTACAATCGTCAGAGTTATATACTCTAAAGTTTTGATGAAATAGTCCGTAACTTTAGTTGTATCTTGACGGCTTAGACTTTGTTCAGAGGTCTTTTGTATGCACCACCCATGCCTCTAAAAGAAATATGAGTGCTGCACTAGAGCTGTGCCAAGTCTACAACTCAAGTCGGGTAACCGCAACGACTGCCTTTGCTTTCATTAGTTGATGGGTGATCTAGTGAATTGAGTTCTGTGTTGATTAACATCCTGCAACAAATCAGTGAAGCCTATAGATGCCACTGTCAGGATGAAGAATTTCAGGACTTGAGGTGATTTAAAGAAATAGAACTTAATCAGTGCTCTGTGAAGTTGGCAGGCCAAATCAATTTTTACTGGCGATCGCCTCCATATTAGTGCCTACAAACCCTAGCTATATGGTTCCTTCACCATTGAGCAGCAAACTTTAAGGGAATGTTAACCATAAGGTTACCCACCCTTCTAACAGTAACCTCAGCGGTTGGCGGCGTTGAGCTTTCTTATAGTGCCAAATTGTAGGGCTTTAGCTTACGTCAATATCGACTAGCAAAGTGCTCTGCTGTATACCGCATTTTTAGTACCTTCCCCCAAGGCTCTGATGCTCGCCTTTAAGAGCGATTATTTTGAATGGAACCAGTCGGACTGTCACCACTGTGGGCTAGTTCCTTAGCCAAGCGGCTAGCGATCGCCTCAACCGATACGATGCCCTGCTGAGGCTGTACTGTCCGCCAGACTCATTGGGAAGCGCTTGCCCATACAGAGGCCACCCACCACTTCTACAATTCAAGGGTTGTAGCCAGGCAGCCAACATTAATGGCGCAGAACATCTGCCAAGCCTGTAGCGTGGCTTGATCCATCTACGGAACTCTGCCCGGTGCTGGCGCCCCGTCCCCCGTGGTGACAACCTTGACAAGTGTTTATAAATGTTAAATTGATAAAGCGTTAAATTGATAAAGCGTTTTCAATAAGCCCCCAGATATGCCCAAATCGGACGCTTCCGCTAAGAAAACCGCTGCCTCTAGCAAAGGCCGAGCGTCCACCAATGGCAACCAGCACACCGGCCTCGCCCACCACCACGCCGCCATTGACGACAACGTCATTCGCATTCGGGGAGCTCGGCAGCACAACCTAAAGAATCTGGACCTAGAGATTCCCCGCAACAAGCTGATTGTGTTTACGGGGGTTTCTGGTTCAGGCAAGTCGTCCCTGGCCTTTGACACGATTTTTGCCGAAGGCCAGCGTCGCTATGTGGAGTCCCTCAGCGCCTACGCTCGCCAGTTTTTGGGCCAGGTTGACAAGCCCGATGTGGACGCGATCGAGGGGCTGAGCCCGGCCATCTCTATTGACCAAAAGTCGACCTCCCACAACCCGCGCTCGACTGTGGGCACGGTTACCGAAATTTACGACTACCTGCGCCTGCTCTATGGGCGGGCGGGCGATCCCCACTGTCCCCACTGCGATCGCAGCATCTCCCCGCAATCCATCGATCAGATGATCGATCGGGTCATGGCCCTGCCCGAGCGCACCCGCTTCCAGATTCTCGCCCCCGTGGTGCGGGGCAAAAAAGGCACCCACAAGAAGCTGCTCTCTAGCCTCGCCTCCGAGGGGTTTGTGCGGGTGCGGGTCAACGGCGAACTGCGCGAACTGACCGACAACATCGAACTCGACAAAAACTACAGCCACAACATTGAGGTGGTGGTCGATCGCCTGGTGAAAAAGGATGGCCTGCAAGATCGCCTGGCTGATTCATTGCGCACCTGCCTGAAGCGATCGGAGGGGATCGCGGTGATCGACATTCTGGCGGAGAAGCCCCAGGAAACCGCCAACCCGGAGCCGGGCAGCAACGTCGTGTCTCTAACCGATCGCCTGCCCCAGGCGGCAGAGGCCGAAGGCAGCTACGGCCAGCCCAAGGAACTAGTTTTCTCCGAAAACTTCGCCTGCCCCGAGCACGGCGCGGTGATGGAGGAGCTGTCGCCCCGACTATTCTCGTTTAACTCGCCCTACGGAGCCTGCCCCCACTGCCACGGGTTAGGTAGCCTACGGACCTTCTCGGCAGAGCTGGTGGTACCGGATCCTACTCTGCCGGTCTACGCCGCGATCGCCCCCTGGTCAGAAAAAGACAACACCTACTACTTCTCGCTGCTCTACAGCGTCGGCCAGGCCTTTGGCTTTGAGATTCAGAGCCGGTGGGATCAGCTCACCCCTGAGCAGCAGCACATCGTGCTCCACGGCAGCGACGAGAAAATTTACATCGAGTCAGACTCGCGCTACCGCGAGCGCAAGGGCTATCAGCGCCAGTATGAGGGGGTGCTGCCCATTCTCGACCGGCAGTATAAAGACGCCACCTCTGAGCTGCACAAGCAAAAGCTCGAAAAGTACCTGATCGACCAGCCCTGCGAGGTCTGCCACGGCACCCGCCTCAAGCCCGAGTCGAACGCGGTGCGGATTGGCCCCCACTCGATTAGCGACCTCACCAACGTCTCCATTCGCGAATGTCTCAGCCGCATTCGCAACCTGGTGGGCGAAGAAGGTGAGGCCCCCAAGCTCTCGGCCCGGCAGCTCCAGATCGGGGCGCTGGTGCTGCGCGAGATTCGCGCCCGGCTCCAGTTCATGATGGATGTGGGCTTAGACTACCTGACCCTGCACCGCACCGCCATGACTCTGTCTGGGGGCGAGGCCCAGCGCATTCGCCTGGCCACTCAAATTGGCTCGGGCCTCACTGGCGTGCTCTACGTGCTGGATGAGCCCAGCATTGGCCTGCACCAGCGCGACAACGATCGCCTGCTCAATACCCTGCACCGCCTGCGCGATTTGGGCAACACGCTCATTGTGGTGGAGCACGACGAGGACACAATCCGCGCCGCCGACTACTTAGTCGATATTGGCCCTGGGGCTGGGGTGCACGGTGGAGCGATCGTCGCCGAGGGCGATCTCAAAACCCTGATGACCGCGAAGGATTCCCTCACCGGAGCCTATCTGTCGGGGCGGATGTCGATCCCCACTCCGGCAGAGCGGCGGCCGGGGAATGGGCGATCGCTCACCCTGAAAAATGCTCGCCGCAACAACCTCAAGCATTTGGATGTCGAACTGCCCCTGGGGGCGCTGGTGTGCATCACCGGCGTCTCAGGCTCGGGCAAATCGACCCTGGTGAATGAGCTGCTCTACCCGGCCCTCCAGCACCACTTTGGCAGCAAGGTGCCCTTTCCCAAGCACATGGACAAGCTGGACGGGCTCAAGGCGCTGGATAAGGTGATTGTCATCGACCAGTCGCCCATCGGGCGCACGCCCCGCTCTAACCCCGCCACTTATACCGGCGTGTTCGACGTAATCCGCAACCTGTTCACCGAAACCATCGAGGCCAAAGCGCGGGGCTACAAGGCGGGGCAGTTCTCCTTTAACGTCAAGGGCGGGCGCTGCGAAGCCTGCGGCGGCCAGGGGGTGAACGTGATTGAGATGAATTTTCTGCCCGACGTGTATGTACAGTGCGAGGTCTGCAAGGGGGCGCGCTACAACCGCGACACCCTGCAAGTCACCTACAAGGGCAAAAACATCTCCGACGTGCTGAATATGACCGCCGAAGAGGCTCTAGGTTTCTTCGAGAATATTCCCCAAGCCGCCAGCCGCCTGCAAACGATGGTGGATGTGGGTCTGGGCTACATTCGCCTGGGGCAGACGGCCCCTACCCTCTCCGGTGGGGAAGCCCAGCGGATGAAGCTTGCCTCGGAGCTGGCTCGCCGCTCGACGGGCAAAACCCTGTACCTGATTGACGAGCCGACTACGGGCCTGTCATTCTACGACGTGCACAAGCTGCTGGATGTGGTGCAGCGCCTAGTCGACAAGGGCAACTCGGTGCTGATGATCGAGCACAACTTAGATGTGATTCGCTGCGCCGACTGGATTGTGGACCTGGGACCGGAGGGGGGCGATCGCGGCGGTGAGCTGATCGCGGTGGGCACTCCAGAGGAAGTTGCTAAGGTGCAAGGCTCCTACACGGGCAACTACCTAGCCAAGGTGCTGGAGCAGCACCCCGTCGTAAATAAGGCGGCATCGGTCTCTTAGGTATTGCCAATTCGAAACTACTTGCATATGTAGACAATTATGGAACCGCGAGATCTTCTCAAGGCTTGGGTTGATACATTCAACCGCCGCGATGTGGAAGGCCTAGTAGCCTTCTACAGCGACGATGCCATTAACCATCAAGTGGCCGATGCGCCCGTCATCGGTCGCCACGCCATTCGAGCCATGTTTGCGGCCGCGTTTGCCCAGGCCGACATGGTCTGCATCGTCGAGCAAATTTTTCAGGATGGAGAGTGGGCTATTCTCGAATGGCGCGATCCTTTGGGGCTGCGAGGCTGCGGTTTTTTTCATATTCTGGACGGCAAAATTGTCTTTCAGCGCGGTTATTGGGACAAGCTGACATTTTTGCGGCTCAACGGCTTGCCCCTGCCAGATGCACCCTAACAGGGGATAGAGGCACCACTCGTGCATGAAGGATTCAATGGGGATTCCCCAAAGCGAGAGGGCAGGGGCGATCGCCCCTGCCCTCTATAATTTCTCCAGATACTCTCCTAGAAATTTGACCTCTACTTTTACCTAAAAGCCAGCATCCGATTCGGTCCAGGTGGCGCAGGGTTCAACGCTGCAGCTAGCCATCACCAGCTCAATCAAGAAGTTGCCCTCGTAGGGAGCAACTACTCCAGGCACAGCGTCAACCAGCGTATCTGAGGCTACCAGTTCACCCGACTGAGCGTCGTAGAGAAACATGTCAAGATCGCTACAGTCGTCATCGCAGCTGGCGAACACAGCCTCATCCGCCAGCAAGTAGCCTTCGTAGGTAATGGTTTCGCCAGTGCTGAGCCAATCTGAGCGAGACTGAGCCTGGGCAATCGTTGCTGTGGTTGCAATCGCGATCGCCCCTAACGCCACCGTTGCCGTCATCTTCACTCCAAACTTAGTCATATTCAATGCTCCGAGGTTGATAAAAATGAGGCCAACGCCCGGTCCGTGACCAGCGATTGACCTTACCCCTAGACTGCCTCTAGCGGTATCTATTACCACACCAAGTTTTGCCAGCTCTACGGAGACTTTACCAATGTTTAAGGAAGCTGCACCAACACCCAATCGCGCACCTGGCCTAAGCGCACCGTCTCGGCAGGTAGCGCACCCAAGTCTGGGACAGCGACCCAGGCATAGCTGCCTGGAGATAGGGTCTGCCAGGCGTCGGTAGCGGTGCCGGGCTGGGGCGTGTAGAAGGTGAGCAACACCGCATCCTCGTCACCCAGGCCGATGCTGTTGACAATGGCGTGGACAGGGTTTTGGGCCACAATCTCTTGGAGGGGTGGAGTGGCCAGCGTCAGCTTAATGTCAGGGTTGTAGTTGCCCCACAGGCCAGTGGCGTAGAGCAGGGCGATCGCCCCCCATGGCCCCAGCAGCCACCCCCCCTGCCAAAGGGCGGTGGACTCACCGCGCTGGTGGCGAGCGGGGCGCCAGGAAACAGCCAGCGGCACTAGCCACCCCAGCCCCGCCGCGATCGCCACCAGGCCGTAGCGCCACAGCCCCTCCACCGGAAATCGCTGGGGTTGCAGCAGGGCCACACCCCCCGCGAGGATCAGCACAGCCCCAATACTCGCTAGGAGAACGGTTAAACCTGTCACCAGGCGAGAACGTCGATGCGATCGGTAAAGGGTTCCCAGGGTAGTCAGGGTCAGCGCCGCCAGCAGGGCGACGAAGGGCAACAGCTGGAGCGGGTAATACCAGGTGCGGGTTTTAAACAGGGCCAGCAGGGTAAACAGCACCAGCGGATAGCCTAGCCACAACGCTTTACGCGGGTAGGACGACTGCCATCCCAGCCACACCCCGGGCACCGCCAGCAGCGGCCAAGGAAAAGCATTAAGAGGAATATTCCAGAAATAGTAGAGCGGGCCGACGTTGTGAAAGTCTTCCTGGGCCAGGTTGGCCAGCAGGCCAAAGGTGCGTTCGAGGGGCAGCGAGCCGTAGCGCTGCACGCTGAGAGCCAGCCAGGCGATCGCGGGCACCATTCCCACCACTAGGCCCAGGTAGATTCCTGGGTTCAGCAGATGGCGGTGGCGGCGATGGTCAAGCAGCAGGTAGGGCACCAGGGCCATCACCACCAGAATCACCATGATGCTTTTGAGCATAAAGCCCAGGCCCACGGTGCTGCCGGCCAATAGCCCCCAGCCCCACCGACGCTGAGGCTGCGCTTCCGACTGAAGTAAAGCCCAGATCCCAAGCAGTTCCAGCGCGGTCAGCGGCACGTCTTGAGTGGCCAGCCGCGAGGCCTGCATCCAGATCGGGGTGGCCGCGAGAATCGCTGCGCCCCAAAGAGCAATCTGGGGCGTCAAACACCGCAGGCCGATCCCGTAGGTCAGCATCACCGCCCCCCAGCTGGCGATCGCCCCCGGCAGCCGCGCCGACCATTCACTCACCCCAAACAGTTTGTAGGAAGCCGCAATCAGCCACTGAATACCCATCATGCGATCGTGCACCGGGGCACCCCACCACTGCTGGGTAACCCAGTCCCCCGTTTCCACAATCCACCGAGCCTGCTGAGCGTACCAGCCCTCGTCATGGGGCATCAGGCTTTGCATCGGGCTGCGCAATAGCAGCAATAGGCCTACCCACAGACTTAGCACCAGGTAAGGTGCTAGGGAAGATTTGCCAAGGCTAAATCGCTGGGTGGTCAGGCTGGATGACAAGGGCATGGAGAGTTTCGACCTAGGGCTCAGTCAATTTCATCACCCTACTATAGACGGAGGCATGGCAGGAGCCGGGGTCTGCCGATAGCCATCTGCTTTCTCGCGAGAATGACCACCTATGATGGTGCCTAGGCCCAAACTCAAGGGAGAGGCAAGCGAAAGAATGGCGTTGGAAAGCATCGATCGACACAACCAAGAAATTCTCAAAAATGCCGACGCCTGGCACCAGAAGCCGGCTCTGCGGGCAATCTACAAAACGTTTCACCAAGCCATCGCCAACTACCTAGCTCCGCTGCCCCAGCCCATCGTCGAGCTAGGCTCTGGAGTCGCCGATATTCAGCGGGTGATCCCCGGCTGTATTCGCACCGACATCTTCCCTAATCCCTGGATTGATCGAGTTGAGAATGCCTACGCCCTCTCCTTTGCCCCCGGCAGCCTGTCAAACTTGGTGCTCTTTGACGTGTTTCACCACCTGCGCTATCCCGGCACCGCCCTCCAGGAGTTCGATCGCGTGCTGGCCCCCGGTGGCCGGGTGATTTTGTTTGAGCCCTGCGTCAGCCTACTAGGCCTGCTGGTCTACGGTGCCCTCCACCCCGAACCCCTGGCCCTCAACCAACCAATTCAGTGGCACGCGCCCCCCGCGTGGAATCCGAGCCAAATTGATTACTATGCCGCCCAAGGCAACGCCAGCCGCCTGTTTCTCAAAACCAACATCCCCCAAGATTTGAACAGATTTCGAGTCGTGACCACCCAGCGCTACGCCGCCATCTCCTACGTCGCCTCCGGCGGCTACTCGAAACCCCAGCTCTACCCCACCTTGTGGCTACCGCTGATGACAGCGATCGATCGCCTCTGCGACCACCTCCCCCAACTCTTCGCCACCCGCCTACTCGTGGTTTTAGAAAAAGTCACCTAAACTACCCGCCCACTCACCCACCCATCCACCCGCCTACCCATCCACTGTCCACTCCCCTACGGCCTCACAATAAACGGATTATCAATCCTCGACGCCCGCAGCTGTAGCACTAGCGCCTGATACACCGCCGCACAGACATCGGCGCGGCTGGCTACCCGGTTGGGGTGGAGCTGAGCAATGTCGGGCACGTTGACCACCAGACCGAGTTGCGTGGCCTTAGCGACCGCATTCACCGCATAGTCGGGAATGGTGGCGCGATCGCGGTAACGCTCCAGCAGTCTCAGGTTGCCGGGCTGATTGGGCAGCAGCGCCAGCCCTGAGATCAACGCTACCCACACCTGGGCTCGCAACAAAGGATTTTCTGGCCCAAAGGTTTGATCGGGAAACCCCGAGAGAAACCCACCCCGGTAGGCGGTTTGAATGGCGCTGGCCCCCCAGTAGCCCGCGGGCACATCGCGAAACAGCTGGGCCGGACGGCGCGGCGCGGGGGCAAAGGCGCGACTGACTAGGGCAGCAAACTGGGCGCGGGTCATGGGCTGAGCGGGGTTAAAGCGGCCCGCGTCATCCCCCTGCACTAGGCCGAGGTTGAGTAAGCCCTGAATAAAGTCCAGCGCCCAATGGGTTTGAATATCGGGAAACGATCCTTGAGCCATGGCAGCAGGGGGAGTAGCGACAGTAGTTAAGGGAGGGGCCTTGCCTTGGGCTACCAGCCCCTGGTAAATCAGCACGGCAACCTCGGCGCGGGTCATGGTTTCTAGGGGCCGCAGCTGCTCTGGGTCGGGATGGTTGATCACCAAGCCCGCCTGAGTGGCGCTGGCCAGAGCATCGATCGCATAGCTAGGAATCTGGGCACGATCGCAGTACACCCCCAGCCCGCTTGCTGGGGCCGGGGGCAACTTCAGTCCCGTGGCCACCGCCACGATCGCCTGCACTCGCACCATGCCCTGGTTAGGACGAAAGGTCTGGTCGGGGTAGCCGCCCAAAAAGCCCTTGCGCTGGGCCTGGTCGATAGCGCTGGCGGCCCAGTGGGTCGGCGGCACGTCCACAAAGGTGATGGCTCCCCGCACCGGGTCGAAGTTGCTGTAGCTGGCGGCCACCATAGCTGCAAACTGGCCCCGATTGATAGTCTCCTGAGGGCGATAGGTGCCATTGCCGTAGCCCTTCACCAGGCCGCGATCGGCCAGAGCCTCAATGTAGGGAGTGGCCCAGTGGCTCCCCAGGTCGGTAAAGCGGCTAGGCACCGGAGTAGCTGGAGTCAGCGGCTTGTCCGACGGGGGGAGGAGCGTAGGTGCGGAGGGCGCAGGGGATACGGTGGGGCGATCGAGCAGCACCGGCGGTACGGCGGCGGGGTCGGGCCACTGGCTTGCCAATAGATTGACTGTCCCCACCAGCCCTGTGGGAATCACGTCGTTGCCGACCAGCGTTAGCGCCGGTTGGGTGTCGTTGCGCAGATCGGCTTGGCGGTTGTAGCGCAAAATGTTGCCCGCTGGGTCGTCGGGCTGGCCCAGATCGGGGCGACCGGTGTCTTGCACCACTAGGCCAGCGGTTTGGTTTTGCACTAGCCGATTGTGCCGCAGCACCGGATTAGCGGCCCCAGCCACCTGCACCCCCACTTGATTGTTTGAGCACTGGCAGCTGCGAATCAGCGGCGCAGCGTTTTGCCCTAGGTAAATGCCGGTACCGCAGCGCTCTACGGTGCAGTCCTGCACCTCGCCCCGAGCTTGGTCGACAAAGCTGAGGCCGCGATCGCTGCAATCATCTACCCCCGTTTTGGCCACCAGGGGACGGCTGGCCCCCGCTACCTGAAGCCCCACCTTGCACTGGTTGAGGCGACAGGCGCGCACTAAGGGCGCGCCCAAGCCAATCAAGATGCCAACGCCCTGAGGGTTTTGCACCGTCACCCCCCGCAGCTGGCCCTGGCCTTGAATAATTAACCCCACTGAAATCGCCCCTGGCCCTGGGCCGCCACCTGCGATCGCAATCCCCTGGCCTTGGGTCGATTCCTGGCCCGCGATTATCACGCCGTCCGGCACGGTGATGGGGAAGCGTTCGCCTGTAGCAGCGCTGTAGGTGCCGGGGGCGAGCTTGATCAGCGTGTTGGTCTGGGCCGCACCAAGGGCAATCGTCAGGGTTTTGTAGGGCAGGTGGGGACGGCCCGAAGGTTCATCAATCCCGCGGTTGGGATCCACATCAAGGGTTTTAGCTATAGTGTCCAACGGGTAGATCTCCTAACGGCAGCAGGAAATGCGGCGGTTGGCTCAGAATGTCGCTATGCCAGAATACCGTTATGATTAAGCCAGTTAAAAGGATAGGGCGAAAGTTGTGATTGCGGTTGCCGTTAGCCTAAATCTAGTGATTGCGCTGTTTTGCTTTTATGTGGCCTGGCAGGTATGGCAGTTGAGCAAAAGCCTCGGAGCCGTGGCCGACGCGCTGACGACTTGGGAGCGCAACACCCACAACACTCTCAATCCCGTTGTTATTCCTCCCGCTATTTTGCGCGGCCAAGCAGGCACAGCCTACCTTAGACAACGCTACAGCCTACTTCAGCTCCAGCTTCAACGCCTTCAACAGCTCATGGCTATGGTGGGTCTGCTGCCCCAGGCCAGCCGTTGGCTAGGAATGAGTCGCCGGTTCAGCCCCAGGGCCAACGTGGCTTCTGCTAAAAGGCGGTAGGATTGCCTTAGCTCTAGCCGGTTAAGGGATTGGGCAGAGGTCGGGGCAACGGTTTGGCAAGCACAGGATAAAGACATTATGAGCGAGAAACAGTCAGGGGGGTTTGTTGGCGGAGTGCTGCTAGGAGCCGCTATAGGCGCAGTGGCAGGGCTGCTGGTGGCTCCCCGTACCGGGCGCGAAACCCGTCGCATTCTCAAAAAATCAGCTGATGCCTTGCCTGAGCTGGTCGAAGACTTAGCCACCAGCGTCAATCTTCAGGCCGATCGCCTATCGGAAACCGCCCTAGTCAACTGGGACCACACGCTGACTCGGCTGCGGGCGGCGATCGCCGCCGGTCAAGAGGCCAGCCGTCAGGAATATGAGCAGCTTCGCCAGTCCGCACCCGTGGTCAGTAACGGGTCTACCCAGGAGTAGGAGCACCCATTTTGGCCGACCCGCTGTTTTGGCTAGCTCTATCGTTTTTGCTGGTTGTCATCAGTCTGACAGCGGTGCTGATGGTGGCCATACCGGCTATGCGCGAGCTGGGTCGTGCCGCCCGCAGTGCCGAAAAATTCTTTGATACTCTGGGTCGCGAGCTGCCCCCCACCCTAGAGGCCATTCGTCTCACCGGGTTAGAAATTGTGGAGCTCACCGACGACGTCACCGAGGGCGTGCAGAGTGCTGGGCAGGTGGTGCAGCAGGTCAACCAGAGTATTTCCACTGCCCAGACCGGAGCTAAGCGCCTAAACACTGGCACCAAGACTTTTATGGCCGGAGCCCGCGCTGCCTGGCAAGCCTGGACGAAGAATTCGTCGCCTCAGCCACCGCCCCGCCGCCCCGCCAAATCAGCCCAGACACACCAACCCACCATTCAGCCTGGCGATCGCGCCCCCATCCCCACCCCACGACCGCTGGAGCTTGAGGACAGCCACAGGGAAAACCAGAGCGATGGCGCGGCCTCCCTGGAGGAAAATCGCATCCTTCCCGGTAACCTTGATGCCCCGCTTCCTCAGCTCGAAGAAACCACCCTTCACGCGCTCCCCGAGGCTGGGCTAGAGACCATTCCCACCGCCGACTCTTCCGAGCTATTGCCCAGTCGGTCGACCCAGCAAACCCAGCACCACCCCAGCGCCGAGCGAGACTAGGGGCTTCGGCTGTTAAATGCTTTAACCCACCAGCCGAGCCGCCAGCTTTACCTCAAACACCTGCTCAAAGTAGGCCTTTTTATAGTCTAGATTCCACAGTTCTGAGGCGCAGTCGTCATTGGGGTTGGCGGCCCGCACCTCTATGGACAGCAGGTGGGCGTCAGCATCGAAGTTGCAGTGAATGCTCTCAACGGCCCCAATTCCACGGCGATCGAGAGCCACCGCCAGGCGCAGCAGGGCGCTGAGGTGAGTAATCATCTGTCGGTGGTAGCGGGTGGGCAGATTGCGATAGTTATCGTGCTTCTTTTTAGGGGCGCTCTTACGGTGATAGCGAGCGATGTTAGCGATCACCTCCAGCTCGGTTTCGGTATAGCCCAGCAGCTCGCCATGGCGGATCAGATAGTAAGAATGCTTATGGTGCGACGAGTGGCTGACAAAATGGCCGCAGTTGTGCAGGATGGCGGCGGCCCAGAGCAGTTCTTTTTCTAGATTGCCCCAGGTGTGCAGGCTGCCTCGGGTTTGCTCAAACAGATCCATCGCAAACTCAGCCACCCGCTTTGAGCGGTCGAAGTGCACCTTATATTTCTTCGCGGTTTTGAGAATGTTGCGCTGCCGTACCGACTTTTGAAACTGCATCCGGTCTTCGATCAGACCGTGGGTGAGCATCCAGTCAACGACGACCCCCTCCCGCAGGGCACGCTCGCAGATGGTAATGCTCTCAGCATTGAGGAGCCCCATAGTTTCATGCAAAATCACCGCTCCCGCTACGACAATCTCGGCGCGGCGCGGCGACATTTCGGGCAGGGCTAGCCGTTCGGCGTAGGTGGCGTGGCGCAGGGTTTCGACCAGCCGCGAGATCTCGTCGTAGCTCATCTGAAACCCGTTAAGGGGATTGGGCACCAGGCCCAGTCGCTCGGCAGCGATGACTGCGGCTAGACACTCAATGGTGCCCGAGGTACCCATCAGCTGCATCGGCTCTCCGTCTTGGAGATGGTGCTTAAGCTTGGTGGTATTGGGTTCTATCATGCCCCGCACGTAGGCTCGCAGAGAGCTAAACTCGGCATCTGAAATGGGGTCAGTGGAAATAAACTGGGCCGTGAGCCGCACCGCCCCCACCTTGGTGCTGCTGAGAAAGCGATGGGGTTCGCCGGTGCCCAAAATTAACTCGGTGGAGCCGCCGCCAATGTCGATGATGGTGTGGGGCTGGCCATTAAACTCTACGCCCGAGAGCACGCCCAGGTAGATGCGCCGCGCTTCTTCGGTGCCCGAAATCAGGTTGAGGGCCAGGCCAACTTCTGTGTAAACCCGCTCAACAAATTCTTGGCCGTTGCTGGCCTCCCGCACAGCGCTGGTGGCTACCGCCACAATATCTTCGGCCTGAAGGCTAGAGGCGATCGCACAGCAGCGTTTTAGCGCCTTGATCGCCCGCTCCATAGCGGCCTCCGACAGCCCCCCCGTGGCTGCATTGAAGTCGCCTAGGCGCACGGTCTCTTTCTCGCGATCGACAATGGTAAAGGCGGGTAGATCAGGCTGAATTTTGACAACCACCATGTGAATCGAGTTAGTGCCCACATCGATGGCCGCCAAAACGCGATCGCTAGTAATTTCTGGCGGGGCAAAGTCAGAAAAATCGGTAATCGATGCGAACTCGCGGGTCGAAATAGTGCCTGTCATAGTCGCCCATGCTGCGTTTGTTTCAAATCTTACCTGGCCCGCTGCACCCCATCAGGACCAGGAATAAACTTTACTCAGACTAAATAAACTAGGAAGGGAGTTGGAGGGAATAGGAAAGATAAGGGAGATAGGGAAGATGGGGAGCTAGAGAGATCCACAGAAACCCTTACCTCTCACCCCTTAACCCCCCACGCCCTCACCTTCCTCATCTCCCTCACCTTCCCCATCGCCCCGATCCCCCTGCTGACGCTGGCGCTAAACTCATGGGGACACACGTGGAGAGACCATGACCGTTGACTACGACGCAGTGATTCTCGGCGGCACGGTGCAGGGGCGTGAGGCAGCGGCCTTGGCGGTGCGAGAGGGTGCGCGGGTAGCCCTGGTTGAGCCTCCGGGCGAGGTGGAGCGGCAGGTTCGTCGGCAGATTGTGCTTACCACCCTAGCTCAAGCTGGAGCTTCTCAAGGCCCAACCTGGGAGTCGCTGAAATCTCAGGTCAGAGCGCTAGAGGCGATCGCCTACCCCCACCTGAATCTTGATAGCTTGGCCACTAGCGGTGTGGATGTAGTGCTGGAACCGGGCCAGTTTAGCCCTCGGCCAAATCTGGCAGTGACAACGTTGACGCGGCGACTGCGATCGCGCAGCTACCTCCTCACCCCCAGTACCGCCGTTGCCATCCCCGATATTCCTGGGCTAGCCGAAACCCCCTACCTGACTCTCGACACGCTGCTAGACTTAGCGGCGCTGCCCGAGTCGGCGATCGTGCTGGGGCGGAGTGCAGCGGCGATCGCCCTGGCCCAAGCCCTGGCTCAACTCGGTTGCCACACCACCCTAGTCACCCGAGGCGACACCCTCCTCGCTACCGAAGACCCTGATATATCTGCTTTTGTAGAAGCGCTGCTGGAGGCGGCAGGAGTAACCCTCAAGCTCAACACTCGCTTAGACGGGATCCATTACAAAGATAGCGTTGAAGTCTCATTGGCCAGTGGTGACTTACTCAAGGCTCAAACCCTGGTACTAGCTACCGCTTCCCACCCTGCCTTGGGGCCGCTCAACCTCAGCAGCATCGGCATTCAGCCTCAAATAGTTCACGGCGTCGCCACCGCTTTATCGGTGGACGATCGCCTCGCCACTGCCCATCCCCGAGTGTTTGCCTGCGGCCCGGCCCTGGGGGGTTACTGGGCCGAATCAACCGATCGCCAAGAGGTGGCGATCGCCCTGCACAATGCGCTCTACCTGCCGCTGCGAAAGGTTTCCTTTCTCAACCGCCCTGCCCTACTCCACACCGGGCCAGAATATGCGCGGATTGGGCTCACCGCTGATCAAGCCCGTCACTGGTACGGCAGCGAAGCAACTGTGGTACAAGTAGCTTTCGGCCAAGTTCTTAAGACCCACTACGGTAACGACATCACGGGCTTTTGCCGGTGGATAGTGCGCGCCGATGGGCAGCTGCTCGGTGCCCAAATTTGCGGCCCTGGAGCCAGCGAACTCATGCACACGGTAGCGCTGGCGATCGACCAGAATATTTCGCTGCCGCGGCTCGATCAGGTGCCAACGCTATCTCTCAGCCAAGCGGAGATCATTCCCTTAATGGTGAGCGAGTGGCAGCGGCAGCGCTGGCGGCACGGCACTTGGCGACGAGACTGGGCCGAGAACTGGTTTAACTGGCGGCGATCGCGGCGACGGCGGCTGTAAACAGGTAGGGGCAAACGGTGTTGGCCCCTGTAGGGACTCGGATTTTCGACTACAGCCTTAGCGCAAGCTTTCGCAGGCAACACCGTCGCTATCGCCATCGAGACGGTGAGGGTCACCAGGGGTGGCGTTAAGCACAGCCTGAGCTTGTTCCCAGGTGGCAAAGTCGCCACAGTCGCAATCGCCAGACACACAGGCGGGCAAATTGGTCGGAGTCGCTGAAGGCGGGTTAACGGGAGCTGGCACAACAGCCGGTGGTGGATCCGTTGGGGTGGGGGATGTCCCGCCCCGACGAAAATCCCAGGGCATGGTGGGGTTGGGCTGGCTCCAAAAGTTGCGGCGAGCGTTGCGGGCCGCAGATTCGGCCTGGCGGTAGTCGTCAGCGGTGGCAGCGCAGCCAGAAATGTACTGTTCGTAAACGACGGCGTAGCCTTCACCCACCAGCTGTAGGCCAACCGATTGGCCGCCGCTGTAGATTTCAGCCACGGTTCTGCCGTAGCGATCGCGCTCGATCGCCCGCACTTCCACCGGCTGCCCAGTCGAGAGCAACTGCCGCAGCCGCAGCGTTGCCTCGGGGCCAAAGGCCTGGTTACTCTCGGGCGCATCCACACAGGCCACACGAACGGTGATTGGGCCATCCTGCCCCTGCACACGCAGCGTATCGCCGTCGCCCACAGACACTACGGTTGCAGTGGGTAAGGTTTTAACAGCAGCTTGGTTTGCAGCTTGATCAGTGACGACTGCTAAAGAATCTTGCTCACGGGTTGAAGCCTCGGCAATCTCTTGCTCTCTAGGTTGGGCACCAACAGCCCCTATCTCAGGCAAAGCCGAGCAACCAGAGAGCAAGACGAGCAGTCCCAAACTAGACAACCCCTCAATCAGGGCCGTCACATATCGACTTCGGGTTAGGGGCATTGTTGGGGCCAGTTATGCGATCGCTAGTTTCACAGAGAATGTCACCCTCTATACCAAGGATACCTATCCCAGTGATGCAGTTCAGGCAAGAACGCACTCAATCTAGCTAGACAAAGAGACCGCGATCGCTTCCTCAGCCCAAGGTTTACCCCATCAACATGACAGTATCCAGCACGTGAATGATGCCATTATCGGCTTCGATGTCGGCAGCGAGCACCGTGGCATTTTTCACCTCGAACGCCTCATCATCAGAGAGGTTATGAATGGGTATGGTCGCACCTTCAAGGGAACCCACCGTACCGAGTTTGATCAGTTCATCCTTGGTGTATTTGCCCGCCACCACATGAAACTTGAGGATACGCCCCAGCTGGGGTGGATTTTGCACCAGGGTTTGCACCGTGCCGGGAGGCAGCTTTGCAAAAGCGGCATCATTCGGCGCAAAGACCGTAAACGGCCCGGGGCTTTGCAGTGCTTCAACCAACCCCGCCGCCTGAACGGCGGCGACTAGGGTGGAGAAGCCTTCGGTATTGACAGCGATATCGACGATGGTAGGCATGGGAGTGGATGGGTAGGGGGTGGATGGGTAGGGGGTGGATGGGTGGGGGGTGGATGGGTGACTGGGTGATCAAGACGCTGACTCATCTACTCATCCACCCATTTACCCATCTACCGGTAGTCCTGCCGCTGAACATCGCGCAGTCGGGCTTCCGGGCGCACAAAGCGATCCATTTGGGCTTCGAAGAATTGGCGGTTGGCCATTAGGTGGCGAGGGTTTTGGTCATCGAGGGGGTAGAGCAGTGCCGCCCGCAGAGCCTGAATCACCGCTGAGGTGACGTTGTACATCGATCGCTGAAAGGTGATCCCTAGCTGGATCAGCATGTCGTCCTCGCCGCGACAGTGCTGCTGGTAATACTCCAACAGGTAGGGCGGCAGGAAGTGGAGCATGTCCTGCATTAGCAGAGTCGGGGGAATGCCCGCGCTGCCCACAGGGAAGACGTCGGCGTAGAGAATGCCGTAGTGAAAGTCGTTTTGATCCTGCGGCACCTGACCAGCTTGGGCGTTGTAGGATTTGGTGCCTCGGAAGGGGGCGGTGCGGTAGAACACGGCTTCCACGTAGGGTAAGGCCGCTTCATACAGCCAGGTGAACCCGCAGGATTTGGGGATCAGCTCGAAGCATTCGTCGCCCACATAGACGTGGTGGTAAATGGGCCGACCGGCCACAGCAAAGATGCCGTTGACCAAAAAGTCCATGGCGGCGGGCACGCCTGAAAAGCCGCCTTCGTCGTAGATATCGCTCATCTCGAAAAAGACCGGGGCCATCACTTCCCAAAACAGGCCTAGGTTAGAGTAGTAGGAGAGTTCGCGGCACTTTTCGTAGAACATTTCGGGGAAAAGTTTGTGCAGCCCCAGCATGGCGGGGTTGCCTTTGAAGTAGGCGCGAATGGCGCGATCGCACGCCCCCTTATACTCCTCGGTATACAAATAGTCGTTGAACCGGCCGCCCATATCTTGGTGCCAGAGCATGGCCCGCATGCAGGCTTCGGCAAACTCCATGTTGACGCGATCGTGCCACAGGTGGTGGAACAGCTTAGGCAGCTTGCGCTTCAGCTCGCCCTTCTCCATAAATTCCAGCAGCTCTGGATGGGCCGTGGCCTCGCCCCGCCAAATTCGCAGATCGGCGGTGTCGCCCGCGTAGTGGTTGGGCAGGTCAAGGTACTCCTGGGGCAAAAAATACTTAAAGGCGGGTATGGGGTTCAAAAACACCCGCTCGGCGATATAGAGTAGGTCGCGCCAATAGAAATCCATCGGCACGGCGTAGGCCTTGTAGATGCCGATGATCTGCATCAGGTTTTCTGGCGTGTCGGGCAGCATCGAGCCGCCTGCCTCTAGCCGGTGAATCACGTCGGCGTGGGGGTGGGTGGAGGGAGGGATGAGGGTTTGAGGTTGGGTGAGGGTGGGCATAGGGGTGGATGGGTAGGGGGTGGATAGGTGGGAGAGTTGTGAATGTTTAGTTTTGAGTTTTGAATTAGATTTGTTTCGGGAAGAACTTAAAACTCAACACTCAAAACTTTTGGCATGGGTAAAAAAGCGCGAATTCGGTCAATTTCGATCTGTTTGCTGCGGCGGGGGGACGAGATTCTTGTCCACGAAGCCTACGACTCGGTGAAAGAGCGGGGCTTTGCCCGCCCTCTAGGGGGCGGCATTGACTTCGGAGAAACCAGTGCCGAGGCGGCGATTCGCGAAATCAAGGAGGAGCTGGGGGCCGCCATTACCGAGGTGGAGCTGTTGGGCATCGTGGAAAACATCTTTGTCTACGAGGGCGAGCCGGGACACGAGATTGTGTTTGTTTACGATGGGCGGTTTGTGGATGAGTCGCTCTACGGGCAGGAGAGCCTAGATGTGGTGGAGGGGAAGCGGCAGTTTAAGGCGGTTTGGCGATCGCCCGCCGACCTCCGCGATGGCCCTCACCGGCTAGTTCCCGAACAAATTTGGGATTTCCTCTAAGTCCCACCGATCGCCCGTAGGGTGCATTAGGCCGTAGACCCTCTCGCTTTTACCGAACCATTTTGCTTTGGCCGTAATGCACCATCGCGGAAATTTATACCTTGGGTATATCGCGTTATGGGATGGTGCATTGCTTCGCGAATGCACCCTACGGGGTTGGGGGTCAGGGCAGGGTGGGGAGGGTGGCGATGGGGAGAGCGATCGCCCCATCGGGCTGCATCTCGATCTCCTGAATTACTTCATCGGCGACGACCTCAGTGGTGAAGATAGGGATGTTAGACACCATTAGGCTGGCGGTCGGTTCGCCCCACTTCACTAGCCAGTTGGGCTGAATGCCGAGGAAGAGAATTAGCCCAGCGAGAATATAGGCGGGCAGTTTTTCAGAAAAGGTGACCTTGGGGAAGTAGGCGATCGCATTGTCTAGCCGACCAAAGCAGGTGCGGTTGAGCAAGATCACGAAGTAGACCGCCGTCAGGCCCGTGCCAATTACCCCCAGCAGGGTCTGCACCGGATAGGCGGCATAGCTGCCTTGGAACACCAGAAACTCCGTCACAAACCCCACCAGTCCGGGGATGCCGGCGCTGGCCATGCCCCCCAGCACCAGTAGCGCGCTGACCATGGGCAGCCCTCGCACCGGGTTCATCAGCCCGTTCAGCACGTCCAGTTCGCGGGTGCCAACTTTAGTCTCAATCACCCCGACTAGGTGAAACAGAATAGCCAGAATAATGCCGTGAGAAACCATTTGGCTGACAGCCCCGGTTAGTGCCAGGTCGGTCATCGCCGCGCCGCCCAACAGCACGTAGCCCATGTGGCCGATGGAGCTGTAGGCCACCATGCGCTTGATGTCTTTTTGGGCGATCGCCGTCACCGCTCCATAAAGCACGCTCACCGCTGCCCACCCCGCCAAGTAGGGCGAAAACTGAGCCCAGGCATCGGGGAACAGCCCCAGACCAAAGCGAAATAGACCGTAGGTGCCCAGCTTAGCCAGCACCCCGCCCAGCATCATCGCCACCGGAGTCGAAGCCGACACATAGGTATCGGGCAGCCAAGTGTGAAACGGCACCAGGGGAATTTTGATGCCAAAGGCTACCAGCAGCAGCCCTAGCAGCACTCCCTGCCACACCATCGGCAGATCGTGGCCCATCACCGCGTAGTAGGTAAAGTCTTTAGCGCCGCTGAGCCAGACGGTACCGAGGAACCCGGCCAACATGAGCGCGCCAGACAGCGCCGTGTAGAGCAAAAACTTGGTGGCCGCATAAGCTTTCTTCTCGCCGCCCCAGATGGCAATCAGCAGATACAGGGGCACC
Source organism: Leptolyngbya subtilissima AS-A7 (assembly GCF_039962255.1). Classification (NCBI taxonomy): domain Bacteria; kingdom Bacillati; phylum Cyanobacteriota; class Cyanophyceae; order Leptolyngbyales; family Leptolyngbyaceae; genus Leptolyngbya; species Leptolyngbya subtilissima. The sequence goes on along the minus strand of NZ_JAMPKY010000013.1, from coordinate 29,528 downwards.
AGCTCGATTTCGTAGAGCAAGAAGAACAGCATCAGGTTTTGAGCCACAAAGGCCCCCGCCACCCCGCTGCTCACCAGCAGCATCAGACTGTAAAAGAGCCGAGGCCGCTCAATTTGTGGGTTACTGCTCCAAATCGCGATCCAGGTGATCAGGCTGTTCAGCGCCACCATCAGCAGCGAGAGGCCGTCCAGACTGAGTTCGTAGTTGAGCCCTAGGGCGGGCAGCCAGGGTAGAAATTCGTGGAACTGAAAGCCGCCAAAGGCCAGATCAAACTGGGTGAATAGATAAAGAGTCCACAGCAGGGCGGCCCCGGAGGCAATCAGGGCACCATTGCGGGCCTGCTGGCTGGGGAGGCCCGGCCAAAGGGAGATAGCGATCGCGCCGAGGAGGGGGATTAGGAGGAGGGGGGTGAGCATGGTGTGGGTGGATGGGTAGGGGGTGGATGGGTAGGGGGTGATGGAGTGATGGGGTGATGGGTGACGGGGGATTAACTCCCCAACTTCCTGACTCCCCTACTCCACAGCTGTCTAAAACAGCGCCGATAGCGCCTGCCAGTTCATCAAAATCCCGAGTCCGGCGACGCCGAGGGCAATGGTGAGCACATAGAACTGAAGCTGCCCAGTGTTGCCATATTTGAGGGTTTCGCCGCTAAAGAGCGAGGCTAGGCCCACGGCATTGACTAGGCCATCGACCACGTAGCGATCGAGCCAGTCGGTCATGCGCGACAGCACATCCACACCCAACACAAAGGTGTTGCGGTAGAGCTTAGGGGTGTAAAAGTCGTAGGCCAGCAGGTTTTGCAGGGGCTTTTGAATTAGCTTGCCTGGGTCTTCAACCATACGGTTGACGTAGAGCAGGGTGCCGATCGCCGCCCCAAGAATGCTGGACCAGGTGAGCAGCAGAGCCATGTCTTGGCTAATCTCAGCCCAAGTGGGCAGCAGGTTGAACTGGGCCATGACCAACGGCAGGTGCAGGGCGAAACCAGCGACGATCGCCAGCGGCAGCACAATGAACCAGATCGGCTCGGGCGATCGCATCGTCATCTGCTGGGTCTTGCCCGCAAAGATCAGACCCAGCAGCCGGGCTAGGCTAAAGGCCATCAGCCAGTTCACCAGCAGCACGATTGCTACCAACAGACCGCGATCGCTGTGCCAGAGGCCAGACACCAGCGAGAGCATGGCCCAAAACCCACCGAGGGGAGGCAGGGCCACTAGGCTAGCAGCACCCGTAATCATGGCGATCGCGGTCACGGGGCGGCGGCCCCACAATCCGCCCATTTGGGTCAGGTCTTGGGTGGTGATATTAATAATGATCGAGCCTGCGCCCATGACCAGAGCCGCCATGCCCAGGGCGTAGATCAGGGCCAGCAGCAGGGCGGCACCGGGTTGGTGGGCGCCGAGGGCGATAAACATCAGCCCCATGTAGGCACTGCTGAGGTACGAAAGCACCCGCTTAATGTCAATTTGAGCCGCAGAGATCAGCGTCGCGCCGATCGCCGTCACCGCCCCGACCGCAATAGCAAAAGCCGAGGCCGTCGACGACAGGGCAATCACAGGCTCCATCTCCACCAGCACCCAGATGCCGGTCGTCACCACCACCGAATTGCGCAGAATGGTGCTGGGCAGCGGGCCTTCCATCGCTTCATCCAGCCACAGGTGCAGAGGGAACTGGGCGCATTTGCTCATCGGGCCAGCAATCAAGCCAATACCAATGAGCGTGATCAACCCAGGATCCACATTTGCGGTTTGAGCCCAGGCCGCCAGCTCTCGAAAGTCCCAGGTGTGGGCGAGGGGATAGATGGCCAGCACCGCCATCAGAAGTATTAGGTCGCCGACTCGCTTGGTCAAAAATGCGTCGCGCGCCCCGGTCACCACTAGGGATTGGTTGTACCAAAAGCCCACCAGCAGGTAGGTGCCCAGGGTCAAAATCTCCAGCAGCATGTAGGCAAACAGCAGCGAGTTGCATAGCACCAGGGCGCACATACCTGCCTCAAACAGCGCCATCATGGCGAAAAAGCGGCCCCAGCCCCAATCCATCTCTAGGTAGCCCACAGCGTAAATTTGCGACAGCAGATTCAGCGTGGTAATCAGTACACAGGCCCCTAGGGTAATCAGCGAGGCCTCTAGGGGAATGGCCAAATTTAGTCCCGCCACATCCAGCCAGGAGGCGAAGAAAAACTGGGGCGACGACTTTCCCCAAAGGGCTAAGAACGCCAGCAGGCTGTGAACCAGAGCAAGGGCCGTCATCACAATGTTGATGTACCCTGCCGGGCGCGGCCCAGTGCTACGAATAAAGGCCGGTGACCAGGGAATAGTCAGCAGCGCTCCCATTAGGGGATATAGAGGAATCAGCCAGCTGGTTTGGGCAATAATTGGAGTCATAGACGAGGCATCCTCGGGCAAAAGGACAGCGAAAGCATTACCTGGCAGGGATTGGCGGCGGTTTTAGCGTAAGCACTGAGTGCTTAGATCAAGATTGATCTTTGTCAATCAAATCGCTATCTGAATAGACTTGAGGCTATTTTCAATAGAGTTTAGCCAATGCCTGTCCCAAAAAGAAAGGGGTAAATTGATTAAATGCTATTTGATTTTTGTTCCTGATTGATAAAATTCAATAATGCTTGTTCGTTTCCCCCCACTTCCCCCAGCTTTTCACAAAAACATCCTGACGTTGTGATCGCTTCCCGAAAAGTAAATTAGTAGCGATGAAGCCCCCCTGACGCCCCCTCAGGCATCGCCACGCCTTAGCGGTTTTAGTCATCAGGGGAAACAACGTGGCCGATAATCATTGGTTGACAAGGGCCGAACGCGCTCTGGTTGTAGGGTCTGGCGTCGGTGCCGTAGCGTCGATTGCTGCCCAAAACATTGCTCTGGCCTCGGCACCGCTCACGGTGCTGGCAGCGGTTGGGCTACTCAACCGCACCCGCGTTGAGCAGCAGCTTGAAGAAGCCCAGGAAAAGCTCGCCCGCCAGCACCGCCAGACCGGGCACCGCCTCACCAACCTGACAAAACAGGTGACGGCTATGCCTTCGCCCGAGGCGCTGACCAACTTTCAGCGGGCGGTGATGGATCGCAACAACCACTCCTTCATCCGCTTTGCTAAGCAAATCAACGGCCTCAAAGCCCACGTTGACCAGCGACTTGAGGCGCTGCCCGTTCCTGACCTAGCCGACATCAACCAGCAGATTACCCAGCTCCAGGAGCAGTCGGCTGCGGCCCAGGTGAGCTTCGAAAACCTCAACACCTACATACAGCGGCTGGCTACCGCGCCTCGAGTAGAGGCCGCTGAAAACAAGCTCTCCCAAGTCAAAACCGACCTGATGCAGACGCGGGTAAGTCTTGAGAACCTGCGTTCAGAAACCCGCATTCTAGTCACCAACCTGCAAGACGCCTTGGGGCAAATCGATCGCCGCTGGCAGGAGTTTCCCCAGACCAATGCCCCTGGCCAATACCGGGCCGGAATGGGGGAGGTGGTCAAGGCCATGGCTGCCCTGGTGCCCCAGTCAGAATTTAGTCGGCTAGTGGATCACGTTAAAGAATTGACTCGCCAGCAAACCCGCCTAGAGCAAGCCCTCACCAAAATTCCGGTGGGCACGGTAAACGGGTTGCCGGCGACACCGCCCAGCACCGCCGAGCTAGAGCGCCTGACCGCTGAGGTGCAGCATTTGCAGCAGCAGGTCAGCCGCCAGGAAACCGCTGGCCACACCCAGGAACAGGTGCAGCAGGTGGTGTCGCAATACCTGGGACAGGTGAAGGCCCAGGTGGCCCAGCTGGAGGGAGTAACGCGATCGCTCTCCGAACGGCAGCAGCAGTTCACTAGCCAGCTGGTCACCGCCCCCGACGACACCGCCAACCGCAAAGCCCTAATGCAGCTAGCCCGGCGGGTGCAGCAGACCGAAACCGAGCTTAAAACCTCGCGCCAAGAGCCCGTAGCCATAGCCAAACCGCTGCCCTTACCCCAGCCCGACTGGATCATTGACTTCCCCGTGGCCAACGCCGTCGAACCCCAAGCCATGGCCAGCCGCCAGGCTCTTGAGACTGCCCTTAAAACCGCCACGCGGCGGGTGCTGCTGGTGTGGCCCTGGGCGAGCTACGTCACCATTGACGACGGCCTGCTAGAGCAATTTCGCCAGCTGCTCGATCGCGGTGGCCAGCTCGAGATTGGCTGGTGCCACCGAGGCGACCAGCACGATGGCCGCCTGGCGTGGCGCATCAGCCAGCGCTGGGGCACCGAGTCAAGCCAGCTACAGTTGCTCAAGGCCTCCCTCAATCAACTCTTGCCCCTGCGAGAAAACTACCCCGAGCGCTTCAAGTTCAGAATTATGGGCACCGCCGAGAGCTATCTGGTCTGCGACAGCGGCAGCAGCGCCCCCTCTGACGCCATGGGGAACACCTACGCCGTAGTCAGCCTCAAGGCGCTGCCTACCCAGAGCGCTGCCATCCCCGATCTAGACGCCAAGCTGCGCACCGCCGAACCCGCTGTCGTCCAAGCCCTCATGCAGCGCTTCCACGACCCGGCCATTCCCCCTGGGGACACTGTGGCCTTCTTTAACCGAGGCACCACCCGCCACGACCTGCGCGACCAACCTGGGGCGATTAGCGACTATAGCCAGGTAATTAACCTCCAGCCCGACCACGCCATTGCCCTCAACAACCGCGGGGTGGCCCAGCTCGAACTCAACCAGGTCGAGGCCGCCGAGGCTGACCTCAGTGAGGCGATTCTGCAAAACGGCAAGCTGTTTGCTCCCCACTGCAACCGGGGCTGGCTGCGCCTAGAGCAGCGCCGCTACGCCGCAGCGATCGCTGACTTTACCCAAGCGGTGACTCTCAAGCCCCACCTGCCTATGGCCTATGTATACCGGGGCAGTGCCCTGCACAAGCTGGGCGACTTCAAAGGCGCGGTGCGCGACTACAGCGACGCCATTGCCTGCGGCGACCCCATTGCGCTGCCCTACTGCTACCGTAGCGCTGCCTACCAGAGCCAGGGCGATCAGGCCAGGGCGATCGCCGACCTGGAGCGAGCCAGTGCCTATCTCGAGGCCCAAGGCGATCGCCAGGGTCTCTCCTCCGTGCAGCGCACCCTGAGCCGGTTGCAGAGTATGACAGCGTAGGGGGATGAGGGAGAGAAGGGGATGAGAAAGGTAAGGAAGGTGGGGAAGCAACTCTGATCTCCCTTATCCCCCCCATCTACTCTTTACCCATCCACTCATCCACCCGCTACTCTCCCACTCCCCTCACGCTCCCACGCCCTCTGCTACCGGACTCTCCTCAATAGCCGGCCTCAGCGCTAGATATAAACAAGCGCCTATCAACGGCAGGGCCAGCACCGCCGCTACCACCCAGGGCTGACTCATGCCCCGGCGGGCCATGTCGTCGCGCAGCAGCACCGGAAACAACAGCCACAGGGCAACAAAGTCCAGCGACATCACGTGGATGAAGCGGCTGGTCTGCCACTGCTGCCAAAAATCAGGCCAGTCACCTTTAAGTAATGCAAAGGCGGCTAGGGCGATCGCCCCAGCTGCCAGGGCCGCTCCCAGCCAGCGAGATTCCAACAGGCGCAGCAGAGCGCTCTTGGGGCCGTTAAAGCTGGGGTTAGGCTGTCGCAGAGCTAAGTAGGGCAGCAGCGCAAAAGCCCCCACCGCAAACGACACCACCACAAAGGGCCAGGCCCGCTGCTTTTGTCCGTGGCCGTCTACCAAAGCCACCGCAGCGTAGACCATTGGCCAAATTCCCATAGCGTTAAACAGGGCTATGACGGTAGGGTTAATGCCCTCCCACGCGCCTGTGGAAAGTTTTAAGATCAGTTCAGCGGTGTCGGGGCGATTGGGAGGAGCAAGTATAAATGCATACAGAATAAACCCAAGCCAAACGCCCCAAAAAATCAATCGATTCATGACTTGTCGAGTGCTAAGTTTCTCACCAAATTATCAAACAAAAGCAACGAAGTCTGTCAGCCTAGAAGAAAGCAAATAAGCTGTATCCAAGCCACACAGCCCCCGTGTGTAGCAATTGTAAAAAAATAATTAAACACATTTTGAACTGTAAATTTATGTTCCTGAGTCTTAGTTAAAGAAGCGTTAACCTTACTCATAAATCTCATTTTTAAGGTCGCTTTTCATACCCCTTCACAATCTGTATGCCCCAGTTTTGGGAACCTGCCGTGCCATTAGTCGCCCCCCGTGAGTCTGGCGCTTCCCCGACTCGCCATAGAAGCATTATGCACATTAAATATTTCCTCGAGCTTTACGAAGCTGGCTATCGTGACTTCACTGGCATTAGCCTGGCCGGTGGTGACTTTAGCCATCACATTTTGGTAGACGTGGACCTCAGCCGCGCCAATCTCAAAGGTGCCAACCTTAGCCGCTCCTTTCTCACCCAGGCCAACCTCGACTACGCCACCCTCAACTGGGCGAACCTGAGCTTTGCCAAAATGAGCGAGACTCACCTGAACCAGGCTGACCTCACCAAGGCCAACCTGCGTGGCTCCTTCTTAGTGCGAGCTGACCTGCGCAATGCCAAACTCAGCGGCTGCGACCTGTGCCATGCCAACCTGCGCAATGCCGATTTGCGGGAGGCCAATCTCTGCGGCGCTAACCTGACCGGGGCCAATTTGCGCGGCGCGAACCTGAGCGGGGCCAACCTATCCTGGGCGCATCTCACCGGGGCCCGACTCAGTGGGGCCGACCTAGAGCGCACCTGCATGGATGCTGTCAACCTGGAAGGAGCCTGGCTCAACGGCGTCGACCTACACGGCATGAATTTGGCCGGGGCCAACCTCAAAGAGGCCAAACTCAACGGGGCCAACCTCGACCACGCCAACCTCAGCTCGGCCAATCTTACCCACACCACCATGCGCGGGGTGAGTTTATTAGGGGCCGACCTCAGCGGCTCTGATCTGACCGGGGCCGTATTGTGGAACGGCATGCTTGACGGCGTAGATCTATCGCGGGCTGACCTCACCCGTGCCCACTTGGGGGAGGCGTCTCTTAAAGCCGCCGTGGTGGTGGGCACTGAGTTCACCGAGTCGGTGCTGCCGGAAGAAGCTCGCACCTACCTCTACGAAACAGTGCAAGGGGAAACCCGTTGGACCCACCGTCCAGCCCGGGAAACTTTGAACCAGTCGCAGTTTGTCGATCGCATTCCCCAGCAGTGATGTCGCCCCCATCCCTAGGAGTCGTTTTGGTCACCGCTGGCTCTGAGGCCGAGGCCGAGAGCTTGGCCCGCCATTTGGTGGAGGCCCATCTAGCGGCCTGCGTTAGCGTGCTGTCGATCCGTTCTGTTTACCGTTGGCAGGGCAAAATCCACACCGAGCCCGAGTGGCAGCTGATCGTCAAAGCCGACCTCAGCCAGTTTGATGCGATCGCCCAGGCCATCACCCAGCACCACAGCTATGAGGTGCCCGAGATTATCGCTCTACCGATTGTGGCTGGTTTGCCTGACTACTTGAGCTGGCTCCAGGCCCAGGTGCAGCCGTCCTGAAAGCAAAAAAAGGACCGGTCAACAACCAGCCCTTCAGCTACTCAAGGAGATTTGCAAACACAGTCAAGTCAATCTAACGCCGGTAGGCCAAAGCTACCTCACTCTCAATCTCAGCTGGCTCAGACACCAAAACCGTTTCAATCTGAATTGTTGGGCTTGGGTCAACCTCAGTCTTTAAGGCGGCCGCCGTTTGGGCTTGCCAGCGCTGGCGCGTTAGCAGAGTGCCACCGGATAGCAGAGCGGCGATCGCTCCCAATCCACCAAGGGCCATCCCCAGAGCATTAGTGTCAGGCGAAGCCACCAAAAAGCCGTTAGGCCCATCGTTCGCTGTCGAGAGCTCAGCATTACCCCAGTTAGACAGGGCACAGCCAGAATACGCAGTTCCAGAGCCGACAGTGATTACAAGACCAACCGTCGCTATAGAAGCCGCCAAGGCAGAACGAGAGAGAAGTTTCATAGCCAGATGGAGAGAGAACGCCACAACGTAACGCCATTGTTGCGGCACTTGCTCAATTTCACAGCTTCAGGGGCTACAGAATCTCAGAAAAATCACGGCAGGCAGTGGGGAGATGGGGAGGGTAGGCGAGAAAGCGTTGAGGGGCTAGGGTTGAAGATTGATTGCAGCTCCGCTGACCGCCTTTCCCTACAGACTAATCACAAGCAAGGGTTGAGTAGACGAAACTCTGTACCTGAAGTGAATACCGATCTCTGGAGGTCAAGACTTCCTGGCTTTTGAGCTTCACACCTAAAGAAAACCTTTGGGAGCATGGCCATCCCGAAAAAGTTGTTTAGGCTGTTGACAGTTTTGATGCCAGTAGCATTCTTTGTGGCATTCCGTTAACGTCCCACTACCCGCCCACCCTACAGTTTTCCGTAGAAATCCGTTTTAGACCTCCGACCGAACCGTTACCGAGAGTATTGATATGGCACAGAGTTTTGGTGTAATTGGGCTCGCCGTTATGGGCGAGAACCTGGCGCTTAACGTCGAGAGTAAGGGCTTTCCGGTAGCCGTGTACAACCGCACTGCCGCCGTGACCGAACGTTTTATGGAAAAGCGTGCCCAGGGCAAAAATGTTAAGGCCACCTACAGCCTTGAAGAGTTCGTGCAGTCGCTAGAGCGGCCTCGTCGCATTTTGGTCATGGTTAAAGCCGGAGCTCCGGTAGATGCCGTTATCGACCAGCTGCGCCCCCTGCTGGATGACGGCGACATGATTATGGACGGTGGCAACTCCCTCTACGAAGACACCGAGCGCCGCACGAAGGATTTGGAATCCACTGGGCTGCGGTTTATCGGTATGGGGGTCAGCGGTGGTGAAGAGGGGGCGCTGCTCGGCCCTAGCCTGATGCCCGGCGGCACCCGCGCAGCCTACGACTCGATCGAGCCCATCGTTAAAAAAATTGCGGCTCAGGTCGATGATGGCCCCTGTGTTACCTACATCGGCCCTCGCGGCGCGGGTCACTACGTCAAAATGGTGCACAACGGCATCGAGTACGGCGATATGCAGCTGATTGCCGAAGCCTACGACCTGATGAAGAGCGTATTGGGCCTCAACCACAACCAGCTCTTCGACGTGTTCGCGGAGTGGAATCTCACCGATGAGCTGAATTCCTTTTTGATCGAAATCACCGCCGACATCTTTACCAACATTGATGCCGAAACCGGTGAGCCTTTAGCTGAACTGATTCTGGATGCGGCGGGACAAAAGGGCACAGGCCGCTGGACGGTGATGAGCGCCCTAGAGCTAGGCGTGGGCATTCCCACCATTACCGCCGCGGTGAACGCGCGGATTATGTCGTCGATTAAAGAGGAGCGGGTAGCGGCGTCTAAGGAGCTGAGCGGCCCCACGGCTACTTTTGACGGCGATGTCAAAGCGGTGGTGAACAAAATTCGCGATGCGCTGTATTGCTCAAAGATTTGCTCCTACGCCCAGGGTATGGCGCTGATTGGCGCGGCCTCTAAGGCCTACGAGTACGATGTCAACCTGGGCGAAACGGCTCGGATTTGGAAGGGGGGCTGCATTATTCGGGCGGGCTTCTTGAATAAGATCAAGCATGCCTATGACGAAAACCCCAGCTTGCCTAACCTGCTGCTGGCTCCTGAGTTTAAGCAGACGATTCTCGATCGCCAGACGGCTTGGCGGGAAGTAATCGCCATGGCGGCGACGTTTGGCATTCCGGTGCCGGCGTTTAGTGCGTCGCTGGATTACTTTGACAGCTACCGGCGCGATCGCCTGCCGCAGAATCTGACCCAGGCGCAGCGTGATTACTTTGGGGCGCATACGTACCTACGGGTTGATAAGGAGGGCACGTTCCACACGGAGTGGACAAAGGCTCCGGCGCGGGTGTAAATCGTTCTTTGCACTAGATCACCTCATCACATAAGCTGCCGTCGATCCCTTGCGGGTCGGCGGCTTTTTTTGTCGTAGGAGCGATTGGTTATTCGCCCGATACAATATCTACGGCTTTGCTCAGGTTAGATGTTGCTGCGTCAGCCTGTTTGTTTTGTGGGAGCTTGGGTTGTGGCGGCGCGCAGGTTGGGGTACAAACCAGATCTGCCGCTGGGGCCATTTCGCAGGCCCCAGACCCCCGTCGAGAAGGACGTTCCGTCGTCCTTCACCTCACGGAAAGGATAGGTTGATCATTGGTTTAAACCTCTGTTCTGCCAATCAACCTATTGGTCAATCCAAGGAGCCTGAGCCATGGGATTTGTAGGGTGCATCCGCGCAGCGATGCACCACCAAACATTCTTTATAGTAGAAACATCTCCTCACGCAAGGTTCCTATGGCTGGTCTCCCGCCAGGTTTGCTGATTCGCACGGCTAAGCAGGTTTGGACGACACTGTGGCAAACCATGATGGGTCAGATGGCTCCCAGCAGCAAAGGCGGTGACTACCAGCGGCCTGAGAGCGCGTTTCGCCAATGGGTTACCTCCGATGGAGGCTATCTACCTGAGGCGAATCGCTATCAGCTAATCGTTGGTATGGGCTGTCCGTGGGCACATCGGACTTTGGTGACGCGAGCCTTAAAGGGATTGGAAGAAGCCGTTTCAGTTCTGCCCGTTATCCCTTCTCCTGACGAGGGCTGCTGGGTGTTTGAAACGCCCTTTCGCGGCTGTCGCACGCTGCCAGAATTCTACCGTCAAGTCAAGCCAGGCTATCAGGGGCGGGCGACGGTACCGGTGCTGTGGGATCGGCAGAAGGCCAGCATTGTCAATAATGAAAGTGCCGACATCATCGTTATTTTGAATGAGGCGTTCAATGAATGGGCCACTCGACCAGAGGTTGACCTTTACCCAAATACCCTAAAAGCCGAGGTTGACCAGTGGAACGATCGCACCTACCAAGCCGTTAACAATGGCGTCTACCGCTGTGGCTTTGCCCAAACCCAGGCCGCCTACGATCGCGCCGTTACCGAGCTATTTGATGCACTGGATGCGATCGATCAGGCTTTGGGTGATCGCCCCTACCTCTGCGGCGATAGGGTGACCCTGGCCGATGTGCGGCTGTTTACCACGCTGTTTCGCTTCGATGTGGTCTACCACAGCTTGTTTAAGTGCAACCGCCGCCGCATTCAAGACTATGCCCACCTGGGTCCTTACCTACGGCGTCTGTATCAACTACCCGGCGTAGCGGAGACCTGCGATATTGAAGCGGTCAAGCGCGACTACTACGGCAACCTGTTTCCGCTCAATCCAGGCGGCATTATTCCCTCTGGACCAGATTTAGAATATCTGAAGGCTCCGGTGACAACGTTAGTCAATCGGTAGCGATCGCAGAAGCATGCCCCCAATCTATGCCATCTTGCCCAGCACAACAGGTGCTATCCCTGACAGGTGACGGCGTTCGCGCTGCAGGTAGAGCCAAGTCGGCAATTGTTTTACATAATCACTCGGCCCATCAAAGGCAATGCTCCCCGTCTTGAGTGCTTGCTCCAGGCTTTCGTAGCCCATAACGACATGGGTAAAGACACTGAGATCGGCAAAGATAACGACATCTACCCCAAAGCCTGGGTTTTGGAAACAAACATCAACCCGTTCTGACTCAACTACCATCCAATAGCTGCGTTCCTTCTGTTTTCCCTTGGTCAGACCGCGCAGGTCAAATTGCAGCACTACTTTGGCCGGTGGAAACGCCCCAAGATTAATGCCCCGCCGCATGGCCCACATCAGCAGTCGGTCGTCCAGCTGATCAGGGGAGAGGCGATCGCGGGTCCAATGTGAGGCCCAAACCCCCATTTGGTCAATTAGAGGACGCAGCGCTTCCCCCGCCGGGGTGAGCAAATAAACCGATCCTGGCCCGGTCGTTTTTTCCTGGCGAGTAATAATGCCGGCCAGTTCTAACTCTTTGAGGCGCTTAATTAGCAGCGCCCTCGACATCAGCGGCACTCCATAGCTGATCTCGTTGAAGTGGTGACTGCCAGACATCAGCTCCCTCAAAATCAGGGGTGTCCAGCGCTCACAAATAATTTCCGCCGCCCTAGAAATAGGGCAGTACTGTCCATATCCCTTTCCCATGGCAACCATCCTCATCGGTTATTTCAATCTGTAACGGAAGTACAGATTGTGATCTTGTACCCCAGGGGCTTCAACAACAGAATAGACCCATCCAACGATTTCAGTTTTCAAGGAGCCCCCATGCTTGAACTTCTTAATCAACCCACCCATCAACAGCAAAATCGCGACTGGCTAGCCCTTGCCCAATCTCTAGGTCAACAGTTTTCCCCCAGCGAACAGGCCGCCGATGCCAACGATACCTTTGTCGCCGAAAATTTTGAAATACTACGACAGTCGGGGCTATCGGCCATGGGTGTTCCCCAAGAATTTGGTGGGGGAGGTGCTAGCTATACAGAGGTTTGTGAAACTTTAAAAACCTTAGCTCGCCACTGTAGTTCGACCGCCCTGGCCTTTTCGATGCACACCCACCAGGTCATGGTACCGGCTTGGAAATGGCAGCACCAAAACGCTCCGGTAGATGGGTTACTCAAACGCATTGCCCAAGAGAAAATTATTCTGCTTAGCAGTGGCGGCGGCGATTGGCTACCCGGCTCTGGCACCGCGACTCGCACCGAAGGTGGTTTCCTAATTACGGCGCGCAAAGCCTTTGCTAGCGGTGCCCCAGCCGGCGATTTGCTCATGACTAGCGCCGTCTATGACGACCCTGCCGAAGGAAAAACGGTACTGCACTTTGCCCTGCCTATGCAGACCCCTGGTGTTTCAATTGTGCCTACCTGGCAAGCCATGGGCATGCGCGGCACCGGCTCCCACGACATTGTGCTGGCTAATGTTTTTGTATCCGATCAGGCGATCGCCCTGCGTCGTCCGGCCGACAAATGGCACCCGGCATTCCATTTGATCACCATGGTTGCCTTCCCCATTATTTATTCGGTCTATGTTGGAGTGGCCGAAGCGGCTAGAGATTTAGTCGTTCAGCAAGTTAGCAAAAACCGCGACGACGAGCATATTTACTATCAAGTTGGCGGCTTAGACAATGAGCTAGCTGCGGCTAAAATTGCTCTGCAACATATGATTTCAACCAGCATCTCTAGCCAGCCTGGTTTTGATACCACCAACCAAATTATGACGGGTCGAGCCTTGGTAGCGCGATCGGTGCTTGGAGTTGTCGATATGGCCATGGAGATCGCTGGAGGTCGTTCTTTTAACCGCCCCTTTGGCTTAGAAAAACTCTTCCGCGATGCCCAAGGTGTACGGTTTCACCCCTTGCGAGATGAGGCCCAGCGTAAGCTTTCTGGACAATTAGCTCTCGGGTACGACCGATCGCTGCTCTAGTAAAAATTCCAAAAGCAAAGGCAGAGGGTAGCCCTCACCTGCTTTGTAGGAAGGGGCGCCCTCACTCCTCTTCCTACGGATGATCCACTACTCTTTGCTTACTGAGAAATAAATCCTGTGGCCAGCAGGGGCAGCAAAATCAGCCCGGTCAAAATCACCATCAGGGTGGGCACATCGATTTTAAGCACGTTCTTCTCGGTTGCCGAGGGATTGCGCTTGGAAGCATTGGGGTCGGTCATAGCGGTTACACCACTCCGGTCAAGGTACCTGAGTCTAGCTCTAGGGTATCGCCCACGCCATCGCCCGTATGGTAGGCCGATATCAGCACCTCGCTGGTTTTACCCCAGGCGATTTGGCCCCACTGGCTCAAAGCGATCGCCCCAAAATCCCGCCCGTGGTGCGTCGCTTCCGCAAAGGATTTTTCAAACGCCGTCGCTATGTCCATACCATCGGTCACCCGCACGACAATGCGGGCCGCCAGGCATTCGTCGAGAATATCTTCGCCAATGCCCGTACAACTCACCGCCGCCAACGCGTTGGCGTAGGTTCCAGCTGGGGTAGCCGAGTCGCTCACCCGCCCCAGCCGCTCTAGCCCCTTACCGCCGGTAGAAGTGCCCACGGCTAGGTGCCCCGACCCATCCAGCACAATCACCCCAATCGTACCCCGCCGACTTTCAGAGTCAGCAGGCACATCTACGGTCTCTGCCACCACCCCAGCCATAGCGCTTTGAAAGTTGCTGGCCCGCTCCCTCATCCATTCTTTCAAGCGGAGGTCAGTCACCGGGTCAAAGGGCACCAGGCCCATCTCGCGGGCCAGCTCAGCCGCGCCATAGTCCGAAACGATGCGATCGGCGGCGGGTTGCAGGTAAGCCGCCAGGTCGATCGGATGCCGCACCCGCGACACGTTGATAACACCGCTAAATCGCTGAGCCTCACCGTCCATCAGGCCCGCACTCATGCGCACCTGGCCGTCAGATTGCAGCACTGAGCCATAGCCCGCGTTAAAGTGGGGCGAATCTTCCATCAGCTGGCAGCCCAGCACGACACAATCGCGGGCGCGGGCCCCCGACTCAGCTTTGCTATACACCTCGTTGACAATACTGTGTAAATCTTCCCGCAGGGTCAGCAGCCTTTCCTTGTGGCCCACTGAGCTACCCGCTCCTCCGTGAATGATTACCTTGGGTAATGCCTGGGTCATGGCAGCCGTCCTTAAAAATGCTTTCCTATCTTAAGGGGTTGATTATTAGATAACTGTAGCGAGGGCGATCGCACCGCCAGCCAATTCACTCAGCTTGTTGGGTTGAGATTTTTATCCAGAATCTCACCGAGGCAACAGGCAGCGTACTAGGCTGGCGAAATGTCCTTGTTTTGGGTCAGAGGCTCTGCTGGCGATGACGACGGCAGCGATCGCTGCAATATTTCACCTCATCCCAGCAGTCGGCCCACTTTTTGCGCCAGGTAAACGGGCGCTGGCATACCGGGCAAACCTTGGTAGGTAGATCGGATTTGGCACGCTGCTTCGGCACCGTTACCCCTCCTCACTCCAAGCCGGGTGCGCTAGTAGAGCCGCCATCATGCGAACACCGCGCAGCTGGTTCGACAGGGGCAAATGGCCATCCGGAGCGCTCAAATCCCAAATAAAGCCGCCGGGGTAGCGCGTCCAGATATTGTCGTCCTTCCAGGCAATGCGGGGCCAAAACTTATCCCAATTTTGGCCGAGGCTGAGCCAGAGACGGCGCTGCACCGAGAAGCCAAACTTACCCTCAGAGTAAATCAGCCACAGCCGGTCAATGGTACGCAAATCCTCCACCGGAAACTGCTCCACCTCGGTGAAATAGACCCACTTGCGCTTCACCGCCGTTGGCCCTGCCAGCTCGCACAGCTTCGCCAGTGTCATCCGGTCCGCCTCTTCAAAGTCCTGCTGAATCAACAGCGCTTGCAGCGGCCCGTAGTCAACTCCCTGCTCCGACGGCGTCGGCATTCGCCCCTGTGGCCAATGCTGCGCCAGAGAATGACGCAGATTCTCCTGCTCCGTAGCGTAGAGCACTTGAAAGATCTTGCCGTCTAAAATCGTTGGCGGCTCGTCTTTGCGCCCCACCAAAGTTGCAGTCAACGCCTCAACTCCCTCCTGCCCCAGGGCCAGCAGCTCATGCACCGCCGAGAGCTGCTTCTTCAGCGAATCACCCTGCAGCTGAGCGCGCAAATTCACTAATGTGTCGCTGTCCGAAACCATAGATACCGCACAAGAGAGCCCATTCCAATCATAGGGCGTGTTGGGTAGCCAGGTGAAGTGGGGGAGTGGATGGGTGGATGGGTAGGAGGGTGGATGGGTAGAGGGTGAGGAGCAAATGTTTTTTGCCTGGTGGCTTCCCAAAGGGTTGGAAACGCTGGGTGTAGTTCAGGATTTGCAGTCGGGTCTCATCCACTCATGTACCCATCACTCATCCACCCTCCTACCCATCCACTCCCTCACCCCTTTTCCAACTCCTCCGGCATCCGATACCCGTGCTCAAAGGCAAAGCGCACGATCTGCGCGCGGTTCTCAAGATTGAGCTTGGCCAGCATATTGCTGAGATGGGTTTGCACCGTGCGGGGGCTGAGAAAGAGGTGCTCGCCGATCTGTTTGTTGGTAAAGCCTTGAACCACCTCCCAAAACACCCGCTCTTCGGCCGGGGTGAGGGGTAGGGGGCTGGGCTGGAGGGCAGACTGTTCAAGCATGCGCTTTAGAGTGCTGTGGAGACGCTGCGATCGCGCGATCGCTCCCTTCACTTTGGCAATCAGCTCCTGCGCCGAGAAGGGCTTAACTAAATAGTCATCAGCCCCGAGCATGTGACCCTGCACCCGGTTAGTCAACTCTCCCAGGCCAGAGAGAAAGATAAACGGCACCATTTCTCCGGCGGGGCTAGAGCGCAGGTGATGGCAAAACTCGAACCCGTTCATGCCCGGCATCACCACGTCCGACACCACCACGTCCGCAGGTTGGTTGCACAACAAATCTAGTGCCTCTTGGCCTGAGGTCGCGCTCATCACCTCAAACCCCTGAGCCTGTAAGTGCCGGGTCAATGCCGTTTGCAATATAGGATCGTCGTCAACAATTAAAACCGTATTCATACATTTAAAGTCTCAACGGCAAAGCAGACTAGGGCTGAGGGCAAAGGCTAGCAATCTATAGCGTCACCGCCACCACTGACCACAACGGCTGCAGCAAACAATCGCTATCTCGATGTCTAGAGAGACTTAGGGGCTGGCGGCTCTCCAGACGTTCACACCCAGATTTAAATCGTGGCTAAACGAGCAAAAATGTGGGTTAAAGCGCATTAGACTATGGGATGTTTTGTCGTTTGCGGGCAATTTGCGATGTACGAACGGATCACTCCCCCGACAGTAGGCGATCGCATCACCTTTAAAGATGGCGAACCCGTCGTGCCAGATACGCCTATCATTCCCTACATCCGTGGTGATGGAACGGGAGTAGACATTTGGCCCGCTGCCCAGCGGGTGTTTGACGCGGCGGTGGCCGCAGCCTACGGCGGCAAGCGCGAGATTGTCTGGTTTCGGGTCTACGCTGGCGACGAAGCCTGTGAGCAGTACGGCACCTACCAATACCTGCCCGACGACACCCTCAAAGCCATTGAAGAGTTCGGCGTAGCAATCAAGGGTCCTCTCACCACCCCAGTCGGCGGCGGCATTCGCTCGCTCAACGTGGCCCTGCGGCAGATTAATGACCTCTACGCCTGCGTGCGCCCCTGCAAGTACTACGCTGGCACTCCTTCTCCCCACCGCAGCCCCGAAAAGCTCGACGTCATTATCTATAGAGAGAACACCGAAGATATTTACCTGGGCATCGAGTGGAAGCAGGGCGACCCCATCGGCGACCAGCTGATCAAATACCTCAATACTGAATTGATCCCGGCTACCCCAGAGCACGGCAAAAAGCAGATTCCCCTCGACTCGGGCATTGGCATCAAGCCGATCAGCAAAACCGGCAGCCAGCGCTTGGTGCGCCGCGCTATGAAGCACGCCCTGCGTCTGCCCAAAGACAAGCAGCAGGTCACCCTGGTGCACAAGGGCAACATTATGAAATATACCGAAGGGGCCTTCCGTGACTGGGGCTATGAGTTGGCTACCTCAGAATTTCGCGCTGACTGCGTCACTGAACGCGAGTCCTGGATTCTGGGCAATAAAGAAGCCAATCCTGACCTCTCTACCGAAGAGAACGCTCGCCAGATTGAGCCAGGATACGACGCCCTGACCCCCGAAAAAAAGGCCGCTATCCATGCTGAAGTCGAGGGCATTCTCGCCGCCATTTGGGAGACCCACGGCAACGGCCAGTGGAAAGACAAAATCATGGTGAACGATCGCATCGCCGACAGCATCTTTCAGCAGATTCAAACCCGGCCCGATGAGTACTCGATTCTCGCCACCATGAACCTGAATGGCGACTATCTCTCGGATGCGGCAGCGGCGATCGTCGGTGGGTTGGGTATGGGGCCAGGGGCCAACATCGGCGACACCTGCGCCATCTTTGAAGCCACCCACGGCACCGCCCCCAAGCACGCTGGGCTGGACCGGATCAACCCCGGCTCCGTCATTCTCTCTGGGGTGATGATGCTGGAGTACATGGGCTGGCAAGAGGCGGCCGATTTAATCAAGAAAGGGATTGGGGGGGCGATCGCCTCCCGCGAAGTTACCTACGACCTGGCCCGCCTAATGGAGCCCCCGGTCAATCCACCGCTGAAGTGCTCGGAGTTTGCCGAGGCGATCGTCAAACACTTTGACGACTAGCTGAGAGGTTTAGGGGGTGTAGGGTCTAAGGCACGGCTACTCCCCTACACCCCCTAAACCTTGTACTCACTCTTTTGTGATAACCTAGAAAAGTTGTCAAAAAACCACACATTCGAATTTTCGGGTCTTTCCTATGGAAAGCACGTTCGAATGGAGGATTAACCCGAAAGGAGTCAAAATCAAATGCCCGTTATTACTCTCCCTGAGCTACTAGAATCTGGGGTTCACTTCGGCCACCAAACTCGCCGCTGGAATCCCAAGATGGATCAGTACATCTTCACCTCCCGCAACGGCGTTCACATCATTGACCTGGTGCAGACCGCCCAGCTGATGGAAGAAGCCTACAGATTTGTCCGCACTGCGGCTGAGCAGGGGCAAAAGTTCCTGTTCATTGGCACCAAGCGCCAGGCGGCTGGCATTGTGGCCCAAGAATCTGCCCGCTGCGGCTCTCACTACGTCAACCAGCGCTGGCTGGGCGGCATGCTGACCAACTGGGAAACCATCAAGTCTCGCGCTAACCGCCTCAAAGAGCTTGAGCGTATGGAAGAACTGGGTGCCATTGACCTGCGCCCCAAAAAAGAAGCCGCCGTACTGCGCCGCGAGCTAGAGAAGCTGCAAAAGTACCTGGGTGGCATCAAAACTATGCGCAAGGTACCCGATGTCGCCATCATCGTTGACATCAAGCGCGAATACAACGCGGTGTCGGAATGCCACAAGTTGGGCATTCCCATCATTTCGCTGCTAGATACTAACTGCGATCCCGATCTAGTAGATGTGCCCATTCCCGGCAACGATGACGCTATTCGCTCCATCAAGCTGATTTTGGGCAAGCTGGCCGACGCCATCTACGAAGGCTCCAATGGTGCCAAGGCTCGCGGCAACGATGACGACTACGAAGACTATGACGGTGGTGAAGACGACGAGTACGGCTACGACGCCCCCGCCGCCGATAGCGACGACTAGACCTTAATTCGCTTTGTTCTCCTACTGGAGAGGAATTTAGGAGTCTAGGTGTGTTGGGCAAAGGCAGAATATTCTGCCTTTGCCCAATAGTTGCCTTAGTGAAGGTGGCCCTAGGGGTTTAAGCTGAACTAGGGCCTTTTCCCTGAGTTTGTATTGAGTTTGACGATAGCGCGTTAGGACGGTAAATCACCATGGCAGAAATTTCTGCAAAGCTCGTTAAAGACCTGCGCGACAAGACCGGCGCGGGCATGATGGATTGCAAAAAAGCCCTGAAAGAAAACGATGGCGACATCGAAAAGTCGATCGAGTGGCTGCGCCAGAAGGGTATTGCTTCGGCCACTAAGAAAGAAGGCCGGGTAGCCGCTGAGGGTTTAGTAGAGAGCTACATCCACACTGGCGGCCGGGTAGGTGTGCTGGTAGAAGTCAACTGCGAAACTGACTTTGTGGCCCGCCGCGATGAGTTCAAGACTCTGGTGCGCGACATTGCTATGCAGATTGCGGCCTGCCCCAACGTGGAGTACGTGCGCGTCAGTGATATTCCTGCCGAGGTTGCCGCCAAAGAAAAGTCTATTGAGATGGGCCGCGACGACATCGCCAACAAGCCCGCCGCCATGCAGGAAAAGATCGTTGAAGGCCGCATTCAAAAGCGTCTCAAGGAGCTTTCCCTGGTCGATCAGCCCTTTATCAAAGATCAGAACATCTCTGTAGAAGAGCTGATTAAGCAGGTAGTTTCTAAACTGGGTGAAAATATCCAGGTGCGGCGCTTTTCTCGGTTTGTGCTGGGTGAGGGCATTGAGAAAGAAGAGACCAACTTTGCCGAGGAAGTCGCGGCTCAGGCTGGTCTCAACAAGAAAGAAGAACCCGTAGCCGAAGCCGAACCGGCAGCCGAGCCTAAGGCCGAAGCCGCGCCTAAGAAAGAAAAGGGCAAGAAGAAGAAGTGAGGCTAGGATGAGCCAACTTCAGGCTAGGGGCTAACGGTTAAGTTAGCAATGGTCACAGGCCGTCCCTTAGCCATCGCCAATAGCGGGGGCGCCAGTATTGCGTCCCCGCTTTCAATATTTCCCTATAATCCAGATATGGCGTGGGCAAGGCGGTATGGTAAGGCCAGTTGAAAGCATTCGCAAAGATCTCAATGGGTTAGAGGGTGCCACCGCCACCCTGGCCGAAGAGTTTAGCCAAATTTATGCCACCTATCTGACGGTGCTGGGGCAGACGGTGCGGCGACAGGTCGTGATGGCCACTTACCACCTTTGTACCCAGGTCTACCCCGAAGAGTTTTTGGCCCTATCCGTGAGCGATCGCGGCCGTCTGCAGCAAGGCATGCAAACCCTGGGTAGCAAGGCCCAAGGCTGGCTACAGCAGCTTATGGAGCCCGACCCATCTCCGGCTGAGCCCAATCTTGATCGCGACGACCTCAATCGCCTAGAAACTGCTCTGGTGGCCTTAACTCAGCCCTCGGCAGGGGCGGTTTTGACGCCTGCTGACGAGGTTTTGGAACAGGTTGATCAAACAGAGGCTGATGAGACCGACTCTGGGGCGATCGCGGAGCCTGCAGAAGCAGCCATAGAGGGGACAATTGCTGAAGACTCTGGTGCCAGAGATGCTGACGCCGAACACTTCGGTGCTGAGCACTCCGATGAAAATTCGGCTCCAGAGTCTGTTGAAGCCTCGTCGCCGTCCTCAGCAAACGAGTCTTCCTCCGATAGTGAGGCCTCGGCGCTCGACCCCAAGCAGCTCATCCAGTCTGTCCTGATGGCGGCTATTTCCAGCGATATAGAAGACGTGTTTCGCGATCGCCCTTTTACCGGCGACCCAATGACCCCTACCTTAGTCGCCAAACACCATCTAATTCTGGAGCAGAGAATCCGCGACGTACTCCAGCGCGTCTCTAAAAAAGCTAATCGGCTGTTGCGTAAGTCCCAGGTGATTCCTGACTTACCCGAGTCGGTATTAGAGGTTGCCTCCGACGCGGACATGGCAGTTCCTAAGGGGCGCGCTGTCCCCAACGTGCTCAACGTGCTGGTGGCCATGGCTGGGGATGTAGCCGCTGAGTTTGACCGCCAACAGACCGAACGCGATGAGGAAGAAGCCGACGGATCAGACGACGAGGAAGAAGCCCTAGAAAGCACCATGACCCATTTAGCCGCTGTTCAGCTGCGTCTGGCCGACCTAGAGTTAGGGGATGTGCAGACTGCTCTATGGCGCAGCAAACTGCGCACCGCCGTGGGTCGGCTGCGCAAGCTGGGCAAACAGTACCAGCGAGCCGAGCGTGAGCTGGCGATCGCCCAAGCCGAGCAAGCTTGGCGAGCGGTTTGGTACGACGACTCATCCCGGTAGGGCTCTGGGGAAGCATCCATGACAGAAGCACAGACCTCCCTACCCGACTGGGTGCGGCTTCAGCGAGCCCTCTCGGTCGAGGCCGAGACCGGCTTCAACAATCTGGTGGGCAAACAGCAGAGCTTCAACGAATTTCTGCGCGACAGTCTGCAACAGCCTCCGGCCGTTCTCCCCGGCGATCAGCAGCAGTCGTGGCAGAGCCTGGCCCAAAAGTACAACGGCTACACCGACCTCAGCTTTGCCCAGCGCCAGCACTTGGTAGCTGAAACCCGCCGCTTTCTCTACAGCACCCAGCGCCTGCTGGAAAAATTTGCCGAGACCAAATCCCTTCGCACCCGTGAAGGCAGCGCAACAGACGCTCAGAAATCAACTGCGGCCAAAACATCCAAAACAGCCAAGGCCCCAAAAACCACCCAGCTAGCTGAGGCATCTGGCACCGGCAGCTTTCGCTTTGGCCTTGACCAGCCCGTCACTTACCTGAAAGGCATCGGCCCTAAAAACAGCGAGCGCTTGGCCAAGCTAGGCATCTTCACCGTGCAGGATGTGCTCTACTACTATCCTCGCGACCACATCAACTACGCCCAGCAGGTCAAAATTCGTGATTTAGAACCCGGCGAAACCGTCACCATCGTCGGCACCGTCAAGCGGGTCAACTGCTTCACCAGCCCCCGCAACAAAAAGCTCACCATCTTTGAGCTTCAGCTCTCCGACGGCAGCGGCACCCTCAAGCTCAACCGCTTCTACCCCGGCGGTCGCTACGCCACCCCAAGCTGGCAGCAGCAGCAAAAGCGCCAGTATCCCCAGGGGGCGATCGTTGCCGCCTCCGGTTTGGTCAAAGACAGCAAGTTTGGGGTGACGCTGGAAGATCCGCATCTAGAAGTGTTGGACAGTTTGAGCGATCGCATCGAATCGCTCACCATTGGCCGCATGGTGCCGGTCTATTCCCTTACCGAGGGCGTCCCAGCAGATTTGGTGCGCAAAGCTGTAGCGGCTGCCCTACCAGCGGTGCCCGAACTTCAGGATCCCCTGCCGGTGGACCTGCGGCAGCGCTATGAGTTGGTGAAGGTGGAGGATGCGATCGCCCAAATCCACTTCCCCGACGACGAAGAAAACCTAGCCAAAGCCCGTCGTCGCTTAGTATTCGACGAATTTCTCTACCTCCAGCTGGGCCTCCTGCGCCGTCGTCAACAGCAGCAGGCTCAGCAAACTGCCATCACCCTCGCCCCCACCGGGAAGCTGATCGACCAGTTCTACGGCGTAATTCCCTTTGGCCTTACCGGTGCCCAGCAGCGGGTGGTCAACGACATCCTCTCTGACCTGCAAAAGCCCGTACCCATGAACCGCTTGGTGCAGGGGGATGTTGGCTCCGGTAAAACCGTCGTTGCCGTAGTTGCTACTCTCGCTGCAATTCAATCGGGCTATCAGGCCGCCATCATGGCTCCCACCGAAGTGTTAGCCGAGCAGCACTACCGCAAGCTGGTGGAATGGTTCAACCAGCTGCACCTCACTGTGGAACTGCTCACTGGCTCCACCCGCGCTGCCAAACGTCGCAAAATGCTGGGCGAACTGGCCACTGGCGAACTGCCCATTCTTGTCGGCACCCATGCCCTGATCGAAGACCCGGTGCAGTTCCGCGATCTGGGCCTGGTGGTAATTGACGAGCAGCACCGCTTTGGCGTGCAGCAGCGGGCCAGGCTCACCCAAAAAGGCGCAAATCCCCACGTGCTCACCCTCACCGCTACTCCCATTCCCCGCACCCTGACGCTAACCATGCACGGCGACCTGGATGTGAGCCAAATTGACGAACTGCCGCCGGGGCGCAAAGCAATTCAAACCACGCTGCTGACAAACAAAGAACGCACCCACGCCTACGACCTCATCCGGCGCGAAATTGCCCAGGGTCGCCAGGTCTACGTGGTGCTTCCTCTGGTCGAAGAATCCGAAAAGCTCGATCTCAAATCCGCCGTGGAGGAGCACCAGCGGCTAGCGGAGGTCATTTTTCCAGAATTCACCGTCGGTCTGCTTCACGGACGCATGTCTTCCGCCGAGAAAGACGTCGCTATTACCGCCTTCCGCAACCAGGAATCCCACATTTTGGTATCGACCACCGTGGTGGAAGTGGGCGTCGATGTGCCCAACGCTTCGGTAATGCTGATCGAGCACGCCGAGCGGTTTGGCCTCTCTCAGCTCCACCAGCTGCGGGGCCGAGTCGGGCGCGGTGCCGCCCAATCATTTTGCCTATTGCTCAGCGGCAGCCGCAGCGAAACCGCCATTCAGCGCCTCAAAGTGCTAGAGCAATCCCAGGACGGTTTTTTTATTGCTGAAATGGACCTGCGCTTTCGCGGCCCTGGAGAAGTGCTAGGCACCCGCCAGTCGGGCCTGCCCGATTTCGCCCTAGCCAGTTTGATCGAAGACCAGGACGTACTAACGCTAGCCCGCGAGGCAGCAGAAGCCATGCTGAAAGAAGACCCAGACCTAGCCCGCTGGCCCAAACTAGCGAAGGAACTCCAGCGGCGTTACGAAAAACTGATGGGCGGCACAATCATGACCTAGCCTACGAGTCCAGCCTTCAGGTTTTCCTATCGATAGCTATAAGAAAACCTGGATACTCACCAAGGCCTCAGTCTCCCAGCACCTCCAGCACCACCTTGGGCTGAAGTTTCGTCTTAAACCACACCACCTGGGCTGGAACGTTGGCAATATCTACCCCGGCATTCTCCAGGTTGAGCCGTTCTGAAACCGCCAAAATTAGGTTACTGCGCCCCGACTTGCGCACCTGAGCAAATTTCTTACGCAGGTATTCAGGCCGCCAGTAGCCAACAATCTCTAGCAAAAACTCGCGCCCGTCGGGGTGAACCAGTCGGAAGTCGGGGATCATCACGCTGCCGGGCAGGGGTACCAGATCCACCTCCCGCTCCAGCCGCCAGGGGGTTTTGGCCGGCCAGCGGCTGACGAACGACTCCTCAATCATGCTGTCGTAGGTTTTGCCAGGGGGATAGTGGGTAACCAAACCACAGTCGCTATCGAGGGTAAACTGGCGGGGTTTTACCTGTTGAGTAAAGTTGTCCTTCATTTGCAAGGTTGCCGTCAGCCGCCACTTACTGACGTGGAGAATAGCGGGAATCAGCTTGGCAATATCGATTCCATAGCGCGTGCTGGGTTTAAACAAGCTGGCGGGGCCGTCGATGGTGATCGTAAACCCCTGATCGGCGTCGCCCTCGATGTAGGTCATCAGCCGAAACAGCTTTAGGTAACGAAACATGAGCTTGTACTCGCCGGGGTCATTGCGGTACAGGTGCATCACCAGATCGCTGGCCTTATAAAACACCCCCTGGGTCTGCGACAGGTTATAGCGATGGAGCAGGGCATCGGGAGTGGGGGAGTCAAACTCAATCAGAATGTGGTTGTCTTGGCGATCGGCGTAGAGCCCCTGGCGCAGGTCAGGCACTGATACTTCCCGATCTAGTTCTTCAGAAAGCTGCTGACCAAGGGCTGTCAAATGAGCTTCGGCCGCTTTGGGAGATGGAATTGATTGGGCGGACAGGGCAAACACTCGCCGCCGCAGCTCAATTGGCTCTAGCGGGCTTACCACATCAAACGTGGCAAAGCTATTGCGCAGAATGTGGGCTAGCCCCCGCTTGATGCGGTAGTTAGTGTCTTCGCCCTCTAAATCTTGCAGCTGGCGGTTGAGGTCGCCTTGGGTGAGGCCCACCTGCTGCTGAAAGAGCTGAATGAGATCGGCTGCGATCGCCCGATTCACCCCATCCAGCGCCAACCGTTTGGGCTGTAGCCCCTCCCCCTGAAATCGATAAATTAACAACTCGCTCGGTAACGTTGACCTCACCTCCAGGCAGAATTCAAATGGGCAGCAGAGGCCTTTAGATTGGCCTTAAGATTGAATCACTGCCCAGGGATAGCCCCACATCCACGAATCTTAGCGAATATCACCATGCTTAACTTCCAGCCGCTGGGCTTTATTCAGCAGGCCCTCGCTACCGACCTGGGGGTCATGGCCTACTACACGCCCGGCGGCTGGCCTTGGCAAGTGGATAGCCCCGCGACCCGTCCGCCCCTCGTTTTTCTACACAGCCTTGGGGGCGGCTCCTCAGCCTTCGAATGGTCTAAGGTATACGCCGCCTTTGGTGCCACCCATCGGGTGATTGCCCCTGATTTAATTGGCTGGGGGCAATCAACCCATCCGCCCCGCGATTACTCGACCGAAGACTACTTTTACATGATCACCCACCTACTGGAGTTAGTGGCTGAGCCCCCCGCCTTAGTAGTGGCCACCTCCCTTACCGCTGGGGTAGTGATCCGCTTAGCGGGACTGCGCCCTGATTTGTTCAAAGGCCTATTTCTAGTTTCACCCTCGGGCAACAGTGACTTTGGCCGCGACTACAGAGCCAGCCTGCCTGCCCTTATCGCTAGTACACCGGGCATAGACAAACTGCTGTATCAGGTAGGGGCCGCCAACGAACTGGCGGTGCGATCGTTCCTCTCCACCTTTCTCTTTGCCGACTCTCGTCGCATTACCCCAGAAACGGTACAGGGCTATCTCGCCTGCACTCAGCAACCCAATGCTGAATATTCTGCCCTAGCCTCCCTCAATGGAGCGGTCAGCTTTGACCTGTCGCGCTATATTCACCAGCTGCAAACCCCTACCACCATCTTGCTAGGAGCTGAGTCGCGGTTTAGCGCTCCAGCAATGGTCAAACGGTTGGCCAGCCTCAACCCCAAAGCCATTCAAACGGTGATAGAAATACCCCACTCTGGGGTATTACCCCACGTGGAGCATCCTGCTGTGGTGATTGGTCTGTTGCGGCAGTTTCTTGCTACCCACAGTAGCTAGCCCTGGCCGAGTATTCTGCCTGCCCACTAGCGCTTGCCCACTGGAGAGCTCAATTTCTTGCCAACCATTTTTGGCCGTTGAGCCGACGTAGGGTAAACAGCACCAGCAAGTCTAGGGTAATTTTGCGCTCGTCACCCATGAACTGCTCAATGGTGCTGGGCTGAGAGCCTCTATCGGCAAAGTAGAACAGCTTGGGGCTAGAGATATTCTCTTTTGTAAAGGCAATATTGAACTGGCGATTCCCCGAAGGGGAGGCTTCGCCATCGCCCTTTTGCCACTGCCCCTTTACGTGCCAATACTGCTCATCATCACTGATACCAAACACCTCTAGGGGCCGCTGATCGAGGGTGAGCTGAATATCGTCAATGCCCTTATCCTTCAACGCTGACTCTAGTGTCGGAATAAAGTGATGCTCAATAAACTCAGTGAACGGCTTGTCTTCTAGCGCCGGGGGCTTTTCCTTTTTAGGAGCGGCTTTGGGTGGGGTTTTGGGTTCAGCACCAGCCTCTGCCTTGGGGGCAGCTTTAGCCTTGGCCTGAGGCGCAGCATCTGCCGCTTGAGCCTCTAACTGAGGAGCAGGGGTATCCTCAGCGGGGGCAGAGTCTACTGGAGGGGTCTTTTCGTCAGCCATACAAAGGGAAACCTACAACAGCAATCTGGGCAAGCTCAGTGGATTGAGTCGCTCTCCCAGTTGTTCTTTCCCATACTAGAGGAAAGGCCCCTAAAACGCATGCTTTGCTGGCAAAAAAACGGTATCCATCCCCAAGACAGACACCGTTTTTTGGTCATCGACCGACTCTAGCAGTTAACCCTGGGGTGCCAAGTGCAGCATCTCTTTGCGAATAGTCGCTACATCGGAGGAAGCACCATTGCCATGGCGGATGCCGATGGCCTCGAGGTCGCTCTCCACCATCAAGTGCACCAGTTCCTCAAAGGTGACGCTAGGCTCCCAGCCTAAAGCCTGGCGGGCTTTGGTTGAGTCACCAATCAGCAGTTCCACTTCGGCAGGCCGCAGGTAGCGAGGGTCAAACTCCACGTAGTCATGCCAGTCAAGGTTAACGTGGTTAAAGGCAATGTCTAAAAATTCGCTGATAGCGTGGGTTTCGTTAGTGGCTACTACGTAGTCATCGGGTTGGTCTTGCTGCAGCATCAACCACATGGCCTTGACATAGTCTTTGGCATAGCCCCAGTCGCGCTTAGCGTCGAGATTGCCTAGATACAGCTTTTTCTGCTGACCGGCCACAATGCGGGCTACCGCTCGGGTAATTTTGCGGGTCACAAAGGTCTCGCCCCGACGAGGCGACTCGTGGTTAAACAAAATGCCGTTGCAGGCAAACAGATCGTACGACTCGCGGTAGTTAATCGTTTGCCAGTGGGCAAAAACCTTGGCGCAGGCGTAGGGGCTACGGGGATAGAATGGCGTGGTTTCTGTTTGGGGAATTTCTTGCACTTTGCCAAACATTTCCGAGGAGCCAGCTTGGTAAAAGCGCACTTCTAGCCCTGTGCGCTGCTGGTAGTCACGAATGGCTTCGAGAATCCGCAGCGTACCCATGCCAACACAGTCCACGGTGTATTCGGGCGAATCAAAGCTCACCCGCACGTGAGACTGAGCACCCAAGTTATAAACCTCCTGGGGCTGCACCTGTTCAAGAATCCGCCGTAACATGGTGCCATCGGTCAAATCGCCGTAGTGCAAAAACAGACGCGCTTCGGCACTGTGAGGATCAACATAAACATGATCGATGCGGTCAGTATTGAATGTAGAGGTGCGGCGAATAATACCGTGAACCTCGTAGCCTTTATCTAGAAGTAATTCTGCTAAATAAGATCCATCCTGACCGGTAATACCAGTAATCAGGGCGCGTCTAGGTTGGCTCATAGGGTAAAAATCTGTACGGCATTGCTTGGCTGACCAAGCTTAATACAATCGGTGCGTTACTTAAATACAATTAAGTGAGTCCACCTAAGAATACCCAAATTACCGCTTAAGCGGGTAGATCATCTACCGTCAAGTACCCTCGAGCTAGATAGGGCAAATCAACCACCACACCATTAGCCGCACCGATACTGACAGCCAAGCCTGCTCCACCAGCTTTGGTGCGAATATAGCCTAAACCCCTTAAACCACCGGAAGTTTCAACTACGCTAGTGAGTAAACCAACTTTTTCATCCCCAGCAAAAATAGCCTCCCCTGGATCAACCTTACCGCTAAGCTGAAGGCCCCAGAGCTGCTGCTTGACCCCCCGGTAGGTGTTTAATCGAGCAATAGTCTCTTGACCGATATAGCATCCCTTATCAAAGGCAATTGCGTCCCACAGCCCCGCTTCGAGAGGGTTGTAATCATCGGTGAGTTCGCGCTCTGGAGCAGGACGCCCCTGCTGCACCCTCAGCTGCTGCCAGAGCAGTTCTCCTGCTGGGATGATTCCAGCATCGGTAAGCTGTTGCCATACGGATGCTGCGCTTTCTACCGGCACCAAAAGGGTGTACCCAGGCAGAGCCAAATCACTACCTACAGCCAAGCGTAGAGCAACACCACCGAGATCAACGCTTCGATGGTGGGCTGTAGGCAAATTAGGCTCTAACTCAATGCCCAAATTCTTGAGTACAGCAGCGCTGCTAGAGCCAACGAGGGAAAAAACAGCTATATCTGCGGTCAGGTTAGCCAGCGATACCTGATCGGCCGGAAAAATGTAGCGATCCATCCAGTCCATTAGGCGCTGATCCTGACCAGGGGAAGTGAGAATTAGCAGCGCCTCATCGGTCACATAGACAGTGGTCAGGTCAATGGTTCTAGCGGTGGAGGTAACAAATACGGTATCGCAGCCTTCGCCGGGCTGGCGCTGGGTAAACGTGTTGGTAGTCTGATTGTGGATAAATCGCAGGCGATCGCCCCCAGACATCTGAAGCACTCCCCAATGGCTGCGATCAAACAGCACGGCTCCAGCTTTAACCGTTTCTAAGTCAGCAGCATTGTTAAACGTAGTGGGAATCCCCTCTGACGACAAAATCGCGTCCTGGCTTTGCTGTAAATCCCGAAGTGCTTGCATTGTGGAAGCCATGTCTCGTTTAGGTTTTGCCTACTGATGGGCCTTGCTTATTTTAGAGTGTAGCGATCGCCAACACCAACGCAAAAGCGCCCCCTTTCGGGAGCGCTGTTGTTCTAATCAATCAGTGGGGTAGTCGTCGAGGACTAGCCGATGATTTCAGGCGCCTCAGCGGTAGCGAGGTCGAGGGGGAAGTTGTGAGCATTGCGCTCGTGCATCACTTCCATACCCAGGTTCGCCCGGTTGATGACATCGGCCCAGGTGCCAATCACGCGACCCTGAGAATC
>NZ_JAMPKY010000012.1 GCF_039962255.1 Leptolyngbya subtilissima AS-A7 | reverse complement strand
CCTGGCGATTTTTCGAGCTATTGACCAATGGCAGAACGGTGACCTGGACTAAATCTCGGTTTCTAAAACCGGGGAGACATCGGTCTACCGTCCCGCTGCTTAAGATACAAGGGAGAGGGAAAACTGGGCCAAAAAATATTTCACCAACAGCAGCGGCACCCGGGGGCATTTGCGCTCTAACCCGACCTGCTAAAACCAGAAATTGTTAAGCCTATAGGTGCGCACCGCTCGATCGCACCAGCCCAAGAAAACTATGACTGCACCAGTTGGGCAACGGCCCGAGCGATCGCATCGGGTTCGATGGGCTTAGACAGGTGCCGTTGAAAGCCGCTGTCCAACGCTTTTTGGGAGTCTTCTTCGCGCACGTAGGCGGTGAGGGCGATCGCCGGTACCTGCCCCCCTTGTTCGGGCGGCAAGGCGCGAATTTTTCGGAGCAGTTCATAGCCATCCATGCCGGGCATGCCAATGTCGCTGACCAAGACATGGGGTTGAAAGCTAGCTAGATTGCTCAGCACCTCGGCAGCAGACTCAAGACCGATCACCTCTGCCCCATATTCACCCAGCAGGAGCGTCAGCAAGGCCAGCCCGTCGGGGTTATCATCTACGGCGATGACCCGTACGCCAGTCAGATCAATCTGCCCCGGCAAAACAGCCATTTTCCGAGGGCTGGGGCGCTGGTTGAGCAGCGGCAAACTTACGGTAAACGTGGCCCCTTTGCCCTCGCCGGGGCTGTCGGCGCTAATGGTGCCGCCGTGGGCCTCAGCCAGGTAGCGCACGATCGCCAGACCCAAGCCCAGACCACCAAATTGACGGGTAATCGAGGCGTCTGCCTGGCGAAAGGATTCAAAAATATGGGGCAAAAATTCCGGCCGAATCCCCTGGCCGGTGTCGGTGACCTTGAGCTGGGCCCAGTGGTCTACCTGGGCTAGCTGAATGGTGATCTGGCCCCGTTCGGGGGTGAATTTAATCGCATTGGTCAGCAAGTTCCAAATGATCTGCTGAATGCGCGCTCCGTCGCCCTGAATGGGCCCAATCTCAGGCAAATCGGTCTGGATGCGAATAGATTTGGCATCCGCTGCGGCCTGCACGGTTTCGATCGCTGCTTCAACCACAAACGCCGGATCGACCGAGGCAGGTTCGATCTTGAGCTTACCGCGCAAAATTTTGGCAATGTCCAAGAGGTCGTCGATTAGCTGAGTCTGCAACTTGGCGTTGCGCTCAATCGTTTCGAGGGCGCGGGCCGTTTTCTCCGCATCGAGTTTTTTGGTTTGCAGCAGCTTGGCCCAGCCCAAAATTGGGTTGAGGGGTGACCTCAGCTCGTGGGACAAAATTGCCAAAAATTCGTCTTTAATGCGGTTGGCTCGTTCGGCGGCTTCGCGGGCGGCCTGCTCTCGGCAGAGCAGCTGTTCGCGGGCGACTTCGGCCTGCTTTTGCTGAGTGATGTCGAGAATGGTGCCGGTAAAGCGCAGGGGGTTGCCATCGCCATCAAAGTAGGTCTGCCCCTTGGCCCGCACCCACCGTTCTACCCGATCTTGCAGGCCAATCACCCGATATTCCACGTCGTAGTTGCCGCCAGTCTCCTGGGTGAGCGACTCAGCGATCACCTGTCGAATGCGATCGCGATCGTCAGGATGCAACCCTTCGTAAAATCGCTCAGGACTGCTGTCGGCCTCGGGGGGAAGGCCAAATATGGCTTTACAGCCCGTGTCCCAGTTCAGCTGATTGGTGAGTAGGTTCCAGTCCCAAATGCCCATGTTGGCCGACTCGATCGCCATGCGCAGGCAGTCTTCACTCTCCTGTAGGGCGGTGGTGGCCTGCTGACGTTCGGTGGCAATCTGGACTCTTTCACTGATGTCTACAGCGGCGCAGGTGACGCCGATAATGGCGTTTTGGTCATCGTGAATGGGGTCGATGGTTAGGTCGTAGTAGGAGGTTTGCCCGTTGGCAACCACCTTGACCTCTTCGCGCAGGCCGATGCCGGTGGTAATGACCTGGCGCTTGAGGTAGGTCAAGTGGGCCGCTGTCTCCGGCGATGCCAGATCTTCGTCGCGCTGGCCGATTACCTGGTCTTTGTCTAGATCGTGGGTGGGGTTATAAATCCAGGTGTAGCGCAGGTCAAGATCTTGGTTAAACAAGCTAATCGGCGCGCTCTTGAGGGCAACATTGAGCCGTTCGGTGGTCTGTTGCAGGGCTAGCTCGGCCTGCTTGCGATCGGTAATGTCGATGTCAATGCCCGTCATGTTAAGCGGAATGCCCATAGCGCTATAGAAAACCCGCCCCAAGCTCAAGATCCAGCACACCGTGCCATCGGACCTGATGACCCGTAACTCAACATTGTACTCGGCCTGTTTATGAACCGCGTCATGCAGCGCGCGTTCAACCCGAGGTAAATCGTCGGGGTGAACCATAGCCATGACGCTTTCGTAGCAGTCGTCGCGATCGCGATCGAGGTCAAATAGGCGTTTTACGTTGTCAGAAAACTGCACCACATCAAGCTGAATATCCCAGTCCCAGCTGCCCATGCGGGCGGCTGCCATGGCCAGATTTAGGTGTTCCTGGTGGCGCTGTAGGGCAATTTCGGTCTGTTTGAACTCAGTAATGTCTCGCCAGGCGATAATGCCGCCAGTAATTGTGCCCTCCTGGTTGTAAATTGGGCCAGCGTTGCACAGCAGCACCAGCCTTTGCCCAGCCGCGGTTTGCAGTAGCCATTCCTCGTTGGTAATGACCTCACCGTTTTGCACGGCGCGGGTGAGGGGCAGCGCTTCGGGGGTGGCGAGGCTGCCGTCGGTGGAAAAAACCTGCCATGCTTCTGGATGGGCGGCGGCGGGCAGGCCCTCCACTTCTTCTAAGGGGCGCCCAGTCAACTGTTGCCCGTAGCGGCTGACTTGGCGAACGCGCACATCGGGCGCATCGGCGATGGTAATGCCTTCGGGAATGTAGGCCATTAAGGCATCGAGGGTGCGTTGGCTGGCTTCAGCCTCCTGATTTTTTTGCTTTAGGGCAATTTCGACGCGCTTGCGATCGCTAATGTCGGCCAGCGCCCCGGGAAAGATTACGGCATTGCCCTCGCTGTCGTATTCGGCCTGTCCGCGCGCAATTACCCAACGCTCCTCACCTTGGGGATTGCAGATGCGAAACTCGGCGGCGCAGCTGTTGCCAGTGGCGATCGCCTGGTCAATAGCTGCCGCCACCCGTGCCCGGTCGTCGGGGTGAATGATGGTGATAAATTTCTCCAGGCGCACCCCGGCAGCAACGCGCTCGGGGTCAAGGCCAAACAGCTGGGCAAAGCTGCGGTTAGCCACCACCCGATTCTTGCGAATACTCCAGCACCAGGTGTAGACCGACCCGGCAGAGAGAGCCGCTTCCAGTTGAATCAGGACCTTGCGCAGCCGCAGTTCGGCCTGGTTGCGATCGCGCAGGGCCGCCTGCTGCTGGCTGATATCGACCGTGGAACCCACCACGCGCACCACCTGCCCCTGCTCATCGCGCACCAGGCAGCCCCGCTCCCAGACATCGACCCAGCGACCCTCCTCGTGGCGAATCCGGTAGTCTAATTCGTAGAGCTGGCTAGAGCTGGCGAAGAGCTCCACCATGCGGTGGCGCAGTCGTGGCCGATCGTCGGGATGAATGCGGTCTTCCCACCACCGCGATGTGGGTGGGGCCTCAGAGGCAGGCACCCCAACTAGATCGAACAGTTGCTCAGAGCGGTAGACGCGATCGTCCCCGTCTAGACTCACCTTGCTGACGTCAAACACCAGCCCATTCACCGCTTGAACAACGAGCTGAAAGCGCTCCTCTAGGTACTTCTGGTCATCGATGTCGATCATGGTGCCCACCCAGCCCGTGAGCTGTCCGTCGGGGTCGCGCGTGGGCACACCCCGGTTCATCACCCAGCGATAAACACCATCGTGGCGGCGCAGACGGTGCTCAATGGCAAAGGTCTGGCCTGCGATCATCGATTCGGTCCACGTGAGCAGGGTGGGGTCATAGTCGTGGGGTTGGCAGCCACCACCAGCCGACTCCACCGGTTCGGCTGCACTGCGGCCAGTGTACTCATACCAGCGCTGGTTCCAATAGTTGATGCTCCCGGTGCGATCGGCTATCCACACAATCTGCGGCAGGGCGGCGACCAGCTCTGCGTAGGGCGGCTGGGGGGTAGCAATTGTGGTTTCGAGCGAGGCGGTGCTGGGCTGATGGTTTAAGTTTGCTGAGACGCTAGGTTTGGCACTCTCTTCAGACATCGCCGATCGCAGCGCTAAACTTAGCGCCTCGGGAGTGAGCTGATCTCTCACCAAATAGTCGGCGGCTCCAGCCTTAAGAGTTGCCACAGCCGTTTTAAGATCGTTCTCGCCTACAACAACTATGGGCGCAGCTTCTCCCCACGACTGTTGCAGCTGCTTGAGCCGATCTCCGCTATCCCCATCTGAGGGGTAAAGGTCAAGCAAAATGCCATCGACCTGTAGCAGCTGGTCTTGGCTTGTCTGGCCATCACCAGAGGAGCCAACTACCTGGTAGGAGAAAGCTGCCTCGTGCTGCAGCATTTGCCTCAAGCGATCGGCCTGTCCAGGCGAGCTACTGACCAATAGAACTATTCGCTCTGGGGGTGTCATAACAAGACTGATGGTGCAAACCTTGAATTGGCCCCGTTGCAAAGAGCGATCGCCCATTGCAACCGCTAGCTGTTAGACAAGCGCAGCCCCCAAAAAAGCTGTAAACCCCAGAAATAGGGCAAATGGGTGCAAATTGCTGAAAGGATCTTATATTGTCTACTACGACACCAGGAATATGTCTAAGGGAATAAATACTTAGAGCAGTGCTATAGCGGCTGGTGGAGCGGGTCATTGTTGTGCTTGAGCGCCGCCCAGCAGCGGCAGAGCCCATAGCTAAAGCGTCTGCTGCCTCACTTGCTCGCAGTGGCGACTTCATTAATTGCAGCTTCTCTGTCCGAAACTGTGATCACCAGCACGTCGTTATACTGCACCTCAGGCCAAGTTAGGTTGTTAAGTGGCGATAAGCTCAACTCTGCTAAGCTGTGCTCGCTGACGTTAAAGTGCACCTGGTAGCCCAGGCTCTCAAAGCAACCTTTTAATGTCTGCATCAGCAGTGGATCACTTGGAGATGATTGAGCCTGCCAGATGGTTACACATTTCGCCTCTTTGGCCCAGTCTTTGGCAGATAAAAGGCTGTCTGTGCCGCGATAATGACGCATCACTGCGCCGCGGATGCGCTTTTTGCTGACCTTTTCACCTAGGGCGATCGACAACTTTTTCCAAAGCTTATAGCCCACCGATTTCTCAACGTATTCAGGGTTGATTGGGTAAATCTCTTCGTAGGTTTTTCCTTCCCAAGAGCCTAGAAATATGCGGCTTTCTAAATCGTTAAGGCGTCTTCCTTCAGTGTTGTAAAGAGCATCATCGACAAATATGAGCGCAGCCTGAGGTGTAATTTCTTCTAGATCGAGTGTCTTCAATTTATCTTGCATTACGAATGCCTCTTGAACTGCATGAAAAGGAATTCGCTCCTTCTTGGTTAGTAGAAAAGCGACGGAGGCTAGAATTTACGAATTATTCTAGGGCTGGCAAATAAGTTCAAAGCTGATCCAGATCACACTCAAGAGTGATAATACGGGTTTGTGAAATCATAAAAATCACACTCAGCCCCTATGTATTTGGCTAAACTTTATCTAAGCCTGGCAAAAACCCCGTTCGTTGTTGAGAAACTCTGAGTTTTTAAGAGGTTTGCAGCAGTCAGTTGGTTTTTATGACGGTTTCCTAAGGCAAGATTATTGCTGGAAATCTTCGCTCAAGTAATGAGTTTTTATGGTTGATTAAATTGCTTCAAGCAGGAACATTGTGGTTGTGTTCTCTCTCCCTAGGGTGCCAATTTGACTCGGTTAACTATGCATTGAATAAATGGAGGGAAATCATGTCTCAAAACCTTTTTAAGTCTGTAGAAAGCCGGCTTTGGGAAAGCTACAGTACCATGTTTGGCTGTACCGCGCTGAGCTATTGGCAATCTTTTACAACCCTGGCCAACGAGATTATCCCTTACCTGCAAGGCACTGATGCTCCCTATCACAACGCTGATCACACTCTGCAAGTGATGCTGGTGGGGCAGACGATTTTAGCAGGGCGCTATCTGCAACACCACGACCTAACTCCCCAAGACTGGCTCAACGCTATGGTCGCCCTGCTCTGCCATGACATTGGCTATGTAAAAGGTATTTGTCCTGGCGACAACGTGGCGATCAACCGCTTTGTCACCGGGCAGGGAGACGACTGGGTAGCGCTGTCATCTCGCTCAACGGATGCTAGTTTGACCCCCTACCACGTGAGCCGGGGCCAGAGGTTTGTCCGCCATCGGTTGGCAGATCAGTCCCTAGTCGATGTTGATGTCGTCGTAGATTGCATTGAACACACCCGGTTTCCTGTGCCGCCCGAGTCTAAATATCAAACCACCAACGATTTGCCGGGGCTATGCCGAGCCGCTGACCTGCTGGGGCAGCTGAGCGATTCAGATTACCTCAAGAAGCTCTCATCTCTATTTTGCGAATTTGCAGAAACAGGAACGAACACCGTGCTGGGATATGAATCTGTGGCCGACTTGCGGGCTAACTATCCTCACTTTTATTGGTATGTGGTGTATCCATTCATTCAGGCAGCACTGAGGTACTTAGCCGTGACGGCTCAAGGGCGCGAGGTGATTGCTCGCCTCTTTACCAACGTGTATCTGGTGGAGTTAGAGCAGTCGTTGTTGGAGACAGGCTCAGCAGGCTTAAAACCGCAGGCCGCTAGCCAAAAGGTTTTGCCCTTTTGCCTTACCGATAACCTCGGCTATGGCTTGTAGACCTGGGATCATTTTTCGATTAGCTAGCTTGGGCGTTGCAAAATCTGTCCACAGAACCATTCGCTCTGGTAGCAGTTCTGAGACAGTATTGACGACTTGATCAGGGCGATCGCAACTACATGGCTCAAACATGGCTTTGGATTGGAGTAGGTTCCATGGCGCTGGGCGCTGCATTCTTTGGCTTTGGTGCCCATAGCGCTAAGACCGAAGGCTGGAGAAAGCTGTATACCCTCAGCTTCTTTATCTGCTTGATTGCTAGTGCTTTGTATCTAGCTATGGCGCTGGGCCAGGGGCAGCTCATGCTCAACGATCGCCCCACGGTTTGGGTGCGCTACATTACCTGGTCACTATCTACGCCGCTGCTGCTGCTGATCTTTGCCTTTTTAGGCCACACTAGCCTGACGCTGACCGGCAGTTTGCTAGGAACCAACGCCTTTATGATTGCGACCGGGCTGGCGGGAGCCCTCTCCCCTGACCCCATTAACTACATTTGGTATGTCGTTAGTTGTGCAGCGTATTTAGCTGCCGTCTACCTTCTGTTGGTGCCCTTTAGGCACGAGGCCGAGCGCAATCGCCCCCGCACCAAGAAGGTTTTTGGCCAGCTAGTCGCTGTGCATTTAATTCTCTGGACGGCTTACCCAATCGTTTGGATTTTAGCCCCCACTGGTATTGACACCATTGGCCAGGATTTCGAAACCATGTTCTACACAATCTTAGATATCTCGTCTAAGGTTGGCTTTGGTCTGCTCTCGCTCAACACCTATAGCAAAATTGAGCATATTGGCGCTGCTACAAAAGATTTAGAACCCACGGCTTCGCTGCGATAAAGGGCGAGTTTAGTAATTAACTTCCTGCCGATACTTGGGATGGGTATCGGCAGGAAGTTAATTTGGCTGGCTCTAAAGAAATTGCTTCAAAGTAACGGTCGCATATTCAATTCACTGCATTTTTGCGAGGTATGGTTTGCAGA
Organism: Leptolyngbya subtilissima AS-A7; assembly: GCF_039962255.1. Classification (NCBI taxonomy): domain Bacteria; kingdom Bacillati; phylum Cyanobacteriota; class Cyanophyceae; order Leptolyngbyales; family Leptolyngbyaceae; genus Leptolyngbya; species Leptolyngbya subtilissima. The sequence goes on along the minus strand of NZ_JAMPKY010000012.1, from coordinate 214,616 downwards.
GCTAGGCGCGATCGCAGATCACAATCTTGCTAAGGGATGAGGTTAGCCAAACTGTGATCTGCTCCTAATGACAGTGCTGGGCTTTATGATAGTCACGTTAACATCTCTTTAGAAATGTCGCAGTTGTTATAGATCGGGCGATCGCAGCTAATCATGACAGGTCTTTGCCCTGCGACGGCTGTAATCATTACTTAACCATTATGACCGACCAAAATAACCGCTCTAACCAAGTTGGTAATCCTAAAGAGGCCGAACCAGGCCGTGGGGCTCCTGGCAATCAGTGGGCTGTGCAAACGGCTCAGTCGACTAACGTCAACCCCGCCGATGAAGTGATTCCATCCAATGTCGATGTGGAGAAAAATCGGCAGCAAATAGCAGACTACGCCGCCCAAGAAGAGGGAACTCTACCAACCTCCCATGGCTTCGTCATCGATGAGTCTGGCAGGATTGACAACTTTGCCGTTGAACCCCCCATGTACGTCGAAGAGTAGCGCTCAGTCTTCATAGGTAGCAATGCTACCAAATAGAACTTTTTATTCACTCAAAAGTCACTAAGGAGGCGCTATGCCAATTTCTATTCGAGACGATGTGGTGTTTATCATCCTCAGCAAAGTCAACGAATTTAATCAAGAAAATCAGCAGGGAGACATTGATTTTTCTTCTACCGATTTTACTGGTCTAGGATTGACTGAGTCCGATCTACTGGGACACCTAGATTATCTGAATCAGAGACAGTATATCAAAGCCGAATTTAGCGGCAATGCCTATGCCAATCAAGAAGACGTGCCTAGCGTAGTAGATTCAGACGAGGTAGGATTTCGTGTGGCCAACACTTATGGTGCCGCAGACGGTCCCCTGCCTCACCTGATTGAGTTTAAGCGAGCTACGCTGACTAAAAAGGGTCAGCGCATGCTAGAAGACATGGAGAAAAACCCTCCTAAAGATATGGACAAAGGCCCAGCGGTGCCATTGCTCAACGAGCACTCGCCTTTCTTAGAGAAGGTCAAGATTAAGGGCGGTCTGCCTGATATCTACGACGCTCGCGATATTACCGAGACCGTCTTTCGGGTAATGCGCGACGTAATGACCACCGCTGAAGCCGATCGCATAGCGGACGAGCTGCACAACGATGCACTACCCACTGACGAAAAAGCCTTGCAAATGGAGGTATCTGACCTCTGGAAAGACAGAAACCCCATTGTCGGTTTCTTGAGCCGTATTCGTCCGCCCCTCAAAGGGCCGGCTCCTCTGGGTATTGACTCTAAGCTGTTTTTGACGCGGGTGGATAACGAAGCCGGCGTGCCGAAGACGGTGAATGCGGAGATTGTGGTCTCTGCCGTATTCTCAGCCACTAAAGATGAGCTGTCCCAGGAGCGCATTCAGGCGGTTGCCGAGTGGCTGCCGGAAGGTAAAGTGCGCGAAATTTGGCAAGCGGCCTAGTGCCATGGTCGCAAGGTGTGCGATCGCTCAGCGTGAAGCACCACTTACGGCAAAAGCCCCCCTCAATAGGGCGATGCACTGTGGTTAAGACTAGCTAGCCATAATTAGCCTCCTGACACCGCCAGCGCCCATGCCCCTACTAAGGGGCTTTTTTTTGCCTACAGGTGAAGTCTAAGCAGCCCAAAACGCCAAGGACTCAATTCTATTGAGCATCTTTTTAACTTTTCGCTCTTCTGTTTTCGTTCTTTTGCTATAACTTGTTGCTCAAGCACCGCCCCCTTGCGGCACACACCACCCGCCTTTACCGGCTTCTTGGTCCGTTCGAGCCCATCCTGTAACCGATTTTGTAACCACGCCTCGCAGCGCTAAAGGGCTGGCTATGGTAATGGAGCAAAGCAAAACATTGTTGAGACTATGGCTCCCTTACCTCTTCGAACCAAAACCCTAATCGCGCTGCTGGCCCTCGGTACGATCGCAACTCAAGGCATGGCAGCGGCCTGTATCGACCCCAGTTCGGGGGTCAGCCAATTGCCAGAGCAGAGTGAACCTCGCCCTGCCCAGCCAGAGCCCCGCCCCGCCCTAGAGCCAGAGCCCCGTCCAGGCAACTGGGAAGCAGCGACAGTTGAGGACCTGGTTACCCGAGCGATGAGCCGTCGCATCTTGCGAACCGTCGCTGCCGAGGTCGATCGCCCCATCTCTAGCTTACGCATCGCCGCCGCCGAAACCGCTACTTGGGATGGCTGCATGGGCATTTATGAGCCCGACCAGTTTTGCACCATGATTGCCATTTCGGGTCTACGTCTCGTCGTCACCGATGGCGACCAAAGCTGGGTCTACCACGCCCGCCGAGATGGTCGGGAAATGGTGCAAAACCCTACGGCCATCAGCCGCAACGGTCTCATTCCCGACTTTATTCCCCCTGTGATGTCGGAGCCGGAAGCGGAACCCGAAGCCCACATCTTTCGCTCAGTCGAGTCGGGAAGCTTAACTGGTGCCCAATTTGAAACCGTGCTGCTCACCGACGGCCGACTTCTGCGGAAAGAGAACGGCAAGGTTATGTCAGAACGGCAGCTCTCGGCAGAGCAAGTAACAGCCTTTGAACAGGTTTTAGAAGACCAGCGTTTCCCTAACCTCAATCGCCTGCGATATATCACCGATGCGGCCTTTGCCGATTACCCCACGGTGCAGCTGTCGGCTATGCACTACCAAACCACCTATATTGACCTGGCCATCGACGATGCTCCACCCGCGCTTCAAGCCGTAGTGCAGGCCTGGAGCGAGCTTACAGCCGAGGTTCAGTAAACACCGGAGCTAAATCAGCAATCCTTGAGGGCGTAGCGTGCTGCATCCCCAAGGTTGCTGATGAAACACCGCACGCAACCAGGAGTCAGCGTCAATGCGATCGCTAGCGCTCTATTCCTCAATTCAGTGGGATTAGAGCGCAGGCGATTAACCTAAACATTCGTTTTATGATCGGGTGAGTTGGTCATTGAGTAGATATCTAGGAGCGTGACATGGGAACTTGGTCTGTAGATGCCTTTGGCAATGATGACGCCGCCGATTGGGTCATTGAGCTGACAAAATCTGACGATCTATCGCTGGTCGAAGCGGCTATCAACGGGGTGTTAGCTGAGAGCGATTATCTAGACGCGGCGGATGCGGCGATCGCATTAGCGGCAATTGAGGTGATTGCCCGACTCAACGGTAACTGGGGCGATCGCAATGCCTACACCGAACCGGTTGACGATTGGGTCGCGCAGGTCAATGTGCAGCCAGAGCCTGCACTACTGGCGCAGGCGCGGGCGGCCATTGATCGCATTTTGAGCGAAGACTCGGAGATGTTAGAACTGTGGCAAGATAGCGGCGATTACGAGGATTGGTTAGGGTCGGTAGAAAATCTGCGATCGCGCATTGGTGAATAAACGATTGATTCAGCTGTCGAAGTTGTCCAAAGATCTAGACACTAGCACTGATTATGCAGATATGGGTTGATGCCGACGCTTGCCCTAATGTGATTAAAGAGATCCTGTTTCGGGCTGCCAAACGAGTTGAGATCAAGACTATCCTAGTCGCCAATCAAGAACTACAAATTCCAGGGTCTTCCTACATTGAGTCTGTCCTGGTGCGATCGGGTTTAGATGTAGCAGATAGCTATATCGTGCAGCACCTACAGTCTGGCGATTTGGTGGTCACAGCCGATATTCCTCTAGCTGCTGAAGCTATTGAGAAAGGTGCCTATGCCCTCAATCCTCGAGGTGAATTCTACGATCGCGGCAATATTCGAGAGCGCTTGTCGATGCGAAATTTCCTAAACGAGCTGCGCAACGGTGGGGTAGAAACCGGCGGCCCTCCCCCGTTTAGTCAACGAGATACAGCCGCATTTGCCAATCAGCTCGACCGCTTTTTGACCAAACACAGAAAATAGGCATTGGCTGCCCAATTGCTATTGGTCTTTGTGAACTTCATCTTTTCTCAGTGAGGAACGGCTATGAAACCTGAGCAAAAGCGACTTTTGACGACCATAGCCGTCAGTCTTTTGATGGTTACTAGCGCGGCCTGTACGCCTAACCCCTCAACCCCTGAGAATGATGACCTAGAGTCCAACGCTGAACCGTTGCCCGCTGAGAGCGAGACAGCTGAACTAGAGGCTCAGGCCAACCTACAAACCTTTGATGAGACGGCCAATAGTATTCCGATCACAGCTCGATATCCCGATACCATGGAAGTCACTAGCAGCAGCAGTGATGAAGGACTCGGCGCATTTTTCGATTTCAAACCTCAAAACACTGCCTTAGATGAAGCCCGAGTGCAAGTCTTTTTGCCGGCAGGGGGCTCATCCTTAGATGACCTGATACCGTTTGTTACCGGACCCAATGGTTTACTTGAAATCAACGGTTGGACTCTGCGTGAGGGGCAATCGAATGCAGCACTCAACGCCTATCCCTGGGTTGAACGGGTGTTTGACTTCAGCACTGAGCAGCAGCAGGCCGGTCATGTCTTAGTCGGCGAAGCCGCTGGCCAAGCGGTGCAGGTAATCTTGCTGTACCCGACCGCAATGACAGATGCTTACTGGCCAGCGGCCAAAACCATTCTCGACAGCCTAGCTTTTGAGCCTAGCCTGCTACCCATAGAAGCCTCGTCAGAGGGCGAAGACCCAGCCACTGTGTGCGACCCTACAAAAGAACCGTGCTAGAAAATCGCCATGGACTCGACACTACGATTGCTGAGAAAACAGCATAAAACCCATTAAATCTCGTTTTGACCCAGAATAAAGCGGTTGCTTCAACCACACGAACTTGATGGATCGCCTACATACCAAACGGGATAGTTATTTACCAACGTTCTAGTCTCCGTAAACCTGCAGCCGCCCTCAGCCTACCTTTAGGAGAGACTGTGATGTTCCGGTGCTTCATCTTCCAACCGCTAAAACAGCTGAATTTAGCGTTTTCTGGGCTGCATATTCTTCTCTAAAACACTAGCTTATCTACAAAACTTGACTACATACATATAACTTTACCTAATCAGGGGAGGTGGATATTAAGAGCTTGAAGGGCAGAATTACGTATGAGGGTAATGTAAGGTGCGATACACTTCTCTCCCATTATGCTGTTCTCAATGGTGCAGGCGATCGCCTGTGCTGCTAATGACGCAGGCCATGATCCCTCTATAGCTTTGGTAAGCGCTGATCTTCGATACTATGCTCTACAGAAAGTTTTGTGCTCTCTTCTATCTAGTAGCAAAGCTAATCGCTAACTTAGCCTGTCGAATTGGTGGCATCCCCAGTGTCGATCAGCTAGAGGCTCAGCTACAGGATAAGTGTCATCAGCTTGAAACCATTGATGCTCAGGAAAAAGCGCTTTACCGAGTGATCAGCAAAATTCGGGCGTCCTTAGATGTGGACATGATTTTTCGCACCACCACTAAAGAAACCTGTAAGCTGCTGCGAATTGAACGCATTGCCGTCTATCGTTTTTTTGACGACTGGGGGGGAGAATTTGTTGAAGATTTTGAATTCGCTGAACCAGGCTGGGATTTTGGCAGGCTAGGACAGAATACTGTCTGGAATGATTCATATCTGCAAGAGCATCAGGGAGGTCGATATCGCGCCAATGAGTGCTTAGTAGTTTCTGATATTTATGCCGCAGATCTGTCGCAATGTCATATAGAGGTTTTAGAGCAGTTCCACATTCGTGCCTATGCTACAGCACCTATTTTCATTGGGCAAAAGTTGTGGGGGGTATTAGCTGCTTATCAACATTCGCAACCCTATGAATGGCAACATCAAGAAATTCAGTTTTTGTCTCAAGTTGCGAATCAACTCGGATTTGCGGTAAAACAAGCTGAATTAATGGCGACAACCGAACGCGAGGCCGAAGATTTGCGGCTGCTCAATGAGCAACAAGAGATTTTGTTTAAACTGATTGCCGACATTCGTGAGTCGCTCGATCTGAACACGTTGTTTAGAACGACAGCCCGCGAGGTTCGCAAAGCTCTACACACCGATCGTGTTGCTATTTTTCAATTCGATATCGATTCCCAATACAATTCCGGAGAGTTTGTCGCTGAGAATGTATTGCCAGAATACGATTCGGCGATCGCTCTTAAAGTGAGCGATCACTGCTTTGGTAGTCAGTATGCCGCTAGGTATCAGAAGGGGCAGATACAGGTCGTATCAAATCTCTCCCAGGCCGGACTCAATCAATGCCACGTAGAACTGCTGAAGAGTTTTCAGGTTAAGGCCCAAATTGTTGTGCCCCTTATGAAAGGAGGTGACCTATGGGGATTACTCTGCGTCCATCAATGCGATCGCCCTCGCGCTTGGAACTCAGCTGAAGTTAACTTTATTAAACAGTTAGCGGCTCAGTTTAGCGTTGCCTTACGCCATGCCGATTTACTAGCCCAAGCTGACTCTAAGGCCGAGCAACTAGACCAAGCCCTTCAAGCCCTTAAGCAGGCCAACGAAAAGTTAGAAGAGTTAAGTAATCTTGACTCGTTGACGCAAATTTCGAACCGTCGCTTTTTTGATAAGTTCTTAAGAAGCGAATGGAAACGATTGCTGCGAACTGAGAAACACTTATCTCTCATTTTATTTGATATTGACTACTTCAAAATTTACAACGATTGCTATGGACACCTAGCAGGCGACCAATGCTTGATCGACATCACACGGGCAACTCAACTTGTCCTCAAGCGATCCTCAGACGTTCTAGCTCGCTATGGTGGAGAAGAGTTTGCTGTAGTTTTGCCAGACACAGATCGAGTGGGGGCAGTCAAAATCGCCGAAGAAATTCGAGAAACCGTTAAAAGTCTGCAAATTCCTAATAAGTGCATGCAAATAGATCATCCCTACGTCACGATTAGCCTGGGCATTGCTAGTCAGATTCCAAAGGCTGGTCAATCGGTTCGAGATGTCATCCGTCAAGCTGACCAAGCGTTATACCAAGCAAAGGCGAAAGGGCGCGATACGGTAGTTTGTGCACCTCTCGCTCAATGAATGCGATCGCGATTGTTCCAACACCAGTTGTCCGTTAAAGTGCTAACTTCCCAAATTTAAAGAATTAAATTCCAATATTTAGATTGCTATGAGCTTTGTGATATAAGGCTTTGAAGGGTTTCAATAGCTGTAATTCAGCTCATGATGGCGTTAAAGAATTATTCTTCCTTTGGGCTTCAAATCTGCTCTCAAGCTTAAAGAATTATTTTTCCCTTGCCATGATGGCTCACTTTAGAACAGAAGCGAGCGAATGGGCTTCAACAACAGATACTAAGCCGGTTGGCCGAGGCTGAGGGCATCGACTAGGATTGAGCACTGATACTTGAGTTGGCGATCGCATGCCGCCAGCAGGTCCACAACAGTAGTGTCACTTAAGGTCGCTAACTGGGGCGAGAAAACCCCATAACGCCGCAAAAACTCTAGATAGTAAGCTTGCTGCTGGGCATGAGGGAGGTCAGGGGCGACCTGAATTACGAAATCGTAGTCTTCTATGGTTTTGTTCTTTCCGTTACAGTTACCTTCGGTCAGGTCTACCCGACACTCTTCGTAGACCAAAAAACAGTGAATCTGGGGAATAAAGTCCAAACCATAGGGTTGGAGCAGAGCGTTGATCCCCGTGACGATTTGATCGTTCAGACGGTAGAACCCCAGATTCTTGTGAACTGGCAGGTTATGTTCTTGAGCCAAGCGCGCGATCGCCCCGTGTTTAGTAGTGCAGCTGCCATAGCCTTCCTCAAACAGAATCAGAGAATCTTCGCTGTTGGAGTTGGCGGCGTAGGGCAAATTTTTCGTCCAGCGGCAAGCCTCGTGAAAAGTCTTTAGCTCTTGCTGCAAAAACTTTTCAGCAATCGGGCCGTGGGCTTGGAGTGTTGCGTCAGGTAAGGCTTCGATGGGGTGCATGTTTACGGTCATCCTAGGCTTACGGTATACAACAACCCGGCAAGCACAGAGCCGAGAAAGGCGAAGCCAAGATAGGCCAAGAAAATGGGACGGCGGGCCAGCGCGAAAACGGCAATCATCGCAGGAATACTGGTTGCGCCGCCGGCCAGCAGAAAAGTCATGCCTGCACCTGGGGACATGCCTTGTTGTATGAGTCCGCCCACTAGGGGAAGTGCCGCATAGCCGTTAAGATAAGCCGGAATGCCTACCAAAGCAGCCACAAGAATGGAGAGCAGACCGCCATCACCTGCAATAGTCTGAATCCATCCATCCGGCACGTAAACCAACATGAGGCTCTCGATTAAAAACGCTAGGGCCATCCATTTGCCCAAAAACCAGGCATTGTTACCTGCCCCTTGCCAAAACTTTTGCCGTCGCTCTGGTTGTGTCCAAAACTGCCAGACAAGCGGCTTAGGATTACGAACCCGGCTGCCACCACAGCCGCCATTATTGGCACCTTCTCTTAGGGGATCGGCAAAGGCTGTGGATGACCATCCAGAGCGCATCAGAGCTAGGGTGCCAAACCCGCCTAGTAAGCCAATCAAAACGGTGGCAACGGTTTTTGCGATCGCAAACTGAAGCCCCAGGGTGGCAACTGTCAGCACGAACATAGACGGATCCATGAGCGGCGACGACAGCCAGAATGCCATTACAGCCGCCACGGGCACTCCCATCGACAGTAATGCGGCAATCAACGGAATCACACCGCAGGAACAAAAAGGCGAGAGTGCCCCGAATAGGGTCGCCACGGGAATCATCACCGCAATGCGTCCCTGAAACGCTTTAGAAATCAGATTGTCGGCACCACTAGCCTGAGCGTAGGCGGCGATGCCGACAGATAAAAGCAGAAAGGGGGCGACTTTTAATAGATTGGCAGCGGTAAAAGCTAGGCTGTCAGACGCTTGCGCCGGTACGAAAAGTGCCAGGAGCAAAAGCAACAGGGCGATCGCCAGGGCTGCCCCATCCCATCGCCGCACACTGCGATTCAGTCTTGTCAGTACGTTGGTTGCCATCTGAGGTTAGTCCTCATAGTATTTAGGTTTTTGATAGTTAGGCAAATATCGAAATAAAGGCCAAGGCTTTTGTGGTTTAGTCGCAGCAGTCTAGCGTAGGCATTTCCGCAACGTCGTTGATCTCAACAACGTGATTGCGGGTGCAACACTCCCCAAAAAGAAAAGCCATGAGATCTTTGAGCGCTTCTGACCGTACGCTATACCAAATCCACTGTCGGTCTTTCTCAGGAGTGACGATACCCACTTGCCGTAGCTTGTCCAGGTGATGAGACAAGGTCGGGGCAGAAATGTTCAGTTCCTTCTGAATCTCTCCGGCCGGTAGTCCCTTGGGGTAAGCCGACAGTAGCAGTCTCACAATCCGCAGTCGTGATGGTTGCCCCAAGGCGGCAAAAGCAGCAGCAATATCCTCAATAGATTGTTCAGAAGGGTTGTTCATTTCCATATTTTGACAATATTCAAAATGGCAGTTTATGTCAAGCACTAGCCTGCCGCCTGGCTTTTCCCAATCTGCCATCAACGGTAACGCTAAGGGTCACTCCTTGAGCAGTATGTTGAGAGCCGGAAGTGAATTAAACCAAGTGCTGCCTTAACTTGGCTGAAATCGTATCAATCAGGCCAACAGTTACGATCAGAATGATCATGATGGCGCAAACGTCTTGATATTCAAAGGCGCGAAAGCTTTGGTAAAGAGAAACACCAATTCCGCCAGCGCCAACAATTCCCAATACTGCCGCTGAACGCACATTTGATTCAAAGCGATAAAGTGTGAACGAAGTCCACAGCGGCACCACTTGAGGAATTACGCCAAAGATAATTTCCTGCACCTTGCTTGCCCCCGTGGCGCGGATGCCTTCTACAGGGCCAACCTCGATCGCCTCGATCGCTTCCGAAAAGAGCTTTGCCAAAATACCGGCGGTATGAACAAACAGCGCTAACACCCCGGCAAAGGGTCCTAATCCGACCGCAACAACGAAAATGAGCGCAAAAACGACTTCATTAATCGCTCGCATCGCATCTAAAACCCGTCGCACAGGAAAGACAATCCAGGCTGGACAAATGTTGCTTGAGGCCAAAATTGACAGGGGAACCGCCAGGATGGCAGACAGCAGCGTGCCCCAAATTCCCATCGCCACGGTTTCGAGGGTGTCTTTCAGGTAAAACCGCCAGTTGGAAAAGTCAGGCGGAAAATATCGGGTAATGTATTCCGCCATCGTGCCGCTGCCTTGGAATAGTTCAACAAAGCTCAGGTCACTAAGTCGGCCTGCGTAAACCAATACAGCGATCGCTAAGGCTACGTATCCAACGCGGACTGGGGTAACTCGGGGGCGCTCTTTAGCCAGAAGATCGCGAGCCGCAGGCGAGGCGACAAGTTGATCAGAATGAATAGAAGCCGGAGATTCAGTCATAGGGTAAATAGGTCAGGTGCGATCGCAACTTACAAATCTTCAGGCGCTTTCGTAGACTGAGTAGAGCAGTATCAAGCCCTTTGGTGACTCTATTAGTTGTTGGACGTGCCATCGCTCTCACCCTAGATTGCCTCGCAGTGTCAACCGAGACGCACGCATGCACCTACACCTGGAGGAGAGCGAATCCACAGTCCGCTTTGATAGAGTTGGTGGGTATCCCACCCTACCTATGGCTCTTACAAAGCTTCGAGCTGCTTGTTCAGCTCATCGAGCTGAGACTGCTTCGCTTCAGGACTCAGGTTGGCGTCGTTCTGCACTTCCATCATTTTTTGGCCGAGATCCAGCTCACGGATAGTATTCCAATCTGCATCACCGGCCGGGTCAAAGCCTTGCCAGCCTAGTGGCTCCAGAACAGCAGCATCTTTGTAGTTGTAAAAGAAGTCTTTAACTTGCTCTTTCAAACAATCAGGTAAGTCATTCCGATAAGCCACCGGATCGCTGGGAATCATGGGAGATGTCCAGATAATCTGGATATTCTCAAAGGCTTCTGGATCACCTTGCTCGAGTTTCAGCATGATTTCGCTGTTGTTGGTAGCGACATCGACCTGATTGTTGGCGACCGCCTGGGCCGTTGCTTCATGGCTGCCCGCAAACACCAGTTCTTCAAAGGCTTGATTTGGGTTGATGCCATTCTTGGCAAACACATAAAAGCTGGGAACCACAAAGCCCGAGGTAGAGTTGGGGTCATTAAAGGCAAAAGTTAGATCAGACGCATTTTTGATGACGTACTGATCTCCGTCGCCGGCTTCAACATCGATGTTCTCAAGGATGGGGTTCTCTTTATTCGTAATCAAGTGAGAGTAGTAGCCCTTGGTGCCGTCTGAGTTGACGGTTTGGGCAAACGCTTCAGCATCAGAACGAGCAGCCGCCTCAACGTAAGACTTGCCGCCATACCAGGCGAGCTGAACCTTACCCGCACCCATAGCCTCAATGACGCCAGCGTAGTCAGTGGCGTATAACCCATTGATAGGCCGACCAACCTCTGCCTCCATAGCTGCCAAGAAAGGCTCCCACTGAGCTTTAAGGTTTTCTTGGGATTCAGTAGAGATGATGCCGAAATCAATTTCGGCTAATTCCGGTGCACAAGTTGCACCGGCGGCATCGGTAGCCTCACCGGTGGTATCAGCATTGTCTTGCCCAGTTGTGCTGCAACTTGTAATTAGAGCAGTACCGGCTAAGACCAGAAAAAATCGGGCAGACCAATGGGTTAAAGCAGATGTCATGGCGGCAAATCCTTAGTGCTACAAATGGAACTGCGGAGTGAGTTAACAATGCGCTTGAGAAATTCAGGGCGTGCGTAGGGGTTACCTGTGGGAACTCCTGATCGGCTCTTGCTAAAAAGCTGAGAAAACTTCGGCATGACCACTCAAAACCAGCTCCTCGGCGGCGGCACCGTAAATAGTGTTGAGCTGTTGGTCATCTAAGTTACGAATATGACCATCAAATCGAACGGTGCCATCCCGTAGTGCGATCGCACGCTCGTAATAGCAGCGCACCACCTGCACCTGGTGTAATGAGGTGATGATGGTAATACCCTGCTCCCTGTTCAGATGGGTCAATAGCTCCATCACCTTACGGGCAGACTCAGGGTCAAGGGACGCGATGGGTTCATCGGCCAAAATGATTTTGGCTCCCTGCATCAGACAACGGGCGATCGCCACTCGCTGCTGTTGCCCCCCCGATAGGGACGAAGCCCGCTTATAGGCCTGATTGAGAATGCCAACTCGCTCTAGAGCACTGAGCGCACGCAGTTTTTCCTGCTTGCTAAAGCCCCGAACGAGCGATCGCATCATCGAAACCTGCGATAAGTTGCCAACCAGAACGTTGTCCAGAACCGTTAAACGATTGACCAGATTGAACTGCTGAAAAACAAACCCAATCTGGCTCCGCAATTGACGCGCCTTAGAATGCAGCTTACCGTCAACTTGCAGCGGACTACCAAAGATTTCTATGGTGCCCTGTTCAGCTAGCTGCAGGGCATTCAGGTTGCGCAACAGGGTAGACTTCCCCGAACCAGAAGCCCCTACCAACGCCACCATTTCCCCCATACCAACCTGCAAGTTCACCGCTTGGAGCGCAGGTTGCCCCCTAAAAGACTTAGATAACTGCTGAACCTTAACAGCGGGGGCGGCAAAGGAAGCCTCCAGCGCACTCTCCGTAGCTGATCGCATGGCTATATATTGGCCCAATTGAACATCATGACCCGTCATAGATGGACGTTGATGGCCAAACAATTTATGTAGATGTCTAGACAAAAGCGATCCATAGCGAGCCATGATCATGTTCCTGCAGGCAGTTTAAGGTTCTCCCCACAGTTAATTAAGTTTGCGTAGAAAACCGTTTAAAGTTCTGCGCAGCGTTGCTTAACGCCGGTATGGATATTCTCCCTCAGCCCTAATCCTGTGGTCAGTCAGGAGCCTAAAGCCCTCTAGGTTTGAAGGATTTAGAGGGAGGCAGGTATCCGTTAAGCCTCATTTTCCAGTACCAGTTCCATCCGTTCTCCCCGAAACCTAGTGACACCGTACTCAATCACCACACCAGTTTGATCGACATTGATCGACTCTGACAGCAAAATTGGCCCATTAGCTGGCATTTTTAGCAGTCGTGCATCATTAGCCTGGGCCAGACGAGCCGAGATGCGCGTGCTGCGACGAATGTGGTCGCAGTTATATTCCTTTTGCAGCATCTTAGAAACGGAGCGATAGGTTTCACAATGCTTTATTAATCCTGGAAAATGCTGGCTTGGAAAATAGCTGCTGGAAATACTGATAGGTATATCCTCAATAGAACTCAGGCGCTCAAACAATATGACCGCTGCTCCGACGTCAATCTCCAACCGTTTTGACAGCCTGGCATCGGCATTGAGCTCGACCATGCGCAGCACCTGCCACACGGGGTGTAAGGATTGAGCTTTGAGGGATTCATTGAATCGCACTCGCTTACCGATCGGCACGGCGATTGGGTCAGCCATCACAAAAGTGCCTCGGCCCCGCTCCACGCCAACAATGCCTTCTTGCCGCAAAACCTCTATCGCCCGTCGCAGAGTGTGACGGTTTACTCCAAATCGCTCGCTGAGCTCGGTTTCCGTTGGTAAGCGATCGCCGACTTTGAACACAGATTCTTGAATATTGCGACGCAGCTGACTGGCAATTTGCAAATACAGTGGTAGGGCTTCTTGATGCATGTTGATTGGGTGGGGCTCAAACAGAAGCAGTAAATAAGTATAGTCGTCTCCTAATAGCAGGGGGCTACAGACCCTGATTGCCGACACATCTTTAATTTGGCCCCCAGTGGTGGCAGTGGCGGCGCAAGGGCCGGACTCTAGAGGCCCAGATGTGGTCATAGTATTGATTTTCCGCCTTTTTAGAAGCGAAAAAAGGTTCAAAGCAACAGTTAAACAGGGTAATGGGATTGAGCAACGGACGCTCCTTGTGGGCGACCCCTGGGAGCCAGCGCAGCCTGATGTTGCGATCGCCCACGAGTCACCACTGCATCTCGTGCAGCGATTGGGATAATGCAAGGCTTGCTGAAAAACTGCTCAGTGTCAGGTTAGGCAAGGGATTCAATATGGTGCTGCTTGCTTTTGGTTACCAACAAAGCCTATGCGCGAGCCGCTGCTGATAGGGGTGACCACAAATGGGCTTAGATAAGCCCTCCCGAGTGGCTGCCTGTGCTTTAGAGCAGCATCATAATCTCCTTGGCGGCTCTTTCGTGAAACGTTCCAAAGTTTGTCTGGCGCAGCACTGGACAATTGCCACTCAGCTACGTCGGGGCCTCTTGTGAGTACAGAGGATGGGCAACTTGGCTAGCTGCGCGCAGGCAACTCTTCAACAAAAGAATGCGATTTTCATTCTCTAAAGCATCATAGCTATAGGCAGTGTACTACTCAGTTTTGAAGAAAATTACAGAGCTAGTCCAAATTGCAGCTTCGCCAGTTTAAGGCCTAGCCCACTCCCCATACTACTCAGCTACGCTGCCGCACGATGCTTTTTTACTTACAAGTCTCGCATTGGGGGCATGGTAAGAGCTGGATCAGGGAACGTATTCTGTCAAATTCAAAATCTCACTTGAAACGAATTGTTAAATACTAGTGCGTAAAAAATCGAATATTAGGGTGACACAGGTTGACAGTAGGCACGTAAATGTTAAAGCCATGCCAATTACTCGAAAGCGAAAGTTTTCTTTGGTTTGACTAACACCGTAGGCGTGCAAAATTCTACCAAGCAACAGTCCTATGCCTAAAACATGCATGACTATTGGAAATGTGCCTTGGAGTTCAGCAAATCCAAGTAGGATGAGGCAAAGAGGTACATACTCTGCGAAGTTTGACTGAACACGCATTGCACGAAGCATAATTGGGTTGCTACTGTCACCGAGCGCGATTTTGAGAGAGCGCCTCAAACGTACTACGCGGATACTTAGGATAAAAAAGACTATTCCTAAAAGAGCTGCATATATTGGAACTATATTCATGTTGATCTCTATTGTGTGGTGCAGCTTAAAAGGTGATTACTAGCATCTTAAACTTTCTGTATAAGTAATTAATATACAGAAAGTTTTCGATTAACTCTGTATTAAATAGACGTAGGTTGGGTGAAACCTAACACCTTTAGGTTACAGCAGCTAGTCATACTACGCAGTGATAGACCTAGAAGTTCAACGTTCGGCGGCCGATGACGCCTGTCTGCGCTTGCACGACCGCAAACAATGCTCTGTCTTTGGAGGCAACCCGGCGTCCGACGCGATCGCTCTCACTATGCCCCAGGCATTGCCTCTAACGCTACTCCACAAACCTAAGTCGTTACCCAAAGTCAACATGAAGCCGAGAGGTCGTATTCCCAAAACAACTACCTCTTAACCGCGCCTAAAGCTTCTTCTCCATTGTCCTTGGGTCTTTAAAGCACGTTTGAAGAACTGTCTATGTATCGCACAATAAATAGGCGGCCTTGTTGTTTTGATCTATCTATTCTCGTAACTGTCTCAGCAATTTAACAAAGGTTCAGAGGGCGTTTGAAAAGTCGGTTAAGTAGTAAAAAAGCTCACACAGTCTAGGTTGAGATTATTCAATTCATAATGCAGGCTATTGCAGGAACAAAAGCCCCCGCGCCAAATTCAGCGCAGGGGCCAAAGTCATGGACTTCAAGTGGTCAAGATCACCTACGTCGTGACGGGCTCAGCCGAGTTGAGCATAATCGCCAAGTCGTTAAAGTCGTTGTCAGACGAGTCCTCAAAACTCCAAACACCACCATTGCGCTGAATGCGAGACTCACCGATGGTAGCCAGGTTATTGATGTCACCATCTACTAGCAGCACAGGAGCGTAGTAGGTGCCGCCAGGCAAGGTTAGAGTGACATCGGTCGTTACCAGGTTGTTGACAAACAGCTCAACATTGAGCAGATTGGCGGCAATGGCGGCTTCATAGCCAGCATCCTCAGCTATGAGGCCATTTACTCGCCCCTGGGCATCGGTTGCGTAGAACTTCAGCACGTTATCAAAGGCTGCTTCGCGCGAGGCGGTCATGTTGAGGGCTACCTCCCCGTCAAAGCCGGTCAGGTCAATCAGTTCAGCCACAGGGACTAAAGAATCTGGATTGCGGGGGTCAAAGCTGTCGGCGTCAATATCTAGAGCTGATTCAAAGGCGTTGGCGACCACCGCCCAATCGACAAACTTGAAGTTGGTGCTGTTGTTTTCGAGCTGTTCACCATCTTCAATCACATTTTGCGGATCATTTGCACCGTCTTGCACCACCAGCAACCCGTTGGGGAAAGCGGAGCCCAGAGCGACGTTAGTTACATCCAACCCGTCAGACTCATTGACTTGGTCGATCAGGCCGGTATCGCCGACCGTGAAGCTGCCGAGGTATTCGTTGTTGCCAGCGCGGGAGAAGACCGCAAAGGAGTTGTTGCCCTGGCTAGACGCAATTAGGTAGCCCGTACCCTCGGCCCCGTAGTAAATCGTCAGTCCTTCAAAGTCGGGTTCTAGGAAGTCTGCGTCAATGGATTGCACTAGGGTGAAATTGCTGCCGCCATCGGGTTCGGCGTCAAATTTGAGAATGCCGACCTCGTTTTCCAGCGTGACGTAGAGCTGGCCCAGTTCCTGGTCAACTACCAGACCCTCAGACTGGGAATCGGCTGCATCCCCCGTCGGTACTGGCAAATCAATCATGCGCACCACGCGGGCATCTACGTAGGAGGCATCGGCGGGGCTGACCTGGGGTAGCAGCTCGAGCTGAGCCACCTGGTTGCCGCTGGCCTGGGTGACAAAGGCATAGAGTTTGCCGGTCACAGGGCTGAGGTAGGTGGCTAGCCCGTAGGCCGTAGCCTCGCCGTCATCCACCCCAAAGATCGAGAAAGCCGGGTCGCTGAGGGTAGGTGCCGTGAAGTCATACAGTTCGCCGGTGGTCGCGTCAATGCCGAAGACAGCGAGGGTATCGTTGGCGCGATCGCTCATCACCGCAATATCGGTTGTAAAGGAGCCGGTGGGATTGAAGGCGGGCACCTCAACGCCGTAGAGCAAATCCACGTTGTTGTAGCGGATTTCGCCATAGCCCGCAGGCAGAATAGTCTGCTGAAGTTCCCCTTGCAGATTGAACGTGGCGGCACCGCCATCCTTGAGGGTGACAATCACCCGGCTGTTGTCGGGGTCGGTAGGGTTTACCCAAATCGCTGGGTCGTCGGAGTCGCCTAGCAAAGGGGTGGTGCCGTCTTCATCGTCTACGGTCAGCGGCGTTTCGAGCACCGAAGGCACGGCGGGAATGGTGTCAAAATCAACCGCAAAGGCGAGGAACTGGGTAGATTGGGTATCGCTAAAGTTGTTGTCGCTGGCGATGATCAGCGTTTGCCGACCGTCGGCTAGGGTGGGGCCAAAGGTCAGAGCCTCTAGGTTGTCGGGAGCAATACCCAGGTCGGCTTCGATATCAAGAATCTCGCGCTTAGAAACGGCGGGATCGACTTCAAAGGGGCCAGGAGGAATGACCTCGCCGTCCTCTTCGAGAGCCTCTTCTCGGAACAGGTCAAAGACGCCCTGCACATCTAATTTGCCCTGAGAGCGCACTTCGTACAGCTTGACGGTGTTGCCCTGCCCTTCGGCAAAGGAACGCTCCAGGGCGAGGAAGGAGCCATTGTCATCAATGGCGAGCAGCTCTACCAAGCCATTGTCACTAAAGGCGGTGGCGGGCACCGGCGCGGTGGGAACGGCCTCGACTTCGTAAACGTATTCGGCGATCGCCTCGCCCCTGGCTAAGTCGTACTTCACGATGCGGCTGAGGCTGCCCTCTTCTAGATTGGCCGCAGGCCCATCTTGCGACAGAGCATTCTCTGTTGCGGTGTAGAGATACCGACCGTCGGGGCTGAGGGTGAGGCTTTCAAAGGCCAAATTGGGGCGAATGCCGCTGGCGGGTGTGGGCAAAAACTTTGCATCGATTGGCAATTCAGACAGCTGCTGACCCGCCAACGAGAACTCGTTGATAAAGGGCGCAATACCGTTGTTGACGTTGCCTTCGGAGGCAAGGTAAAGGGTGCCATCGGGCGTAAGTGCGATCGCTTCGGGGTCAAGGCTTTGGGCCGCAAAGGGATTGCCGCTAGCATCGAGCAAGGTGGTGACATCGGTAACGGCAACATCGCTCTCGTCTAGGCTGCCATCGCTGAGGTTAATGTCTAGGGTGTAGAAACGGGCCGGGCTGAGCTGGCTGCGATCGTCTGAGATGGCATAGTAAACGTTGGCTTCGGCATCGTAGGTTAAGCCCGAAAGCCCGCCTACCTGGGTGCCTTCAAACGTCAGGTCAGTGGGTAAGGTAATTTCACCCAAAAACTCTAGATCAGCCACAGTGCGTCGTCCGGTGTCTGTGACGGGCACCTCCACGTCGACGTACACCAAGCGATGGTCAGAGGTGGGAAATTCTGCCAGCGGGAAAAGGGGATCGGTGCTGGGCTGCCAGAAGACCTGAGCGTCAGTAATGGTCAAATTGTTGGATGGCAGCACATAATCGACCCGCAGGTTGCCGGGCGCAACATCAGTCGTTGGATCAGTAGGACTAAAGCCAAAGTCAGCCGTATCGAAAGCGGGATCGCCGATATGCCCTGCATTAGCACCGCCTTGACGGATAGCAGCATCGGGGCCGCCAGCGCTGCTTGGGGTAGCAGAGGTATTTACTAGAGGATCGTCGAGCAGGAGTTGGGCCGCACCGGGGATGCTGTCGCCGTCGAAGGGGTCAGAGTTTTGGTCACCCATGATGACAAACTTGGCTCCAGCAGCCAGGCCCCCTACTATGCCGTCGTCGTCGTAGATATACTCCTCGCCGTTGATGTAGTCGGCCCAGAAGCGAATTTCATCGTAGTTGCGGCGACCGTTGCGGTCCTCAGCCCCATCAAACACGGGCGGAGTGGGGTGGCTAGCCAGCACGTGGATAATTTCGCCGTCAACCTCAATGGGCAGATCGACGTGGTTTTTGGAGGAGAGGCGGAAGGCGGCGAGTTCTTCGGGGGTATACCAGCTAGCCGTATCGCCGTTGCCATCGGCATCATTGGGGTCGGCGGGTAGAAGGGCACCAGGCATGTCAGCCCAGCGAAATTCTTGAAAGGTGCGGATCTGGTCTTCGACGATGGGGTATTTGGAGTAGATCACGAAGGCAAATTGCCCCGGAAAAAAGCCGAAGCCGTAGGCGTCGTCGGGGCCGCCTACTGTGCTGTCGTTGTTGAGGTCGAGGCCAGAGGGTAAGCCAGTGTTGGAGGGAGCGGCGTAGACATAGGGATAGGCAACGGGGTCAACGCCGTTTTGGGAAACCGACAAATAATTTTCCTGAAAAAGGGCGGCGGCGTCCCCAGCTTGATCAAAGTCAAACTCGTTAATTAAAACGACCTCGGGACTGCTGCGCTGAATAATTTCTGCGATCGCCTGAGCCTGAGCATTATCTGGTGTTGATAAATCGGTAATTAACTCTCCCTCGGCGGCGCGGTTGAGGGAGGCATTAAAAGTAGCAAAGCGAATAGCCATAGGTTCTAGTTTTGGGGGACTTTGCAACGAGTTGAGACCTGGCCAGGTAGCAGAATTCCGGCGCAGCAAAGCAAGGGGCAATGCTCACAATCCCGTCACAGAGTGCGATCGCATCCTATCCGGCCTACTTGCCTTGGTGCCATTGCCTCCGTAATTCCTCTAAATTTGGAGATGACCTGACCACACCAACGCTGAGAATATCCCTAAGAAATCAAGAGCAGTTTATGGAAACTTTAATCTTGGCTTCCGAACAGCGCATCTGAAACAATCCACTCAAAACGTGTCTACATAACTTCAGGCCAATAAGTTAGGTGGGCCATCTAGTTGTTCTTCGAATGAGTGGTTATGATCCCTTCTTAAGTTTTCTTTTGCAGACTATTGGCCACAGTTTTGCCGCTCTTGCATGTGGATTCAACAACGCAACCTTAGGCAGCGTTACCGCTTCAAGCATGACAGTTCCGTACCTGCGTTGTTTTGCCTTTCTCCGCCCAGAGCCAACAAAGAGCGATAAACAATGGAATAGGGCTTGCGTTCTATTTGCTCTTGCCCCATAATTTGTCTAGACATCTATACAAATTTAAGTTGCCTTTAATCTTTGGTTAAGTGATGGTAGACACAGCCCAAGCCCAGTCAAGATCGAGCTGGATGTCGGCCTTAGCAAAGGCACCTCTGGCACTTCTGGAAGAGCGGGTCGCCACATTAGGGGCGCTGCCCGAGTATCGCTTTTTGCGATCGCCCGAAATTGGTCTGGCCATGGTGCGTGGACGCACAGAAGGCGCAGGTCAGCCCTTCAACCTGGGGGAAATGACCCTAACCCGCTGTGTTGTTCAACTGTCGCTAGCAGCTGGCGACGAGTCGATTTCGGGATTTGGTTATGTGGCGGGGCGATCGCAGCGTCATGCTGAACTCGCCGCCGTTTGTGACGCGCTGCTGCAATATTCTGACTGGCAAGCCAAGGTTCAAGCCCAGGTGATTGAGCCATTGCAGGGTGCTGCCCATAAAAAGCGGGCGGCTGAAATGGCTGAAGTGGAATCTACCCGCGTCAATTTCTTTACTCTGCTGCGAGGAGAGGCTTAAAGCAGAGCAGCACCCGTCGCTACAAAATCTAAATTTCAAGCACCCATAGTCCCTGCCCTATGCTCACGACCCAACTCCCTGGATTCAAAGACCCTGTCCATGATGCTCAGCAGACCTTTCGAGCGCTGCTAGATGCGCTGGCGCGACCGGGTATCCAGCAAACCACCGCATCTCTGACACCGCCGGAGGGGCTAAACCCTGGCTGCGCTGCGGCTTGCCTAACGCTGCTCGATTTGGAGACGACGGTATGGCTGCAGCCGGGCATTTCAGAATCAGTACGGTCTTGGCTGCTGTTTCACACCGGATGTCGGTTCACGGCTCAGCCTCAAACGGCTGATTTTGCCGTGATTGATCGGATTGAGACAATGCCTAGGTTAGAGGAATTTAACTGGGGTACAGCGGCCTATCCAGAGGCCTCGACCTCTCTGCTAATTCAGCTGCCAGCCCTACAGGGAGCAGAGTCTGCCACCCTCCATGGTCCAGGAATTCTAGACACCGTCACCATTCAAATGCCCCTAGTCGCCGACTTTTGGCAGCAGTGGCAGGCGATGACCACAAACTATCCTCTTGGGCTGGACATCTGGTGTTTTGCCGATCGCCAGGTTCTGGGCCTACCGCGCACGGCCCGGTTCGCTGGTCAGCAGGAGGGGCAGTGATGACTGTGTCGATTCGCTTAGCCACCTCTGAGGATTTGCCAGACGTGCTGCGGTTATATCACCAATCTGGTTTAGATCAGGATTGCGGCTTAAGCTTGGCCGAGGCCGAACAGTGGTTTCAGCGCATACAGCAATACCCTAACTACAGGTTGTGGGTCGCCACCCTCAAAGAGCTAGACGATAGACGGGTTGGTACGTTCGCGCTGCTAGTGATGGATAACCTGGTGCATCACGGTAGTCCCTCCGGGATTGTGGAAGGGGTTGCAGTCGATCCAGAGTTTCAAGGCCAGGGAATTGGCCAGCAGATGATGCAGTTTGCCTTTGTCCAATGTCGAGAGGCCGGTTGCTACAAGCTGAGTTTGTCGACCAATCTAAAGCGGAAGGAAGCCCACGCCTTCTATGAATCATTGGGGTTTCAGAAGCATGGCTACAGTTTTTTAGTTGAGTTGTAGATCGAGCGATAGGTTAAATTCCGGAGAGTCCTATGCCTTATGTTGCCGTCAAAGGTGGAGAACAGGCCATTCAAAACGCCGAAGCCTTGCTTAAGGCCAAACGGCGCGGCGAATTGGCTGTGCCAGAGCTATCGCTAGAGCAAATCAAGCAGCAGATGCAGCTGGCTGTGAATCGGGTGATGGCCGAGGGGAGCCTGTACGATCCAGATTTGGCTGCCCTGGCTATCAAGCAATCTTGGGGTGACTTGGTGGAGGCCGCCTTTTTACTCCGCGCCTACCGAACAACCCTACCCCGCCTCTACTACAGCGAACCGGTCGAGACCGATCGCATGCACATTCAGCGGCGCATTTCGGCGATCTTCAAAGACGCCCCCGGCGGCCAAAAGCTGGGTTCCACCTTTGATTATGTCCATCGGCTGCTCGACTTTAAACTGGCCGCCGAAAATAACCAGTTTTCAGCCCCAACCACCAAACTAGGGGATGCGATCGCCTCCACGACCGAAGCCACCCCCCGAGTGCTCAACACCCTGGCCCAGGAAGGTTTAATCGGCGCAACAAAATCAGACGATCCTGCCTGTACTCAATCCGCTACTTCTTCCGCCCAACTCCCCAACTCCTCAACTACCCAACTCCCCTCACCCCCCTTCGACATTACCCGCCAATCCCTCAGTACCCCCACCAGCCGCGATGCTCGCCTGCAAAACCTGGCTCGCGCCGATGAGGGCTTCCTGCTGTCAATGGCTTACTCTACCCAGCGGGGCTATGGCAAAAACCATCCCTTTGCGGGGGAGATTCGAGTTGGAGAAGTGGAGGTCGTGATCTGTCCCGAAGAACTGGGCTTTGAGGTTGCGATCGCAGACATCTCCGTCACCGAAGTCCAAATGGTGAACCAGTTCAAAGGTAGCAAGCAGATTCCGCCCCAGTTTACCCAGGGCTATGGCCTGACCTTTGGCTACAACGAGCGCAAGGCCATGGCCATGGCCTTAGTAGACCGAGCCTTGCAGGCCAAGGATTTAGGTGAGGCGATCGACGGGCCAGCCCAGAATGAAGAATTTGTCCTATTTCATTCCGATAACATCGAGGCCCAGGGATTTGTCCAGCACCTCAAGCTGCCCCACTACATCGACTTTCAGGCCGAGCTAAACCTGATCCGTCAGCTGCGACGCAATTACGACCAGGCTCAGGCAAAACAGGATGGTGTTGAGCCAACGTCACCCCAAGCTCCAGATTCCCCGGCATCCAGCGGCCATCCTCCATCTCCCCACAACGGGGACTCAACCCAGGTTCCCAACCTTGATCATTTATCTCCTGAGCCCCACTCCCCATCGGAGGTGCCAGCATGAATCTTCTTTTCGTCACTTCATCAACAACTACCAACCGTTGACCCATGCCCCTTTCGCCCCAGTTGCCTAGCCCCGCAAATCTGCCCGAACCTGGCTTTAACTTCGCCTACCTAGACGAACAGACCAAGCGCTCCATCCGTCGCGCCGCCCTCAAGGCGGTGGCTATTCCGGGGCATCAGATTCCCTTTAGCTCCCGTGAAATGCCCATGTCCTACGGCTGGGGAACTGGGGGGATTCAGGTAACTGCCTCAGTAATTGGCCAGACCGACACCCTGAAGGTGATTGATCAGGGCGCTGACGATACTACCAACGCCGTCAATATTCGTCGGTTCTTTCGTAAGGTCTGCGGCATTAACACCACCGAACGAACCGAGGAAGCCACGCTGATTCAAACTCGCCACCGGATTCCTGAAACACCTCTGCGGGAGGGGCAGATCATGGTCTATCAGGTGCCCATGCCAGAGCCGCTGTACTTTATTGAGCCCTCTCGTACCGAAGCCAATAAAATGCACGCGCTGGAAGAATATGGCCCCATGTATGTGCGGCTGTACGAAGATATCACCCGCTTTGGCCACATTGCCATGGCCTACGACTATCCGGTGATGGTGAACGATCGCTACTTGATGAAGCCCAGCCCGATTCCCCGGTTTGATAACCCTAAGCTGCACATGAATCCCGCTATACAGCTATTTGGTGCCGGACGAGAAAAGCGGATCTATGCCCTTCCTCCCTACACCAAGGTGAAAAGCCTTGACTTTGAGGATCACCCCTTCACCGTTGAAACCTGGGATCAACCCTGCGAATTTTGCGGCGCGACGGACACCTATCTAGATGAGGTGGTCACCGATGACCAGGGCAGTCGCCTGTGGATTTGCTCTGATACGGACTACTGCAATCAGCGTCAGCAAAATAATCATTTGTCGGCCCCCACACTAAGTTGAAAAATAACGCAGCCCCATGCAGCCACTATTAACTATCGATAACCTCAGCAAAACCTACAATTCAATTTGTGCCTGCGATCGCATTTCCTTTGATCTTTACCCTGGCCAAGTTCTAGGCATCATTGGCGAATCTGGCTCCGGAAAAAGTACGTTACTAAATGCCATTGCTGGTCATATTTCAGTAGATGCGGGGGAGATTGTTTATTGCGATCGCAGCGGTCAACCCATTAACCTGCGCACTCTGCCGGAAGTTCATCACCGCAAGCTGATGAAAACCGAATGGGGTTTTGTGCAGCAAAATCCCCGCGATGGGCTGCGCATGACCGTCACTGCCGGAGCCAATATCGGTGAGCGTTTGCTCGATGTGGGAGAACGCCACTACGGCAATATTCGCTCCGAGGCCATCGAGTGGCTGAGCCAGGTAGAAATTCCCCACAGCCGCATGGATGACTTGCCAAGTACCTTTTCTGGTGGTATGCAGCAGCGACTTCAGCTCGCCCGCATTCTGGTGACGCAGCCGAGGCTAGTGCTGATGGATGAGCCAACAGGCGGGTTAGACGTTTCCGTGCAAGCCAAACTACTGGATTTGATGCGATCGCTGGTCCGCACGCTCCATCTCAGCGTCATCTTGGTGACCCACGATATCGGTGTGGTCAGGCTTTTAGCCCATCGGCTGATGGTGATGCAAAACGGTCAGGTGGTCGAAACCGGGCTGACCGACCAAGTGCTCGATGACCCCCACCATCCCTACACGCAGCAGTTGGTGAGTGCCACCCTCATGCCCTAGGGAACATGCCGCCTGCCGTTCTGCTGTTATTGACACCCTCGAACTATGACTCAATCGCTATTGTCAAATCATTCCACAGCGCCAGTTTCGCCGCCCACTGGGGCTATGCTCCGGGCTGAGGGGCTTTACAAGAGCTTCGTGCTGCACCATCAAGGAGGAGCTTGTATTCCGGTTTTAGAGGGGGTTTCCCTCACGGTGCAGGCTGGTGAGTGTGTGGCGCTCCAGGGGCCATCGGGCTCAGGCAAATCGACGTTGATGCGATCGCTGTACGCGAACTACCGCATCGATAAGGGCTCGATTTGGGTGAACCATCAGGGCGACTGGGCTGATTTGCCCCAGCTCCCCCCCCACCAGCTGCTAGAGGTGCGGCAGCACACCGTGGGCTACGTCAGCCAATTTCTCAGAGTGATTCCCCGGGTACCGGCGCTAGAAGTGGCCGCAGAACCCCTGATGGATTTGGGTATGGATCCCGAAATCGCCTACGACAAAATTCGGCTGCTCTTCACTCAACTGAACTTGTCAGAGCGACTGTGGCAGCTGTCTCCTACCACGTTTTCCGGCGGCGAAAAGCAGCGGGTGAATATTGCTCGGGCCTTTTCCGTCAACTACCCAATTTTGCTGTTGGATGAGCCGACTTCTGCTTTAGATGCTGCCAATCGTGAGGTCGTTATGCAGCTAATTGAAGACCGTAAAGCCCAGGGCTGTGCCATGGTCGGCATTTTTCACGATGACGAAGTCAGAGAGCGGGTCTGCGATCGCGTTCTCCAATTTTAGAGACCTTAGGCCTGCGATAACGCCCAGTTAATCTTGGTCCGGTATGAGTATAGACGTCTATATGTCTCCAATGCGTATCCCCATGACCGAAGCTATTTTCACCAACTACCGCTTGCAGCTGCCTGATGAAGAGGTTCTCGGTACGCTAATCGTGCGGGATGGAATCATTGCCGAGGTGCAGCCCGGCGTTGTTTCCCAGGGACACAACGGCTACGGCGATTATTTGCTGCCCGGATTAGTAGAACTGCATACGGATAACTTTGAGCAGCGGCTGTCGCCCCGACCCAAGGTGCGTTGGCCGATGGATGTTGCTGCGGTATACCACGATCGAGATTTAGCGGCGGCTGGCATTACCACGGTTTGTGATGCGATCGCGGTGGGTGACATCACGCCGACATCCATGCGCATGACCCAGTTTGGCCCGATGATCAATACAATTCACCAAGGCCAAATTGACGGGCGCTTTGCGGTAGACCATCGCCTCCACCTGCGCTGTGAACTGGGCTACGAGCACGTGCATGAGGTGGCCGCCACCTACGCCGATCATCCGCTACTGTCGCTCATCTCGCTGATGGATCACACCCCTGGTCAGCGGCAGTTTGCCCAGGTCGAGAAGTACAAAGAGTATTACCAGGGCAAACATGGCGTGGGTTCTGATGAAATAGAAGATTTCATTCAAGCCCGCATAGAAGCTCAGCAGCGCCATGCCGATGAGAACCGCCGCAAGCTCGTAGACCTCACCCAGAAGCATCAGATTTGCCTCGCCAGCCATGACGATGCCACCCCTGAGCATGTGCAGGAAGCTTTGCAGGACGGAGCCGAAATTGCCGAGTTCCCCACCACCCTCGATGCCGCTAAAGAAGCTCATCTCCACGGCCTCCAGGTGTTGATGGGCGCGCCAAATCTGATCCTGGGCCAGTCTCACTCTGGCAACGTTTCCGCCATAGAGCTGATCGAGCGAGACTTAGTCGATATCATCTCATCGGACTATGTGCCCCAGAGTTTGCTGCAGGCGATGTTCTTGATCGCCCAGCAGCAGCCGTTATACAAAGCTATGCAGCTATTTACTTCAAACCCCGCCAAAGCCATTGGTCTGGATGGCGATCGCGGCAGCCTCGAAGTTGGCAAACGCGCTGACTTTGTCACCGTTCACCACGACGGCGTTGTGCCCCGCTTTACCTCCGTCCGCCGCCAGGGCCAGCGCATCGCCTAGCAACATCCCATTACTCTTCCCTCCCGCCCTTCTGCCATGAAACATCCTCTCTCGACACCCAAACTGGCTCTACAGGGCGCAACGGTGCTGACGCCAACCGGATGGCTAGACTCGGCAACGGTGCTGATTGAAGATGGAAAATTTGTCGCCGTCGATCAAACGGCCAAACCCAGTGGCTATGTTGCGATCGATGTCACCGGCCTGCACCTCCTGCCTGGCATTGTTGATATCCACGGCGATGCGTTTGAGCGCATGATTTGCCCTCGGCCTGGGGTCAATTTACCGTTGGATATGGCCCTGGTGGAGAACGAGCTGGCTTTGCTGGGAGCCGGGATTACTACATTTTTCTACTCCATCACCGACTCCTTTGAGCCGGGGCTTCGCAGCCGGGAGATGGCGCGGCAGCTGATTAACCAAATTTCGGCACCTGATCATGGCCTGCGGGTCGATAGTCGCATTCACATTCGCCACGAGCAAGCCAATACCGCTGATTATGACGAACTGTGCGGCTGGCTAGAAACTCGCAAAGTCACGCTGCTTTCCCTCAATAACCACCTCCCGCCTACGACCGATGATGAAACTATACGGCGATATACGCAGGGGCTACGTCAACGGCTAAAGCTTTCCGAAGCCGACATTCTGGCCCTAGTTCAGGCTGCCTATCCCCGCCAAGAGGAAGGCCTAGCTCAGTTTGAAGACTTGGTGCAGCGCTGTCATGATTTGGGCATTCCGGTAGCCTCCCACGACGATGAAACGGCAGCCGATGTGGCTAAAAGCCGAGAGCGGGGAGTTGCGATCGCAGAATTCCCGGCCTCTATCCCGCTGGCAGAGGCATCCCGTGCCTACGGAGCCGCTGTCTTGATGGGAGCCCCCAATCTGGTGCGGGGTGGTTCCCATGTCGGCTATATGAGTGTTGCCGCAGCGGCCCAATCTCAAGTTTTAGACTGCCTCTGTTCTGACTACCACTATCCCTCTCTATTCCATGCCCCTTTTCTACTGGCTGAAAAAGAACTGATGCCCTTTGAGCAGGCATGGAAGTGCGTTTCCGAATATCCGGCTAAAGCCGCCAAAATTGGCGACCAAAAAGGCAAAATTGCCCCTGGCTACGATGCCGATTTTCTCTTGCTGACTCCCGATCGCACTTTACCCAGCGCCATTCGGGCTGTCTACATCAATGGTCTGCCGGTTAAACAATCCCTCTAATTTTTCAATCCTATGCCCCATAATCTCGCGACTCTGCTCGATCTCTATCGCCAACGGGGTCAAGCCCAATACGGTGGCGAAGCTGTCAGCCAGTTCGAACACGCCCTCCAGTGTGCCACCTTGGCTGAACAAGCTGAGCAATCTCCTGAGATGATTGCAGCCTGCCTGTTCCACGATCTAGGGCACCTGATCCATCACTTGGGGGATGATCCGGCACTGCGCGGCCTTGACGATCGCCATGAACAGCGAGCGATCCCCGTTTTAGAACAGCTGTTCCCAGCGGCGGTAACCCTGCCAATTCAGCTCCATGTCGCCGCCAAACGCTACCTCTGTGCCGTAGATGAAGCTTACTGGGACTCTTTATCGGTGACTTCCAAACGTAGTCTAGAGCTTCAGGGTGGTGTTTTTTCCCCAGCTGCCGCCACTGCCTTTATTCAGCAGCCCTACGCAGAACAGGCCGTACAACTGCGCCGCTGGGATGATTTGGCGAAAGTGCCTAACCAAGACACCCCAGACTTAGAGCATTTTCTACCTTGCCTACAGCAAGCCTGCCAACCGGCGGATGCGCCATGACACTGATTGCTCAAATTAGCGATTTGCATGTGCAGTCGGCAGGCGCACTGGCCTACGGCGTTGTGGATACTAACTCACTGGTGCAGGCTGCGATCGCCCATCTCAACCAGCTGAACCCCCAGCCTGATTTGGTCGTTGCTACAGGCGATTTAGTCCAGCAGGGCACTGTGGCCGACTATCAACAGTTGAGAGAGCTGCTGGCAAACCTACGCGCTCCAATTTATCTAATGCCTGGAAACCATGATCAGGGGGCAAACCTGCAGCAGGCATTTGCTGATCATCGCTATCTGTCTAGCTCTATGGATCATCTGAGCTATGTCGTAGACGATTATCCAATCCGCCTGATTATGCTAGACAACACCCTGCCTGGGGAAAAGTCGGGCAAACTGGATGCTCAGCGGCTAGCGTGGCTAGAGACCCAACTGATAAGAGCCCCTAAGACCCCCACCTTGCTCTTCATGCATCACCCCCCGTTTATAACCGGCATTCCCTGGATGGATCGACGTAGGTTAGAAGGCCGCGATGCTTTAGCCGCCTTGATTGCCCAACACAGCCAGGTTGAGCGGGTTAGCTGTGGCCACCTGCATCGGGTGATGTATTGTCGCTGGGCTGGCACTATCGCTAGCACCCAGCCCAGTCTGGTTCATCAGGGTTTCCTAGATCTACAGCCCGATGCAGTCAGCCAGTTTGTCATGGAACCCCCGGCCTATCAGCTCCACATGTGGGGAAATGGTAGTTTGGTTTCCCATACGGTATTTGTCGGCAACTTTGATGGCCCTTATCGGTTTTCCGATGGTCAAAAAACAACCGAGCCGACCCATTCAACCAGAACCATCTCCGTTCCCCCTAAGAGGCTATGACCTTACTCCAAAGAAGTGAACATTCCCAAAGAGTCGACAGCGAAGGCGAATGTTCAGAAGATCTAAAAGCCCTTGAACTAAACGAGGCGTGAGCAGCTGACACAACCTACCTCTAGACGATTGGCTGTAGCTGGCGGTCATTCTTGACCTGTTCTCTAAACGGGCGGTGGGATGGTCGATGACAGAGCACATGCGCATTGAGTTGGTGCTGACTACTTTAGAGGTGGCATTAGGGCAACGCTAATTCGCTCTATCCGGGTTGCTGTTTTATTCTGACTGAGGCCCTCAATAGGCCAGTGGAGAGTACCAGGTTACACTTATAGCAGGCTACAATAATGGGGAGTATGACCATCGAGACAGTTGTTAGGATAATACCTTGGCGGAAAAGTTTTTTGCAGTCTCAAAGCCGAGTTAATTCATCCCAAAATCTTTTCGAATTGTGCCCTTACCCACACAGTTCCCGAATGAATAGA
Source organism: Leptolyngbya subtilissima AS-A7 (assembly GCF_039962255.1). NCBI lineage: Bacteria > Bacillati > Cyanobacteriota > Cyanophyceae > Leptolyngbyales > Leptolyngbyaceae > Leptolyngbya > Leptolyngbya subtilissima. The sequence goes on along the minus strand of NZ_JAMPKY010000012.1, from coordinate 184,921 downwards.
GGTCCTTTAAACCGATAGCAGAAAGCGGGTGATCGGACTCGAACCGACGACATTCAGCTTGGGAAGCTGACGTTCTACCACTGAACTACACCCGCAAGGATGCCACTGAGCAAGCAGTGTTGCTAGCGAAATTTCATTATACGATTATTTGCTCAAGGTATATTCCTTTGTCGAAGTTTTTGATCCAGCAGGCGGGCTGGAGCTAAAGGGGAACTGCTAAAACGGCTCAAGAACTTTGCGATCGCTCTATTCATCCAGGCAATGTAGGTAAACAACCCCGGCATCACCAGGGTTAGAGGTGGTAAAGCTCCTAGCGCTGCGAGCGTCGTGGAGCTGCGGGTTTCTCTCGCAGCTCCTAGTTTCAGGGCGACCTGCACCAACCCGGTGAGGGTCGCAATCGAGGTCATTAGTAATGAGGTGTGATCAACCCTGCTCATCGATGAACCAGCTGTGGTCGCCAGAGGGGCAGAAGAATAGAGATTCTGCGCAGTCGCGCCCTTTGGCTAGCGGCTAGATAGGTTACGAAATATTGATTTCTCCGTGATGGCTTAATGCCTCGTAGCCTTGGGATCGCTTGATATATCTAGGGAATTACTTCCTCAACCAGTTTCCAGGGGCCAAGCTCATGATTTTTACTGATTTGAATCACACACCTGAATAGGGAAGGTTTGGTCTAATAGCATAGATATATACTGCGTGAGCTTTGTTCACCCCGTCGTCACTGCTCTCTCACGCCAACGGCTCGACTCTTAACAAGGCAGGTCTTGGGAATGTTTAACGCCACCGAAATCCTTATCAGTGACTTTGTCGACAAGCTGCGGGTGGGCTACCACCGCACCTACGGCGGCCAAAACCCCGACTATGAAGACATCATTGCCTGGGCGGGCAGCATGGCGCTCGAAAACATCGCCAACAGCGACGCGCTTTACCACAACGTTGAGCACACCGTTTTAGTTGCCCTAGTGGGACAAGAGATTTTGCGGGGCAAGCACATTCGCGAAGGCGGCGTCACCTGCAAAGACTGGATGCACTTCATCATTTCCCTCGTCTGCCATGACATTGGCTACGTAAAAGGAGTTTGCCGCAGTGACCAAGACCGCAACCACCTCTACGCCACAGGTCAGGGTGACGAAATGGTCATGCTCCAGCCCGGTGCCTCCGATGCCTCCCTTACCCCCTACCACGTCGATCGGGGCAAGCGATTCATTGAAGAACGCTTTGGCGGTAACCCAGTGATTGAGGCCGACGCCATCAAGCGCAATATTGAGCTGACCCGCTTTCCGGTACCCAAAGAAGAAGATCACCAAGATACCCAACACTTTCCTGGTCTGGTGCGGGCGGCCGACCTAATCGGCCAGCTCAGCGACCCCCGCTATCTAAAGAAAATTGGGGCGCTGTACTACGAGTTTGAGGAAACGGGTCAGAACAAGTACCTGAGCTACGATCATCCCGGCGATCTACGGGCTAACTACCCTAAGTTTTACTGGAATGTGGTGCATCCCTATATCCAGGATGGGCTGCGTTATCTGTCGCTCACCCAAGAAGGTAAGCAAATAATTGCTAACCTCTATTCAAATGTGTTTATGGTGGAGAACGAGCAAACCGTAATCCACACCTGATAACCGTCTATGACCTGGTGGCGCAAGCTTAGAACGAATCGTCTGGCCCAGCTCGGGGCGATCCTACTGATCGCCCTATATGCCGTGGCGTTGGGGGCCGACTTTTTTGCCCCCTACAGTCCCTACGAGTCTCAGCTCAATGGGTCACTGCTGCCACCCACCCAGGTGTACTGGCGCGACGGGGAAACGGGGCGGTTCTTTCCCCATGTTTACCCCACCACCCAAGGGCCAGTAGACATCAACACAGGGGAACGCAAGATTGTCGTCGATCGCACCCAGCCCTCTGCCCTGCGGATTTTTCACCGCAATGATAAGGGACGACTGACCTTGTTTGACACCGCTGGCCCCGCCCGCATTAATCTGCTGGGCACCGATGAGCAGGCCCGTGACCAATTCAGTCGGCTGATCCACGGCAGCCGGGTTAGCCTCAGCGTAGGGCTAATCGGTATCGCCATCTCCTTCCCGTTGGGCATGCTGGTGGGTGGCATGGCCGGGTATTTTGGCGGCGCGGTCGATGCCGTGCTGATGCGCCTGGTGGAGGTGTTGATGACCATCCCCAGCATCTATCTGCTAGTGGCCCTAGCGGCGGTGCTGCCGGCGGGCATCTCCAGCACCCAGCGCTTCTTGCTGATTGTGCTAATTACGTCGCTGGTGGGCTGGGCTGGGCTAGCACGGGTAATTCGCGGCCAGGTGCTGTCGATCAAAGAGCAGGAGTTTGTGCAGGCTAGCCGGGTCATGGGTGGGCGATCGCTCTACATCATCACTCGCCACATTCTGCCCCAAACCGCTACCTACGGCATTATTGCCGCCACCTTGGCGATTCCCGGCTTTATTTTGGCAGAGGCGGTGCTGAGCTTTATTGGCTTAGGTATTCAGCAGCCCGACGCCTCCTGGGGCAATATGCTTACCCTGGCTACCAATGCATCCATTCTCGTTCTCCAGCCCTGGCTGGTGTGGCCTCCAGCCATTCTGATTGTGGTAACGTCTTTGGCATTCAACCTGTTAGGCGATGGTCTCCGCGATGCCCTAGATCCTCGAACGTTGAAGCAGTAATTAGGTTAAGCAGCTACGTCATTAGCGGCTCTGCTGTGAGATTTTTCAGAAGCTATGTCTTGTGCTAGGTGCTGCTTGGCTAGCTCACAACTATGCTGCTGATTGTTGAGGCTGGAGGTGGCTGATGGGACTCATTGAGCTACTGGTCTTATTGGTTGTGGCGGCCATCTGCGGCGGCATTGGCCAATCGCTGGCCGGCTATACAGCCGGGGGCTGCCTAACTTCGATTGTGGTGGGTTTTATCGGGTCGTACTTGGGCGTGTTGATCGCTCGCAATCTGGGCTTGCCGGAGCTGTTTGCTCTGCAAATTGGTGGGCAGTCGTTCCCAATCATTTGGTCGATCATCGGAGCCACTATTTTTACCCTGATTCTGGCGCTGCTGAATCGGCTTTTGGTTGGGCGGCCTAGAATCTAGGGGCAAAGCAACATAGTGGACGGCTAGCCCCTGCATGGTAGTTTGGCAACTGGTCGATTGGGCGATCGCAGCTCTAGCCGCGATCGCCCTGTTTCTAAGCCTCTGGATTGTCGTTCCCGCACCAACCTTCTCCCTGTTGCCCTTAGGCGTGGGGGCTCCAGAGGTCAGCCCATTTCTGTTGCTGGGTCAGGGGATATTGCTGGCGCTGGCTTTGGTGCTGCGGAGGGCGAAAGTAGGCGATCGGGGGCGATCGCGCAATTCTGTGCGGTTCCTAACCTTAGGATTCAGTGCTACCGGCCTGGTGCTAAGTAGCCTGCCGCTGCTGCAACTGCCTGCCACGGTGCAGCAGGCAGAAGCCCAAATGCAAAAGGCATTAGGAGCAAACTACAGCAGCCAAATTCCGGCTCAGGTACGGCCCTTGCTGCGATCGCGCCCCTTCATCCTGAGGGATTTAATTCAGGGGCTGCCAGAGCCTGCCATCGAGTCACAGCGCCAGACCGTCTTAACCCCGGACGGCGCCACTTTGGCATTGGACATTTACCAGTCGCCCCAATCTCCCACTCAGCCGGATCTGCACCCTGCCATCGTCACCATCTACGGCGGCGCTTGGCAACGTGGAGAACCCGCTGCAACGACCCGGTTTAGCGCCTATATGGCGGCCCAGGGCTATACGGTCGTGGCCATCGACTATCGCCACGCACCTGAGTACCGCTTCCCAACCCAGCTTGAGGATGTGCAAACAGCTCTGGAATGGGTGGGCGATCGCGCCCCAGACTATGGCATTGACCTCAACCGCATTGCCCTGGTGGGATGGTCTGCTGGAGCCCATCTGGCCATGCTAGCCGCCTTTGCACCTGACGGACTTCCCGTTCAAGCGGTGGTTAACTACTACGGTCCAGTCAATCTATCGGATGGCTACTACGACCCACCAGTGCCCGACCCCATTGATACCCGCGCCGTCTTAGAAACTTTTTTGGGTGGCTCCCCAAAGCAGTTCCCCGCGCTTTACCAGCAGGCCTCACCGATATTCTCCGTCAAGCCGGGGCTACCGCCAACGCTATTAATCTACGGTCAGCGCGACCATGTGGTGAAACCTAGCTATGGTCGGCAGCTGTACGAAAAACTGCAAGCCAGCGGTAACGTGACGGCGTGGATTGCCCTACCTTGGGCCGAACATTCCTTTGATGCCGTGTTTCGCGGCCCCAGCAACCAAATTGCTCTGTATTACACCGAGCGGTTTTTGGCTTGGGCGCTGCGTCCCAACCCCTAGCCTTTCATCCCCACCCATTTCTTCTGGGGACGTAAGGCAGTAGCCTGAAGGTAGCGGCTTTAAAGGAGAGATGCTCGATGGAGACAATGGCATCGATGCGGCCAATCCGATGGGTTCTAATTAGTGTGCTTTGCCTGTCGCTGCTGGGGTGCGGGCTAGTTAACCCCAAACCGCCTAGGGCTGTGGTTGAAGGAGCGATCGCCCAAAAGCTTTCTCAAACCCAAACCGTTCTTTACCGGCAGTTTTCCTCCGCTCCCACCGACCGTGCTGAGGTGGGTCGCATCCGCATTACCGATCACCACTGGTCTGAGATTGCTGGGCAGCCCACAGTAGAAGTAGCTGGTACCTATCATCTCAGAGGGGGCAACTTAACCAGTGCCCAACGCAGCCAGACCCGAGATTTTGAAGTCTATCTGCAGCGGGGCGCGACCAAAGACCAGTGGCTGCTGCTAGAGCCGGTTCCCAACCAGACTAGCGATGCCCTTCAGTGGCAAACAACCCCGGTCTTAACTGCAGCAGACAACGGGGCAGCTGACCCAAGCTAACTTTAGATAACAACGCTGGTGTCCGCATCAACCGACGCTACTGGCTGGTAAGCTTCTCCAGCAAAGAGTTTGTAGAGTTTCTCAACTTCTGTCAAAGCGTTAAACTCCTGCTCGACCTTAGTTCTAGCTGCAGCGCCTAGACGATTTCGGGTGTCGGCATCCTTCATCAGAAAACTAATGCATTCTGCCAGAGCTTGACGATCGCCCGGCGGTACCACGTAGCCATTTACCCCTAAATGCACTAGTTCACTCACTCCAGCAACCTGGGTAGCAACAACCGCAACGCCCGCCGCCATCGCTTCCATCAACACAACGGGGATGCCCTCAGCAAAGCTGGGCAGCACAAATATGTCAGTGTTCTTGAGATGCTCTCTTACCGCCGACTGAGATTGATAACCTAAGAAGCGCACGTGGTTCTGTAACCCTAAGTCGCTCACCTGCTGCTCCAATAGCAGGCGATCGGCACCGTCACCAACGACAGTTAAAATCACGTCAGGTTCAATGCTGATCAGCTCTGTCAACCCTTCTAGCAAAACCGGCAAACCTTTTTCAGCCGCTAATCTACCCACATAGAGCAGACGTTTGCCTATCCCTTGATGAGTCACCGTTTCAAACAAACTGGGGTCAACCCCGCAGTGCACAATTTTCAGCTTGTCCCACTGATCAGGGCGTGAAAAAATCATGCCTTGGCTACGGCAGAAGTGACTAATACAGGCCACGAATTTAGCGTGCTTAATCTTTTCATCCACCCGCCATCGGTAGGGCTCGAAAAAGATGTGGGGGCCATGCATAGTAAAGCTAAAGGTAAACCCACCCAATTCGGCGGCCAACATCGCTACCGTGCAGCTAGAGCTAGCAATGTGATTATGCAGATGGGTAATATTTTGGGTCGTAATCAGGTGAGCTAGGATGCCTGCCTCTAAAAAGTAAATTACCTGGTAGAGAAAGCCCTTTAGCCCAGGCTGGCTCGTGGCCCAAGCCAGCTTGACGCTGCTGAAGTAGCGGCTCGGATTAGCCAGCAGCAATGTTAGATGGGCCTTGATCAGCAGACCTAGGTTGAACGGTAGTAGGTAACGGGTTTGCGATCGCTCCGCAGCTTGCTCAGGGCCTACAATATTCTCATCTCCGGGGCGGCGTACCGCAAAGGTGAAGACTTCTAATCCCAAGTCTCTAAGCCCTACAACCTCACGCTGAATAAACGTGTCTGTGGCTCTAGGATAGGTACCGGTAAAGTAGGCAATACGCATGGGGCTTCTCGCCATTACTAATGATAAAAATAAAAGAAAAATTAGGGAAGCAACGATTTTAGGGTTCTTTTTAAGACCCTGAGCCTGTCATTGGAACAGGCTTATACTCAATCAGCGTAGCCGGCTTTTTGCGCCAGCGGTTGAGCCAATATCGGCTTTGCCCAAGCACCTGAGGGAGTTTTGAGACCGTACAAAAAAATGCATACAACCGAGCGTTTCTAGCCTCGTCGCCTTGACTGTGGCGATATTTGTAAATCTTCCATCCCAAGACCGGGTAGCCTAGCAGCAGCAAGAGACTTAGCCCGTGCGTAGGCCAGGCTAGGCCAACGGCCAGAGCCGGAACTGTTGCCCCCCACAGCCAGCCGCTTTTGTCTTCCTTGACCATGTATGACTCAGGTGGTTGACCGTACATGGCTTTTCCTTCTGCAACGGCCCAGCCCCCACGAATCGATCGCTTCCACCACTGACCAAAACGAGTCATAGCTGCATCGTGTAGGGTCATATCGGCGTCAATACGCTCTATTCTCCAGCCTTTCCGCCTGAGACGAATACACATCTCCGGCTCTTCCCCGCAGATCATTGTAGGGTTGTAGCCGCCCACCGCTTTAATGGCCTCTACGCGAGCCAGCATGTCGCCGCCACAGGCTCGGGTCTCACCCACGGGTGTGTTCCACTCTATGTCAGCCAAGCGGTTGTAGGGAGAGGCGTCAGGAAAGCGCTCGCGTCGTCGCCCACAGACAATGGCGAGGGTAGTGTTGCTCTCTAGGGCCCCCACAGCTGCCTCTATCCAGTTGGGCAGGAGCTCGCAATCGCCGTCGATAAACTGTACGTAGGTAAGCTGGGAAAAGTGCTCGACTAAGTATTGAAAACCTGTGTTGCGCCCCCGTGCCATGGTGAACGGCACAGACATATCGAGCTCGACAACATGAATACCCATTTCGCGGGCTTTAGCAACGCTGCCATCGGTAGAGCCTGAGTCTACATAGACAATGGGACTGCCCGACGGCACGTTGTCCTGTAGAGACCTGAGACAGCGAACTAGGCGCTCACCTTCATTGCGGCCAATCGTCACAACGCCAATTTGATGCATACCTAACAGGAGAATTAACGACTGAAGCTCACATTAAAAATACAGGCTTATGCATGAAATGCCGAGGTCCATATTAGGAAATTTACCAAGGCTTCATCGAGGCCGATGGTGAAAGCCAAAGCTTGAATTCGCTGCACGAAGGAATGAAATCAATACTTCTGAAGGTATTTACAGTAGAGGGAGGAAAATAAAAAACTCTGTTTGCTTGAGTAGAAGCGTATTTGAAAGAATCTAGTATCGCTTTTCTAAGCAATGCTTCGCTTTCGCATAGCATTTTTAGGGCTGTCTTGCCTTGCGTCTATTTCCTTGAGTCTAATTGTCAGAATCGAGGGTCTTTTGTTATGGAAACGAGTTTTTAGCAGTAGTAAATTCTAAATAGTTGATAGTAATTCACATAAGGTTTTAGTTAAGTATGGCCTTAGTAATTTTTCGAGAAAGTTTAGGTATTGCTATGATGCTCAAACCAAACCCCTAAACTCTAATATTAAAACTAGGGATTGCCTAGATATAGTTTGCCCGAAAAAAATCCTGATCATGTAGGCATTAGCATGTTTTCTCAGCCATACATGACCAGGGGTAATTCAGTTCAAGAATGAGCTGCTTGATATAGTGCTAGTGCTCTACTGCTACGCCCACTGGGCAAGCTACACTGGTGCCTCCCAAGCCACAATAGCCACCCGGATTTTTAGCCAGATACTGCTGGTGGTAGTCCTCGGCGTAGTAATACTCTGGAGCTTCCAAAATCTCAGTAGTAATGGGGCCATAGCCAGCAGCCTCGAGCGCGACCTGATACGCCTGTTTAGAAGCTTCCGCTAGCTGGCGCTGGGCCTCGGAGTACACATAGATGCCTGAGCGGTACTGAGTGCCTGCGTCGTTACCCTGGCGCATGCCCTGGGTGGGGTTGTGACTTTCCCAAAAGGTTTTAAGAACTTGCTCATAGCTGACTACCTTTGGGTCAAATACAACCTGCACCACCTCGTTGTGGCCAGTTAACCCAGAGCACACCTCCTGATAGGTGGGGTTGGGGGTGTAGCCAGCGGCATAGCCAACTGAGGTAGAGTAGACCCCCTCTAGCTGCCAAAACTTGCGCTCGGCACCCCAAAAGCAACCCATGCCAAAGAGAGCTAGCTCCATGCCAGCCGGAAAAGGAGGAGTCAGGCGGTTGCCGTTGACATAGTGCTTTTCGGGTACGGGCATAGCTGTAGCTCGACCTGGCAGCGCCTCGTTAGGAGCGGGCATCTCTGACTTTTTGCCTTTGCCTAAACCAAAGAAAACCATAGGAATTATTGCAGTTTGTGTAGAAGAACTACCTCAACTATAGCGTCAACACCTTGGTGTTTCCTGGGAGAGGGTGCGCCTCTGGGCCATAGGGAGCGGGGTTATGATGAGCGATCGCAGTCCAATCAAAAAGCCTGAAATTAAAAGGACAGGCACCAATAACTTTTGCGGATTAGACAGACCTCTAGTCTTAAAGGTTAGCTTCACCAGCGTCTCTTAGGACTTAGCGATAGTGGCGATCCAACCGCAGCACCGTTTCTAGTAGCACGTTGGCTCCGTTGATGCACTCTTCGGGGGCGGTGTACTCCACCTCAGAGTGGCTGAATCCGCCTGCACTTGGCACAAAAATCATGCCCATGTCGGTAAAGCGACCCATTTCAAGGGCATCGTGTCCAGCCCGGCTAGGCAGCGGCATGTGGCTCAACCCCAAGTTGCTGCTCGCCTTAGCAATAACGGCTTGAATATGGTCAGCCGCTGGACTGGGGGCTACATTGAGCTGGGGCACAATCTCGATTTGAGTGCCAGTGTTTTGAGCAATCAACCGCAATTCTTCTTTCAGATCGTCAATCAGATCGTTGATGACGTACTGATTCAGGTCGCGCACGTCGATACTGCACTGTACTTGCCCCGGCACAATGTTGTCAGCGTTGGGCCACACTTGCAGAGCACCCACCGTGGCCACCTGCTGGGCGGGAGGGCGCTTGCCCAAACGGTTTACTACCAGAACTACCTGAGCTGCTGCTACTAGAGCATCCTGACGCTGATCCATGGGGGTGGTACCAGCGTGGTTGGGCCGCCCAGTGATGTGGATTTGGTAGCGCTGCATACCCACTATGCCCTGCACCACGCCAATTTGTTTGTGAGCTGTTTCTAACACTCCTCCCTGCTCAACATGAAGTTCGACAAAGGCACAGATATCATCACGAGTGCGCTGAGAGAGAGAAAGCTGATCCCAATTTCCTCCGGCGGCGTTGACGCACTCATCAATGGGGCGACCATCTTTGCGGTGGTAGTCGGCAGCCTCGAGCGAGGCGGTGCCGGCCATGGCACGCCCGCCAACCATAGTGTCTTCTTCGTCGGCAAACACAATCACCTCAAAGGGGTGATCGAGGGTGATGTTGTTTTCTTGAAGGGCGCGGGCTACTTCAATACCCGCTAGTACACCCAGGTTGCCGTCAAATTTGCCGCCACAGGGCACTGTGTCGATATGGGAGCCAGTGGCGATCGCTGGGGCGTTGGTGCGACCATTGCGGCGACCAATCAGGTTACCAGCGGTGTCAATACAGGTACTTAAACCTGCTTCTACCATCCATCGTCGTACCAGCTCGCGGCCTTGAATATCTTCTGAGCTAAAGGCCAGCCGACAAATGCCGCCGTTGCTGAGCTGCCCAATTTGGGCTAGATCGTCAATGCTTTGATTGAGTCGTTTGCCGTTGATGCTAAGGGTTTGTAAACGAGTCATAGGTATTCAGTCAAAAGGAGTTCAGTGAAGAGATGAAACGTTTGACTCCAGAAAACGTTACAGACCATCATATAACCGCGACGCCTCTGTATACAGTCCATTGTATACAGAGGCCTGGCAGAGTTCTGTTTAGAGAGAACTTTCTGCGAAACGATAGCTAGAAAGGTCCAATGAAGCTGCAACAGCAACGCTAAGATTTAGCTCGGCGACTTGCCGCGTTGGAATAGGTGAACCGCTAAGCAATCGGATCTTTGAGCTGGGGCATATCAGCCCTTAAGAGCTTGGTTCGGCTAACCCTAGCTTGCCCCTAAACAGGCCAGGGTTAGCAGGTATTTAGAACTGTCGCAAAAACCGCAGGTCGCTGGTGTAGAGGCGGCGAATGTCGTCGATTTGGTGCTGAACCATGGCTAGGCGCTCTACCCCTAGCCCTGCCGCGAAGCCGCTGTAAACCTCAGGGTCATAACCGACGGATTTCAGCACGTTGGGATCAATCATGCCGCAGCCTAGCACCTCTAGCCACTTGCCCTGCCACTCTACATCTACCTCGGCAGAGGGCTCAGTGAACGGGAAAAAGCTGGGCCGAAACCGTACGGGAATCTCGCCGTAGAGCGCCTCTAGAAACACCTTGATGGTGCCTCGCAGGTCAGTGAAGGTAATGTCTGTATCCACTGCAAAGAACTCGATCTGGTGAAACACGGCGGCGTGGGTGGCATCTACCGTGTCGCGGCGATAGCAGCGCCCAATGGCAACGGCCCGCAGGGGCGGCTCATTGGCCTGCATGTAGCGAATTTGGGTGTTGGATGTGTGGGTGCGCATCAGATGGCCGTTGGGCAGGTACAGCGTGTCCTGCATATCGCGGGCCGGGTGGTCAGGCAGAAAGTTAAGGGCTTCAAAGTTATAGTAGTCAGTCTCAATTTCGGGGCCATCGGCGACGGTATAGCCCAAACCCACAAAAATATCGACGATGCGATCGATGATGCTGTTGATGGGGTGAATGCGGCCCTGGGGCTGAAAGATGCCAGGCATAGTGACATCTAAGGTTTCGGTGGCCAGCTGAGCCTCAATGCGAGCGGCTTCTAAGGCACTTTTGCCCTGATCGAGCTGGGTTTGAATGAGTTCTTTGACTTCGTTGGCCAACGCACCAATGCGGGGACGCTCTTCGGCGGAGAGTTTGCCCATGCCCCCCAGCACTTTAGAGAGTTGGCCCTTTTTGCCCAGGTAGCCAATGCGCAGCTGCTCTAGTTCATCTAGGGTGGCGGCGGCGGCGATCGCGCTCCTAGCCGCCTCCTTCATGGCCATTAGGTCGGTTTCGAGCGAGGTGGGTGCGGCGGTCATTCTGCGTGTATGGTGCAACAACAATATAGGGAGGCTAGCCCGACCAGCTCTGGGCAATACCTTGGCGCTCTAGGCTAGCTTTGGGCTTTGATTATTTTAGTGTGGCGGGGGAACAGTCATGAACATTCTCATCAGCAACGACGACGGTATTTTTGCCCTAGGGATGCGCACCTTAGCCTCTACCCTAGCGGCGGCGGGTCACCGGGTTACCGTGGTGTGCCCCGATCGCGAGCGTTCCGCTACCGGCCATGGGCTCACGATGCACAAGCCAATTCGCGCCGAGATGATCGAGTCGGTATTCAAGGATGACATTGAAGCTTGGAGTTGCTCTGGCACCCCCGCTGACTGCGTCAAGCTGGCCTTGGGGGCACTGATGGCAACGCCTCCAGAGGTCGTGGTCTCGGGCATTAACCACGGCGCTAACCTGGGCACCGACGTGGTCTATTCCGGCACAGTGTCGGCGGCGATGGAAGGAGTAATGGAAGGCATTCCGGCGATCGCAGTCAGTCTGACCAGCTTTACCCAGGGCAGCTTCGTCCCCGCTGCCGACTTTATTCGCGATCTGCTGAGCGATCGCGATCGTTTCCCCCTAGAGCGCCCCATGCTGCTCAACGTCAACGTGCCGGCGGTGACGGCAGCGGAGATCAAAGGGGCCAAGATTACTCGCCAGGGCATTCGCCGCTATTTCGACCAGTTTGAAAAACGCCTCGATCCTCGGGGCAAAACCTACTACTGGCTAGCGGGGGAAGCCGTCGAAGACATCGAGGATCCCTTACCTAACCAAGGCTGGCCTCCCGAATTGACTCAGGCCATGACGGGTATTCCGACCGATGTGCAAGCGATTCGCGATCGCTATATCTCGGTTACGCCGCTGCAATATAACCTGACTGCCGTAGGCGATCTGTTAGATTTAGCCCAGGGTGAGCGGCCTCTGCTGCCAGAGCAAGTAGAGTAAAATATAGTTCACAACGAAATCTCACGGCGCTTCGGGGCAGACTAAGGCCAAGGCATCGAGTCAAGCTCTGACGCCTTCTAGGTAGGGTGGGTGCTCCACACTGATCATTTTGATTAGAGTTCATTACTATTGAAGAAATATCATGGTTGTGCTCTACCCCAAGGCGTACTTGTATTTCTAGCCTAATGTTCCATGCTTTCCCATCCCGAGAGATTCATGGCTGAGCTTACTGAGCAGTTTTTAGTCCGGTTTTGGGGCGTACGTGGGAGCATTGCTTGCCCAGGGCCGTCTACGGTGCGCTACGGCGGTAACACCTCCTGTGTCGAGATGTTGGTCGGGGGACATCGCCTAATCTTTGACGGGGGTACCGGTCTGAGAGAGCTGGGCCTGTCATTGCTGGCTGAAATGCCCGTTGAGGCCAACATGTTCTTTACCCACTCCCACTGGGACCATATCCAAGGCTTTCCCTTCTTTGTCCCGGCCTTTGTGCGGGGCAACCGGTTTAATATCTACGGTGCGATCGCTCCCAACGGCTCCACTATTGAGCAGCGCCTCAACGACCAGATGCTGCACCCCAACTTTCCGGTGCCGCTCCAGGTGATGGGGGCCGATCTCAAATTTTGCGACATCGAAGTGGGTGAAACCCTGCATATGGGCGACATCACCATCGAAAACGCCCTGCTCAATCACCCCGGCGAAGCGGTGGGCTACCGAGTGACCTGGCAGAATCAGGTGGCAGCCTACATCACCGATACCGAGCACTATCCAGATCGTCTGGATGACAACGCTGTGTGGCTGGCTCGCAATGCCGACGTCATGATCTACGACGCTACCTATACCGACGACGAGTACAACGATCCCAAATCGAGCAAAGTAAGTTGGGGTCACTCCACTTGGCAGGAGGCCGTGAAGGTCGCCAAGGCGGCTGGGGTCAAGACCTTAGTCATCTTCCACCACGACCCCGCCCACGACGACGACTTTATGGATCAAATAGCCGCTAAAACCAAGGCCGCCTTCCCTGGCGCTGTGGTGGCCAAAGAAGGCATGGTGCTTGATCTGACTGCCGCCCGCGCTACTCTGCCGTCGAAAGCCATTGGCACGAAGGCCCTAGGGAATTACCCCTCAGCCCTGGAAGCGATGCACCTCGAACCTGATCCGAGCTGAATTGCTTCTCAACTCGGTTGAGCCCAACAGACTGTGTAAAAATGTAAAGCGTGTGGATCACGTCTTCGCTTACAACAGCTATTACTCCAACGGCGATCGCCCTGGGGAACTTTGATGGTGTCCATTTGGGGCATCAGGCCGTCATTCGCTCAGTGGTGCCCTTAGGGGCCCAGGGACAGGGCGAGCCTCATGTCAACCCGCAGCTGACTCAAGTGCCGCTGCGAGGGTTGAGTCAGCGCCAGAGGGCTCAGAGTAGCTTTCCAACCCCAACCTCTCAGCCGGCAGCTACCCCTATTCCTACCGTGATGACGTTTTTCCCGCATCCGCAGGAGTTCTTTTCGGGGCAGGCTCGTTCGTTGCTGACGCCTTTACCTGAAAAAGCTGCTCAGATCAGCCGATTGGGCATTGGTCAACTGGTGCTCTTGCCCTTTGATCAATCCTTAGCTAACCTGTCGCCCGAAGACTTTGTGGGAACGCTGCTAGTTAAGCATTTGCGGGTGCAGCACATCAGCGTGGGCAAAGACTTTTGCTTCGGTAAGAAACGTCAGGGCACTGTAGACGACCTGAAGGCTTTAGCTGCCCGCTATGGGGTTCAGGTGCACATTGCTCCCGTTGTCGATTTGGGTGCCGATCGCATTAGCAGCTCTCGCATTCGCCAGGCTTTAGAAAAAACCGATCTTGATACGGTCAAGGCGCTGCTGGGGCGGCCCTACAGTTTGGTTGGTCGGGTGGTAAAGGGGCAGCAGCTGGGGCGGACTATTGGGTTTCCTACCGCAAATCTGCACCTGCCCGCCGAGAAGTTTTTGCCTCAAACGGGGGTCTACAGCGTGTGGGTGCATGGAGCAACTCAGACCCCTTATCCCCTCGTACCGGCGGTGATGAACCTGGGCACCCGCCCTACGGTAAAAGGCGCTGCACTCACCGTTGAAATACACCTGCTCAATTGGGAGGGCAACCTCTACGACAAAACCTTGGAGGTATATCTACATAGTTTTCTGCGGCCCGAGCAAAAATTTGGCAGCCTTGATGATCTCAAGACCCAAATCCAGCATGACTGCCAACAGGCGCTAGGCGAACTGGCGCGACAGCCGCTAGGCAGTTCGGGGGCGATCGGGGCATCATAGGCCTAAACACAATTAAGCCATGTCTAGGGGCAAGGGTTTTTCTATGGATAAACCGCAGTTGCCAGCCGGATTTGGTATAGCAGGGGTCACCAGCATGCGCGAGCGGATTGAAACGCTAGTCCAAAATTTAGACAAAACCATCGTTGGCAAATCAAACTCCATTCGGCTAGTGCTAGTGGCGCTGTTCTCAGGGGGGCATGCTCTGCTGGAGGATGTGCCGGGGGTTGGCAAGACTCTGCTGGCTAAATCGCTGGCTCGTTGTATTGATGGTCGATTTCAGCGCATTCAGTGCACTCCCGACCTTTTGCCCACTGACGTGACCGGCACCAACATCTGGAATCCCAACAGCGGCGAGTTTCAGTTCCTGCCGGGGCCAGTGTTTGCCAACATTCTGCTAGCTGACGAAATCAACCGAGCCACCCCGCGCACCCAGTCGGCGCTACTAGAGGTGATGGAAGAGCACCAGGTGACCCTAGACGGCTTGTCCCGTCCAGTGCCCGCCCCGTTTTTTGTGATTGCAACCCAAAATCCGGTGGAATACCAGGGTACATTCCCGCTTCCCGAAGCCCAGATGGACCGGTTTGCGCTTTCCTTTAGCCTCGGCTACCCTACCGAGGGTGAAGAACTGAGCATGCTCCAGCGCCTTGGGGGTGGGGTCTCTCCCCACGACATCCAACCTTGCATCACCCTAGATGAGGTTATGGCTCTGCGGGCAGAATGTGCCCGGGTCACGGTTGAGGAGTCGTTGCAGCACTACATCCTCGACCTCGTACGGGCCACCCGCACCCACAGCGATATCACCCTCGGTGTCAGCCCACGGGGCTCGGTGGCGTTTTACAAAGCGATTCAGGCTCTGGCTTACCTAGAAGGGCGCAGCTATGCTATCCCTGACGATGCTAAGCAACTGGCCCCCCATGTGTTAGCCCATCGTCTGATCCCGGCCGGCCACCATCGGCCTCAGCGGCTGGTGGCTGACCTACTCGAAACTACTCCAATTCCTTAAAATTGCGCTTATCCAAGGCAACATGCAGCTTTTGCATTAGCAGGGTGGACAAATTCCCCTGGAGAGAATGGTAGTTTTTATGGCCAAACAGCCCATAATAGGGGCGGTGAACTGAAGGATCGCAATTTCCTATGCCAAGAACGCCCAGTGAGTACATCATTCACATGCTGTTGGATGGCGGCCACCATGAAGAGGTACGCTTCTCTTCCATTCAAGATTTTCAAAAGTGGTACAGCGGCGAATTGATGCCCAAGGCCACCTCCGATGAGTTCATCACAGTGCCTCTACCCAAGGTCAATCCTGGCGAATACATGGTCATTCGTCCGTCCCGCGTCAGTGCGATTCGGGTGGAGCCAGTGTTTAGCTCTAGCGTTGAGCGGTATTAATGGTTGGTTGGGTTAGGGTAAGTATAAATACTCGGTTGCTAACAGCAGGTGTGGCAACAGTAGCCTGTCTGGTTGGGCAAAGCAGCGGACTGTTCGCGCTGGCAGCTGAAAGGGGTGAAGCTCAGGATCTCTTCGTTTCAGATCTTCCCGCTGATGCTCAGCCCTCAGCAGCTCTGCCCCTGACGCCATTGGTGAGGGATGGGGAGAGCCGTCTATGGGCAGACCTTGTTCTGCCTGCTGACCGCCAAGCGTTGATACAGGCAGTTAACCATAGCCTTACCTACTTAGCTACACCGAAGGCGGCAGCAGATTATCAGGCTTATCCGGTACCGGGCATTACGCGCGATCGCGTGTGGCGCAGTCTGCAACGTCTGCGGCAGTTAGTCGCTACCAGTCCCAGTAATCAGGCTTTTCAGACCGCTCTAAGGCAGGAATTTGTTGTCTATGAATCGGTTGGAGTCGATGGCAGGGGCACCGTTGCCTACACGGGCTACTTTGAGCCGCAGTATCGAGCTAGCGCGGTTCCTACTGCTGAATACCGTTATCCCCTCTACCGTCGCCCTCCTACCCTAGATACTTGGCCTCAGCCTCACCCAACCCGCCTAGAGCTGGAGGGCATGGATGGCTTAGCAGGTGGGCAAGGTGCCCTCGCTGGTTTAGAACTGGTGTGGTTGGCCAATCGCTTAGAGGCGTTTCTAGTACAGGTGCAGGGTTCGGCCAAGCTGCAACTCACCGATGGTCAGGTGATGTCGGTGGGCTATGCGGGTCGTACTGAATATCCCTACACCAGCATTGGCCGTGCCCTGGTCGACGACGGCAAAATCGACCCAAATGATCTGTCACTGCCCAATCTGCTGGCCTACTTCGAAGCTCATCCCGAAGACCTGAACCACTATTTACCTCAAAATGAACGGTTCATATTCTTTCGTGAAGGCAGCGATGGGCCACCTTCGGGTAGCTTAAGTGTGCCGGTGACCGCTGGCTATTCGATCGCCACCGATAAATCACTGATGCCACCAGGGGCGATCGCGGCTATTCAGCTGTCGTTACCTCAACAAACACCTCAGGGCGACTGGGTTAGCCAACCCACTACCCGCTTAGTACTCGACCAAGATACAGGCGGCGCCATTCAAGGTCCTGGACGAGTCGATTTGTATGTAGGATCGGGCAGCCAAGCTGGGGAGCTAGCTGGACGTATCAACACATCAGGGCGCCTGTATTACCTGCTGCTACGTCCCTAAAGGGCGGTGCCTCTAGCGCTGTTCCCTCAAGTTGCCACAGTCCGGGTGTTACCCTATAGGCCTATGGATACTTCCTTTGCCCTCACCCTACAGATTGTACTCACGGTGCTGGCCGGAGTTACTGCGCAGGTCATCGGGGAGATAGCCAGGGTTCCCAGCATTATTTTTTTGCTGCTCTTTGGTATTGGCTTGGGTCCGGATGGCCTTGGGTTACTCCATCCCCAAGACTTAGGCATTGGGCTAGAGGTAATTGTGGCCCTCAGTGTGGCGCTCATTCTCTTTGAGGGAGGATTAAGCCTAGAGTTGAGTGAACTAGGTCAGGTGTCGAACAGTCTGCGCAACCTGGTTACTATTGGCATCTTTGTCACGCTGATTGGCGGCGGTATGGCAGCCCACTGGCTGGGGGAGTTTCCCTGGTCGCTGGCATTTCTTTACGCTTCGCTGATCGTGGTGACTGGCCCTACCGTAATTGGGCCTCTGCTGCGCCAGGTGGCGGTCGATCGCAAGGTGGCAACCCTGTTAGAGGGTGAAGGCGTGCTGATTGATCCCATTGGGGCCATCCTGGCGGTGGTGGTGCTCGATATTATTCTCAATGGAGATGCCGACCCCACTACGGTCGTCAGCGGCTTGATTTTGCGGTTGAGCATTGGCACGCTGATTGGTGTCGTCGGCGGTGGCCTGATTGGTCTTTTGTTGAAGCAGGCCAGTTTTTTAGGGGAAGATCTGCGCAACCTCGTTGTGCTGGCAGGACTGTGGGGGCTGTTCGGGCTAGCCCAGAGCATTCGTAGCGAGGCGGGGCTGATGGCTGCCGTAGTAGCGGGCATGATGGTGCGCTGGCTGTCGGTGCCCGACGAGCGGTTGCTGCGTCGGTTTAAGGGGCAGCTGACAGTGCTGGCGGTGTCGGTACTGTTTATTTTGCTGGCAGCAGACCTGTCAATTGCCAGTGTGTTTGCCCTAGGCCGAGGAGCGGTCTTAACGGTGCTGGTGCTGATGGTGCTGGTGCGCCCGGCGAACATTTGGCTGTGTACCCAGTCCAGCGATTTAAACTGGCGCCAAAAGCTATTTTTGGGCTGGGTTGCCCCTCGCGGCATTGTGTCGGCCTCGGTGGCCTCTCTATTTGCTATTTTGCTGACTGAGCGGGGGATTAGCGGAGGAGAGGCGATCAAGGCCCTGGTGTTTCTCACCATTATTATGACGGTGATGATGCAGGGGCTCACGGCGCGATTTGTGGCTAGTTGGCTGGGCATTACCAAGGCTGCTGCGGTGGGGGCCGTAATTGTTGGGTGCAACCCCCTCAGTTTGCTGATAGCTCGTTTAATTAGGGAATACGGCGACCCGGTAGTCATGATTGACACCAATGATGCCGCCTGCGATGCCGCCGAGAAGGAAGGCATCGAGCTTTTGATTAGCAGCGCCCTCGATCGCGACGTCTTGGAGCGGGCGGGTCTAGATAAAGCCGGCACCTTCTTAGCTATGACCAAAAATGGCGAAGTCAATGCTGTGGTAGCGCAGCGGGCGCTGGAGGAGTTTCAGCCTGCACGGGTGGTAGCGGTGGTGCCCCAGGAGAAGAGCGGGGGCGAGCTGCCCAATAAGGGACAGCTGAAGGGGGCACAGACGCCGCGCCTCTCCCTAAAGCAGTGGAATACCTACCTCAACGACGGGGAGGTGCGCCTGGGTGAGACCTGGCTGCGGCAGGAGAATAGCGAGCTGCAGCAGGCGCACCTGGCTACGCTGGTGTACAACGGTGCCATGGTGCCCCTGCTGGTGGAGCGCGACGATGCGCTTCGAGTTGCCCTAGGGCAAGACCGTTGGGAGGTTGGCGATCGCCTGATTTACCTCTGGCATGACTCCAAGCCCAAACTGCTCAAACAGCTTGCGGGTGGTATTCAGCCCAGTCGGCTCACCCTAGAAATATTGCCTGTGGTGGAGGCCGTGCCCTCAGCGCCAAAGGATTCTCCAGCAGAAACCGCCATAGCAGCAACATTGATTTCTGAAGGGCCAGTTGCGTCAGATTCTAGATAAGCTGAATTTCCTGACGCTATGGCGCTCCAGTCTTCACCATCGACTTTATGGCTTCCAACCCACCTCACGTTTCAGCACTGGGTACGCTCACTGGCATAGGCGTTGGCCCTGGAGACCCCGACTTAATTACGCTCAAGGCGCTCAAGTGTCTTCAGTCAGCTAATGTTGTAGCCTTCCCCCAGGGGCGCAGCGGTCGACCCGGTTTGGCCCAAACAATCATTGCGCCGCACCTGGATCAGCAACAGCTACTGCCGCTCGATTTTCCCTATATTTTCGACCCAGACCAGCTCACCAGCGCTTGGCAGCAGGCAGGCGATCGCGTTTGGCAGTGTCTCAGCCAAGGCCAAAACGTGGTGTTTGCCTGTGAAGGTGATCTCAGCTTTTACGGCACTTTCAACTACCTGGCCTTGAGCCTTGAGCGCCGGTACCCAGCAGCACAAATCACTCGCATCCCTGGCATTTGCTCACCGATGGCAGCGGTCAGCGCCCTCGGGTTGCCGCTCACGGTGCAGTCAGACAAGCTGGTGGTACTGCCTGCTCTTTATACCGTGAATGAGCTGGACGCTATTTTGGCCTGGGCTGATGTCGTAGTGCTGCTCAAAGTGGGGTCAGTGTACAACCAGATTTGGCAATTGCTACACCAGCGACGTCTCTTGGAGCACAGCTGGGTCATAGTGAACGCCACTCAACCCACCCAGATCGTCTATCGCCCCCTGACGACCCATCCCAGTCTAGAGCTGCCGTACTTTTCGCTGATGGTCATAAGGTCGGGGGCAAATCCGCTACCCTAGAGATGACTAGGAACCCAGGTTTACAGGGTTAAGTCAATACCTCATAGCGATCGCAAACAGCACAGTACGGCATGAATTCACCTAACTCGCCCAGGTTAAACCAACTGCTCAAAACCGCCCGTCAACCCCAGTGGATAGCGGCGCTGTTGTCCTTGGGGTTTCACGTAGTGTTGTTTGCTGCTGGTCCCTCCTTTTCCAGCTTAAGCGCTACCGCTATGGGAGAAGGCGATTCAAATTCAGAAGAGCGTCGGGTTCCGTTGATTGAGCTCACCCCCGAGGAGCAAAATCGTCTACCCGACTTTTCGACCCCTGCCTATTCTTTAGATAGTGGAGACGATTTGTTGAGTTTGTTTCCCCCCTCAGGCAGCAGCCTACCCCTTGAGCCCGGTTCAGACTTTGGTGCGTCCTTGGCGATCCCTGCTCCTAGGTTGCCCTCTAATCCTTTTCCTTCGGGCATCTCACCCTATACCTCCTCTGGTCGTTCCTCTATAACGCTGTCTCCCCGCCGTACTCCTTTCCCGTCTTCACTCAATAGGAGCGTGATCCGACGCCCTGTTAGGCCTCCTGCTGAAGATGCTGCATCCCAAGGTGCTTCGACACCAACCGCTACTTCTCCAGAAGATATCAGCGAAAATAGTGCTGCTGATTTAGAGCCAAACCAAGCTAATGGACAGGGACCTGATGCCGCGAGTGCTCCGTTAGAACCTACAAACCCTGCTGCTCCATCAGCAGAACCAGAGACCGAGCAAGCTAGTGAACTGCTAGCTAGGGTAGAGTTTGACGATGCTCAAACCAGCGCCAGTGAGGTTGAAATTGCCAAGGCGGCCTGGCTGCAATCCGTGCAAGAAAAATTAGGAGATACGGTTACCGAGGCATCTGATCCTATTGTTCTCAAAGTTCCCTACAGTGGTCGACTCTGCCTATCTCCTGAACCTGCCGATGCGTTACTGGGCGTAGTTGGTTTACCCGGTGAAACTAGCGACAGCCTCGAGTTATGGACCACAGTGCTCAAAAGCACCGGTTACCCATTCTTAAACCAAGCCGCTGAACAGGCTCTTCAAGACCTCCAGAAACAGAATGCCGACGGTAGCGCCTTGGCAGTAAATACCTTGTATCAAGTCACTGTAGAGATAGAATACGACGACCAAAACTGCATCAGTCGTGAGGCTCTTCTGCAATCGCGTACAGCTGCATCAGAAGAACCTAGCAACTCAACAGCTGAGTGAAAGCCTCTCAGAGAACTTTGACTGATTTTACAGAACGGTAGTTGGTTAACTGAGCCATTGAGCTTTGACCTCAGCGCTTAGTCACTAAAGGCCACCAGTAAGCATTTGTTCAAGCTCACTGGTGGCCTTTCAATAAGTACGATCTATTTTTGAGGTGCGAGAACGACATCAGCATAGGTTCCAGACCGAGCTACTGTGCCTTTGTCGAGAACGTAAATGCGATCGCAGTGCTCAATCGTTGACAACCGGTGGGCAATGATAATTAGAGTTTTAGAACCAGCTAAAGCCCTGATTGATTCGCTAATCAATCGTTCCGTTTCATTATCTAAAGCAGAGGTTGCTTCGTCCAAGACGAGGATCTCTCTTTGGTGATAAAGTGCGCGGGCAATGCCAATGCGCTGGCGTTGTCCGCCCGAGAGACGTACTCCACGCTCACCTACTGCAGTATCAATGCCGTTGGGCAAGTCTTGAACCAGTTCCTCAAGCTGCGCTGCTTTGATTGCATACCACAAACGTTCATTGTCAATCTCAGCTTTCGGAACTCCAAAAGCAATATTTTTCTCAATAGTGTCGTCGGTCAAAAAGATGGACTGAGGTATATAGCCAACCAGCTTTCTCCAGTTCGGCAAATCACCATAAATTGATTTCCCATCGAGAAAAATATCGCCACTCTGAGGAATCAGCAAACTCAACATCACATCTACTAGAGTTGTTTTCCCTGCCCCAGATTGACCTATCAGTCCAATAGACTCTCCTCGCTTGATCTCCATTGAAACGCCCACTAGAGAAGGCTTTGGAGAACTGGGATATTGATAAAAGATGTCGGAAATCTTCAGGCTTTCAGAAAAATTAGAAGCATGTTTTTGGTCGGGAGTATAGGAAGAGCTTGCTAGCAATGAGGGGTTTTCATATTTGCTGGACTCGTTGTTTTCAATCTCTTTCAGATCTAAGTACATCATGTCCAGACTATGGGCTGAGTTCCGCAGCTTGCCAACGCACTCTGCCAAGTTACTAGCAGCCGGAATTAACCTCAAAGAAGCAACAGCAAATACACCCATGCTAGCAATTGCTGCTTGAAAGTCCTGGCCTATAAGTAACTGAGAAACACAGACAAAGCCAACAATAGCTGTTATTAAGAGAGTCTCAATCATTGTCCGCGGCACAAATTGAGCACTCTGAAAGAGAATTTCTACTCGAGCTTCCTCGTGTACATGCTCCTCTAATTCCTTACGAAAGTAATTTTCGCAACCAAAGACCCGAGTTTCTTTGATGCCTCCTAATCCATGATTGACAGCCTTGATGGTTTCTTCTCGAGCAATAGTTGACAATTTACCCCACTGCTTTAATCGCTTTACCAAAAAAGAGAAGACCACAAAAGCGGGGAAAAGCGCAGCTAGTGAAACAGTTAATAATAAACTGTTAGTCTTTGCCATTAACACTAAAAGTGTGGCAATTACAATGGCATGAGAGACCGATTCTACCATAGGCAAAGAGACCATAAAGCAGAATCGATGCGTTTCATTAGTTATTTTATTAATATAATCCGCAGTATTTCTTGTTAAGTGAAAATCGTAAGGAGCAAGCAGATAGGTATTAAAGAGACGTTCTTGAACAGCGGCTCTCTGATCGAAGAGAACTTTATATGAATAACGCTTGCTCAAGAAGTAAATAGCTCCTTTTAGCAGAAAGATAACAATAATAAAGATACCAAACCAAAGAACAAACTTCTCTAGGCTGTTGAATCCGAAGGTTTGATAGATCCAATTAAATGTATCGCTTTGCTGAACAACCTTTTCTGCATCACCTGCCAAGTTTAGAAATGGACCAATTAAGCCTATTCCAAAGGCTTCTAAAAGAGATGTAAGCAGAAAAATGCCAACTAACCAAATTAATTGGCGTTGATGTCCAGAAAAAACATAAAGAAATTTTTGAAAATAACTCACTACTTCTCCCTCAAAATAACTGCTAAATGCTCTAACTGAATTAGCCGAGCAAAAGTACTTGACAAACCTTCTATACTAAGCATGCAGCAGAACAAATGATCTATCGTCTAGATCCCTATGATGTTTGACCGAACAATTATGCAATTGATTGTAACCTAAGCTATGGGTGGAAAAAACTGCTAAGTGTCCCATTACTATAGTACCCAAATCTTAGTAACGATAGATTTAGTAGAGCGAATTATTCATGCTCCTAGGAAAACACTTTAAAGAAGCTTCACAGCATCTTCCTGCTTATCTAAATCTATCCTCAGAAAGTTTCTCTTTCTCTGATTTTCTGCCAATAGGGGAAGACTCGTTAATGCCAGCTTCTCATCACGCTTATAAAATGACTTTATGGGTGAAAGCAATTGGCAAAGAAAGAACCGTGCCATGAGGTTGTGTAATCCAGGAGCTCGTCAAGCCTTTTGACCATGAAATTTCATCAGATATTTACATCTACACCTTGCCGCATAGGATATATCCAATAAAAGGCTAATGCTCATCCACATCTAATATAATTATTTCTAAATAGATTTCAAAAAAACGTTGTGGTGAAATAGCTACGCAAAACGCCAGAATTTGTTCCCATATTGTTTGTTAAAGCCCTTGACGCCATGCAAGCTCAAAAACTTACCCTTAACGGTAACACCGTAGTATCTGGAAAGCAAATTGATTTTGCGGAGACATGCTTTGCAGTCTTCTATCTTCTATTTTTTGCAGGAGCTTTTGGCTTTGGAGCAGATCTCGCCGCAGCTCCGGTTATTCCAACACCAATTATTACCTTGATTCGGTATGCTGCCTACGCAGCTGTTGTGTTGTTATTGTCACTGCGTCCTATTGAAACACTGAAGACGGCTCTTAGTAACAAATGGGCATTGGGGATAATTTTCATTACTTCCATTTCCTTTTTGTGGTCCTACAATCCTTCAGTCACGATAGATTCCATCTGGAAAGAATTTATCCCAATGTTTTTGTTGAGTCTTTATATTGCCTCTAGGTTTACGCTAGAGCAGCAATTTAAGATAATTCTATGGGTTTTGGTTATAGTTTTTCTAGAAAGCGTAGCTCTAGCGGTTGCTATGCCGGGGGTAGGGCGTCATATTGAGGGCCCTTTTGTTGGTAGTTGGAAAGGGGTATTTGCTCAGAAAAATCAGTTTGGTGCGCACTCAGCAATGACTTTAATAGCTCTTTTTATGTTAGCTAATTATGCCAAAGAGAAGCAGAGATGGGCGCTAATACTTCTTGGGGGATGTTTTGCGGCGTTACTTGTTAGTAGTTCCGTTACAGCATTAACTCTTTCTTTTGTAGGACTAACGCTAACAGTTTTCTATCGTCGCTTTGCTTGGCTAGGCAAACGCTCAGTTCTACTAGGTGCTTTGTTTGTGCTAGTTTCAGTTAGCTTCTTTTATGTTCTATTCTCCAATTGGGTAGATATTCTTGATTACTTTGATAGAGATCCTACATTATCTACGCGAACACTTATCTGGCATCTTGTTATCAATGCGAAAATTCCAGGCAGCCCATACCTTGGATATGGAAGAGGTGTATTTTGGGATTCGGTAGGTTTGACGACTGGCTTTGAGTCTTTCGCATATCATGTTCCACCTCATGCGCATAATGGCTTTTTAGATCTTATTCTGGATGTTGGTTTTATCGGCTTTTCGTTCTTCTGCGTCACATGGTTTATGACTTATGTCAGGGCAGCAAGGCTTGCCTATGACCGGAAAGAAGCAGCTTATCTGTGGCCTCTTTTATTTTTATCAATGCTTGTTTTGTTCAACACCTTCGAAAGTTATCTGGCTCGTCTAACCACCTTGTATTGGATCATTTTTATTATCCTAGCTTTCTCTTTAACCCCAAAAGTTTTCGCCTCAAAGGATTAGAGCATTTTTATAGAACTTAAAGCAGTAGACCTTTTAGAGTAGGTATTGGAATACTATTCAATTTACTGCAGAATATCTGTTTAGTGGCAAGCTACTTTTGAGAGGTTGAAATTGCACCTATTAATTTTGCAATGGAGTGTTGGTCGATAAGCTTCCCATGCATATAGCCAAAAACGAACTAACATTCGAAAGTAAATCAGCTCATCATCTTGATAGTCTAGTTATCAGTTTAGTGGCTTATTAGTCAAGCAAGCTTAGGGCAAAAGTCTAGAACTAACGTTCCTGATTACAAGATGTTAGGGAAGGCTATATTTTAATCAGTAATTGAGCTTTTTGACAGTGAAGGCTAGTCTGTATTAACTCACCGGTAGAATGCAAAACTTGGATCTTTTAGATGTTAATGCTATAGATGATGAATGCTTGATTTTGCATTCTCTTCTTTATATGGCTGAACAGAGGATTGCTCTAGAGTTTCCATACAAGTAGCGAGACTGACGAAGTGTTATAACACTGACTGCTGTGTTTAGCACACAAGTCATTGCCACTGATAAAAAGGGGCCACACTACACAGACTATCGCAATCAAGGGCGATACAGCGTACTTTGATTGATTTGGCGATGGCTATACTACGAATATCAGACGCTAAAAAAACTCCTTGGTCAACCAAGGAGTTTAAGTATAGTAGAGTGCTTTGCTTAGCTAAGCAGTATTGATCTGATAAAATACCTGAACTTTAGGCAGGCCAACTACATAGAGCTAGCTCTCTTACGGTAACCTTGCTTCAACACAGTTGCTTAGTCATCATTAAATATGTTAAAGACATCCAGAATGTTGAAGATCCCACCTAAAGGAGCCAAGATTGGAGTTAAGGCTCGATTTATAGTATCAATACCGACCAGGTAACCTTTCTTAGGTACTAAAATTACATCTCCATCCTGAACTTGATAGTTATCTACCAAGCTGGAAAGGTCTACTTTCTGTTCTTCAACCTGCCCTGTCTCTGAAAGCCGCACGAGGCGAACTTCTCCTAGTGCTGCGTCAGAATTAGGGCCACCAGCCGCAGCGATCGCGCCAGCCACCGAACTGTTGGGCTGTATCTGTACTTCCCCTGGTTGAACTACGCCATCGCCAATAACGCGTACTCGAACGTTGTCTGGAGCAATGCTTGAACTTGCTACTAAAGATGGATCAATCTCAGCACCGGGCTGTGCCTTAGGTACGAAGATAGAATCTCCATCTCTGAGCACCAAGTTGTTGCCTTGACCACCACTGGAAATTGCATCCCATAGGTTCACAGAAATATCCTGCGCCTGACCGTTTGATAGCTGTCGTCGGACTATAACTGAGCGAATATCTGCTGTGCGGCGTATCCCGCC
This sequence comes from Leptolyngbya subtilissima AS-A7, assembly GCF_039962255.1. Lineage (NCBI taxonomy): Bacteria > Bacillati > Cyanobacteriota > Cyanophyceae > Leptolyngbyales > Leptolyngbyaceae > Leptolyngbya > Leptolyngbya subtilissima. Next base: position 158,454 of record NZ_JAMPKY010000012.1, on the reverse strand, counting down.
TGCAGCCACTAAGGCCGAAGATAAGGTTGGTGTTGTTGTGGCTGCTGTAATCCGGGCATTTACGTCTAGCTGCGTTTCAGCTGAGGTTAAGCTACTCAGCTGTACAGGTCCAGGACGATAAACCTCACCCGCTACATCTACAACTACTGGACGCAGCGCCGTTAAGCTGACATTGACGACTGGGTTTACCAGATAGGCATTGAGCCCTTGGGTAATTTCTTCGGATAAATTGTCGACAGTTTTTCCTGCTGCTTGAATAGACCCTAAGAATGGAAAAGGCATCGTGCCATCAGGCAAAACCACCCGTGAACCAGTGAACTCTTCGTATCCGAAGACCTCAATAGCAATTTGGTCACCTGCTCCTAAAATATAGTTTCCAGGAGCCTGTGAAGTTGGCAGCTCGATAGTTGGAGAATTAAACTCTGTTGATTGTTGAGCATTTACTGACTCGGTTGGAGAGCTAAATTCTACCGATTGTTGAGCATTTGCTGCTCCTAGGCTCCACAAGCAACTGTGAGCTAATGTGGCTGAGAGCGAAATTAGCGCAATAGAAAACTTATCTAGTTTCATAATCTTAAGCAATAAGTCTAACGAACCGTTGTTTGCATTTCTGATAGCGTTGTCTTCCCATACTCGCCAGCTTTAATGCGAGAGACATAATCGCCGTGCTCGTTATTGATATCCACTCCATTGGCAACTACGCCTAGGACGTTTGCCTGCGACCGTTCTAGGAAAGACTTGGCTGCTAGGGCATTTGCAGAGTCTACTTTTCGAGGTCTCAGCACCAACAGAACACCGTCAGACATACGCCCTAGCACAGCTGCATCTGCAGCCCCTAGGAGCGGCGGTGTATCAATTAAGATGTAGTCGTACTGCCGCTTCATCTGCTGGAGAAAATCTGCCATTCGCTCAGAATCTAGGATGGCTAGAGGGTTAGGTGGAAGAGCACCAGCTGTCATGAGAGTTAGGTTCTCAGAGATTTTGTGAATAACGTCTTGTTGGGTTTCTTCTCTAATTAGTACTTGGCTTAAACCAGCTCGGTTAATAACATCCCAAATATGGTGCTGAGATGGAGAGCGAAGGTCAGCATCAATCAACAATACCTGCTTACCTGATTGAGCCAAAGTAGCAGCTAAATTGGCTGAAACTTCGGATTTACCTTCTTCGGAAACTGAACTAGTAATTGCGATGACGCGATGAGGGGTGTCAGAGCTGGTGAATTTTAGATTTGCCTGAAGCATCTGAAAAGCTGCCGAGACCATGGGTTGATCTCTATCAAGGGCAGGAATATAGGCAGCTCGGTCAAGTCTACCTGCAAGGTAGGCTGTAGAGCCTTCACTCTCAGACTTCGTGCGAAACTTAGGAATTAAACCGAGTAGAGTGTAGCCCAGCAACATCTCGCCATCCTTGGCAGTTTTGACTGATTTGTCGACCAAATCTAGGAAGAAGGCGCAAGCAATACCAAGCAAACTACCTAGAAAGGTGCCAACGACAAGGGACGGAATAAGTAGGCTACCAGCGTCTTCTGCAGGTTCAGCCCTTTCCAAAATTTCGGCGCTGCCGACGGTTTGGTTTTCAGCTAGCTGAGTTTGTTGAAAAGCTGCTAAAAGATTTTCATAGTTTAGCTGAGCTGACTGAAGACGCTGAGTCAATTCCAATTGGCGCTTCTCAAGGGCTGGAAACGCTTGAATTCTCTCGGCATAACGATTTCGAGATTCAACCAAACTTTGCAGTTGACTAGCCAAACTAGAACGGTTTACGACTGCTGTGGCTAAGTCTGTTGTGAGCTGTTGATCTAGAGGGCTCATCTGTAGATTGCCGAGACCCGCAAGCTCAGTTGTGCCTACGATGTCTTCAACTCGTTCCCTAAGCAGGCTTTCCAGTGATTCTACTCGGCGCTCTAGGTTGATTACGGTGGGGTGAGTCTCTCGATAGAGACTACGCTGACTTGCCAACTCTGCTTGGGCTAGCTGTAAATCTGCTAGTGCTTGCTGAACAGCCGTAGACTGGCTTAAAGTTTCGATGCGTTTGGCTTGCTCTAGTGGGATTGCTAATTGTTCTTGTAGCTTGCTTGCCTGAGTGTTGGCACTAGCGAGAGTAGAAGACACATCGCGAATCTGGGTGTCTAGCTCAGCGATCGCAGTAACGGCTACGACAGCTTCGTCTTCCAGAACAACAATGCCATTAGCATCCTTGAACTGCTGCAGTGCTGCGGCCGAACGGTCTAGATCAGCTTCAGCAATAGGCAGTTGCCGCTCAATGAATTCTCTAGCTGTAGCTGCCTTCAGGCGGTTGCTGAGAATGTCTCGTTCTAGATACGCATCCATTACGGCGTTAACAACGGTAGCAGCCTCATTCGGATCGTCGGAACTATAGGCAATCTGTAAGATGTCTGCCTGTTCTGTAGACTCTACTTTGAGTTTGGTGCTTAGATCTGCTGGCTTTAGAGGCACGCCATCATCATCCGTAAGACCCAGGTTCTCAATAACGGATTCCATAACTGCAGTTGAAAGCACAACAGAACTTTGGTTCTGCAGGTTGTTCACTGAGAGAGGGAGTTCCCTAATATCTGTCCCTACCCCAGTCAGTGTTGGCGTAAGGTCTGGCCTAACCAGTATGCTGCCTTCTGCGCTATAGGATGGATCCCGCGTCAAGGCAAAGAGTACTGAACCTGCTATACAGGTGCCTAGCACAAGAGTCGCTGGCAACCAACGCCGTTTCAGCACCAGCCAATAGCGTTGTAGGTCAATTTCTTCAACGTAATCTTGGTAGGTCTTGTTAGTCATAGACGAATAGAAGTGAGATACGCCTGAAAACAATTCGGTTACTTACGCAATGCGGTAAGCTACTGTCCCATTCCACATAGACAACTCGATTGCTTAGACTACAGGTTTTGACCTGCAGTCGGCCGCATTAAGTGAAAATGTCTAGGTCGCCTTAGTGGTGAACGCTAGTAGGTCTAAATAATGAGTCAAAGACTCGTATAACTGCCTATCTGATTTAAATAGATGCTTAAACCCTTTACGCAAGCATATCCTATGGAAGCAGCCGCGGGGGGAGGGGTGTTGAGCTGTCTAGCACTGTCTTAACAATGATGACGATTCTATGATGCTCAAAGCCTATCAGGAACTTGATGTCGTAAGTCTGCTCACTCAGGTGCAGTTTTGCAGGCACAAGCAAATTCGGTGAACAAGACCATCTACGGAAAATAGCCTGATGAAAGAACATCAGGCTATTTCTCAAACCCAAAGAGCTGCGCCACAGGAAACCAGCGACTTACTCAATTGACACCCTGCGGAAATATAGCCTGCCGAAAAAGTTGCTCGACTTAAACACAGGCATATCTGGAAGCTGTACAAGAGGTGCACGGATTGGTGATAACAGCTTTTAATAACCGCTTTACAAGCATAAACCTCATGCTGGAGCCTCAATAGGCATCCTGAAGCTCATAGAAGTCAGGAGAAATATAATCTTTGCGAAGCGGCCAGCCAACCCAGTCCTCAGGCATGAGCAGTCGCTTTAAATTGGGATGGCCCTCGTAAACGATGCCATACATATCATAGCTTTCCCGCTCTTGCCAATCGGCTGCCTTCCAGATCCAGTACACCGAAGGTACTCGAGGATTGCTGCGAGGCAAAAATACCTTAACTCTGACTTCTTCGGGGTTATCGATGTTGTCGTCCAGTTTTACCAAATGGTAAAAACTCACCAGCTCCTTGCCTGGACCATCATCGTAGGCTCCTTGGCACTGGAGATAATTAAAGCCATAGGCATATAGAGCAGTACAAATTGGAATAAGGAATTGCGGTTCTACCGTAATTATCTCTATTCCTAAATGATCGCGGGGCATTAACCTGTGGTCAAACCCGTTTTCAGTTAACCAACTAGATACAGCACCCGCCTCTACCAGAGGCGCTGCCGATGATTCACCGGCAGGCTCTGGCTGCGGAGATGATACCTGGGAGTCTTCTTCAGCCATTTAAACCTCCTTATTCTCGGGAGTCAGCTCTGCTACAGTTTCAGACATGGGCATCCCCATAGCTTCCATAAGCTCCTTGGGCGGCACCGTATGAGTGCCTGTCTGTAAGTACTGACCTGTTAGGATTGCAGGCACTGCTTTAAGCTGATGGCTGCGCTCATAAAAACGATGGGTTTGCAGGGTGTAAGCACGATCCTGCATAGATTCTGTCGCTACTTTCTTCCTGAGCTTGATAATGGCATCAATGATCGCCTCAGGTCTGGGAGGGCAGCCAGGAATATAAACATCGACCGGAATTAACTTGTCGACTCCACGCACTGCCGAAGTGGAGTCGCTGCTGAACATGCCGCCAGTGATAGTGCAGGCTCCCATAGCAATAACGTACTTGGGATCTGGCATTTGCTCGTAGAGCCGTACTAGGGCAGGGGCCATCTTCATGTTGATGGTGCCAGCGGTAATGATTAGGTCGGCTTGACGGGGGCTGGCCCTAGGCAACAACCCGAAGCGATCGAAGTCGAAGCGAGAGCCAATCAACGCTGCAAACTCAATGAAGCAGCAGGCGGTGCCGTAGAGCAAGGGAAACAAGCTGGATAACCGACACCAATTATAAAGGTCATCGACCGTAGTCAAGATGACGTTCTCAGAGAGCCCATGGGTTACAGCAGGCGGCGCTGAAGGATTGGCAAGCCTTTCCCCTGGGGCCAGAGAAAGCGGATCGGTGGCTGGGGGGGGTGTCATGACCATTCCAAGGCTCCTTTACGCCAAGCGTACACAAGACCAACAACCAAAATGGCAATAAAAATCAGTGCTTCTACGAATGCTAACAAGCCTAGCTGGTTAAACGCTACCGCCCATGGATACAAGAAGACAGTTTCTACGTCGAAGATCACAAAGACCAGCGCAAACATATAGTAGCGAATGTTGAACTGAATCCATGCGCCACCAATGGGCTCCATGCCCGACTCGTAGGTGGTTCTGCGGGCAGGACCTCGGCTAACAGGGCGCAACAGCTTGGAGGCTGTCAAAGCGGCCACTGGCACCAGACAGGATATGAGTAAGAAGACTAGGAAATATTCGTAACCAGATAAGACGAACACAGGTTCACCACCCTAGAAGGCTATTACACACAGTGCGGTCTGAGACTTAGCAGCCCATGCGCTTTAGGTGTATTCTAAGGCAATTTAGCTGAAAAACTAGGGTCAAAGTTGATTTGGCAATGGGAGCTTGGTCGTGCGATCGCAAACTTAAGCCAAGGATTAGCCCAAAAGCTGGGTGGCCCAACTGTGTCATAATTGTTTACAACGAGCATCTTTGCCCTGCACGTTGTTTGGTGAGCTTTTTCTGGTCACAGAGGACGGACCACGGAGAATTCTGACCGCCCGGTAACTCTTGATTGAATTTAAGGTGCCTTAGTCCTATGAGTGTTGAGTCTGATCCTTCGGCTAATTCATCTGAATCTGTAGATCTGGCTGCTAATTCTGAGGGAGCTGATGGCCTTGAGAGTAGCCCGGCTGAGGTGGTTGTCCTTTCTCCTGAGGAAATGGATTGCTACGAATGTCGATCCTGCGGCTACTCCTATGAGCCAGTTAAGGGTGACAGTCGGGCTAAAATTCCCCAAGGCACTGCCTTTGAGGATTTACCCGTGAACTGGCGCTGTCCGGTGTGTAGTGCTCCGAAGAAGCGATTTGCCAACATTGGCCCGGTCAACTCTCCCTCGGGCTTTAAGGAGAATTTGAACTTCGGCTTGGGCGTGAATCGGTTGACTCCTGGCCAGAAAAATATTTTAATCTTTGGCGCTTTGGCCGTAGGGTTTATGTTTTTCATCAGCCTTTACGGCTTGAGGTAGTGCTGTAAGCGCTTTTGGGAGGCGCCTCAGAGGTAGAGAGCTGGCTCTGCGGATTTGACTTGAGTGTTGTTTAGGAAGTACGGGTTTTGATTGTCTATGCACGCTGCGTTTGACTGGTTAAAGCGAGGCTTAGTGATGCTAGTGGCAGTGCTGCTGGCAACCAGCTGCTCTGGTTATTTTTTGCCGGACGCAGACGTGCATCCCTGGGAAGTCATCCAGGTGCCCGTGAAGTCTACTCTATCTGACATTGCATTTACCCAAGATGCCAATCACGGCTGGATTGTGGGTAGCCGGAATACCTTGCTAGAAACCCAAGATGGCGGTAACACCTGGCAAGTCCGTGAATTGGCTTTGGAAGATCAGGCTTATACGTTTACCTCCGTCGATTTTGCCGGTAACGAGGGATGGGTTGCGGGTCTCCCGTCGGTCCTCTTGCACACTGGTGACGGGGGCAAGACTTGGGAAAGCGTACCCTTGAGCAAAGAATTGCCGGGTTCACCCTTTTTAGTCACGGCTATTGGTGACAAGTCGGCTGAGATGGCTACCGACATTGGTGCGATCTACCGTACAGAGGACGGTGGCCGCACTTGGAAAGCCCTAGTGCAAGGGGCTGTTGGGGTAGTGCGGAATATGGTCCGTTCTGATGACGGTCGGTATGTGGCAGTGTCGTCTCGAGGAAATTTTTACTCTACTTGGGCGCCGGGGCAGGATCAGTGGATTCCTCACAATCGTCAGAATTCAAGACGTCTGCAAAACATGGGGTTTGATAGCGACGGCAAACTTTGGGTTATTGCCCGCGGCGGCCAGGTGAGGTTTTCTAACTCTCGCTCTTCAGACGACTTCACCGAGGCTCTAAGCCCTGAGTTCGGAACGAGCTGGGGACTGCTAGACATGGCTTTTCGCACCGCCAATGAGATTTGGGTGACTGGTGGCGGTGGTAACCTGCTCTGTAGCTTTGACGGTGGCGAGACTTGGTTGAAAGATCAATCCGTTGGGGATGTGCCCTCTAACTTCTATAGAGTGAAGTTTTTGGGTCCTGAGAAAGGCTTCATCTTAGGTCAGGATGGAACGATCCTCAAATATCAGCCTGAGGTTGCTTAAGGAAAGTTGGGAGAACTTCGCTCAAATAGCTTGTTAGGGTTTCCGGGGTTCTCTATGATTAGATTAGATTCTTCGTGTTCAGAGAGGAGACGTTGATATGGCAGGTTCTACAGGCGAGCGCCCCTTTGGCGACATCGTAACGAGTATTCGCTACTGGATTATCCATAGCATCACCATTCCCATGTTGTTTATTGCGGGCTGGCTCTTTGTGAGCACGGGCTTGGCGTACGATGCCTTTGGCACGCCTCGCCCTAACTCCTACTATCCCGACAATCAAATGCAGCTGCCGATTGTGAGCGATCGCTTCGATGCGAAAGATCAGATCGACACGTTCTCAAATCGATAACGCTTTAGTATTCCAACGTTTGATTGAACCTATGCAAAGCAATTCTCCGAACGAGCCCATTACTTACCCGATCTTCACCGTGCGCTGGCTAGCTGTGCATACCTTAGGGGTACCCAGCGTGTTTTTCCTAGGGGCGATCGCGGCAATGCAGTTTATTCAACGATAAGAGAAAACCATGGATCGTAGTCCAAACCCGAATAAGCAACCGGTAGAGCTAAACCGCACCTCCCTATATCTGGGTCTGCTGCTAGTTTTTGTGCTGGGTCTGCTGTTCTCTAGCTACTTCTTTAACTAAAGTTCTAGGGCTGTCTTAGCCGGCAGTTCTGTGGTGCTCAGACTGTGTTGAGTTTTTTACCAGATTAGTAGGAGGTGGATATTATGCTTCAGAGTGGACGAATTCCGTTGTGGATCGTGGCAACTGTTGCCGGTACTGGTGTGCTGGTGGTGGTGGGTCTATTTTTCTATGGTGCCTACGCTGGTGTAGGGTCTGCCATGTAGCTGCTTCGAGCAGTTCTAGATTTAGAGGCTGGGGCGAGTTGGGTTTAACCCGCTTGTCCCAGCCTTTTTAAGTAGGTTTGGGGATAGCTAGGGGCGATCGAGGGCGCTGACATAGCGCTGCACGAGGTAATCAATACCCGTAATCGCCGTGCCTACGACGACGGCATAGGCACCTAAATCAAGGGCTTGCTTGGCCTGGGCTGGGGAGGCAATGCCACCTTCACAGATGACTGGCACGGGGCACTGTTTTACCATAGCTTGGAGTAGGTCAAACCCGGGCGGGGTTTCGGTTTGAGTTTCTGCGGTATAGCTAAAAAGGGTAGTGCCGACGCAGTCTGCCCCAGCATCAATGGCCTTTAGCGCGTTGTCGAGGGTATCGACATCGGCCATGACGGCGCGGCCTAGACGCTCGTGAATTTGCTGAATAATTTGCTCTAGGGTTTCACCGCTGGGGCGGGGCCGTTGGGTAGCATCAACGGCAATAATCTCGCTGCCGGCCTGGGCTACTGCCTCGGCGTGATGAAACTGAGGGGTGATGTAGACCTCTGAGGGCGGCATAACCTGCTTCCATAGGCCGATAATGGGGGAATTGCAGCGGGCCCGTACGGCTTGGATGTGGTCAGGGCTGTCGATGCGTACCCCAACGGCTCCGCGTTTAAGGGCAGCTTCGGCCATGGCTGCGATCGCCGTCGCATTGCGCAGAGGCGAGTCAACCGGGGCTTGGCACGATACGATTAGCCCGCCCTGCAACGATTCCAAAATGCTCTTCAAGGTAGGACTTACTCCACAACAGCGCTATCTAGTTTGATCTATGGCAACTCGGATTTCAAAAACCCTGCTGGTGGCCTCTATTGGTCTGCTGGCCTTGGTAATTGTGCTCAATAATCTGACGGATTACAACGCCAATTTTAGGTACATTCAGCACGTGATGAGCATGGATACGGTCCTTGCAGACAGTCAGTTAACCTGGCGAGCTGTGACCTCATTGGGCCTTCAGAAGGCGGCCTATGGGGCGATCATAGGGATTGAGTCGGCGATCGCAGCTCTCTGCCTAGGTGGAGCCGTGCGCTTGCTGAAAGTTGTGAACTGTGATGGCATCACCTTCAACCGGGCTAAGGCTACGGCTATTTATGGGCTGACCCTGGCGTTTCTATTTTGGTTTGTGGGCTTCATGGTGGTGGGCGGGGAGTGGTTCACCATGTGGCAGTCGTTGGAGTGGAATGGGCAGCAGCCCGCCTTTCGCTTTATCAGCTGTGTGGGCTTTGTGCTGCTCTACCTCAGCCTGTCCGATGGCAACTTGCTCGAGTAGGTTGGGCTTGGCTTGAGGAGGGGCGATCGCACCCCCCAACCGCGCTTTTACACCCAGGTGAAGCCTGATCTACACCTTGGCCAGTGTCACCTGTTCTGCTTGGTCTTGATATTTGCCTCGGCGGGTTTCGTAGCTAACCTGGCAGGGCTCACCCTCAAAGAAAATTAGCTGCACCACTCCCTCGCTGGCGTAGATGCGACAGTCGGCGCTAGAGGAATTAGAAAACTCTAGGGTGAGGTGGCCGCGCCACCCCGCTTCAGCTGGAGTCAGATTGGCAATGATGCCACAGCGGGCGTAGGTCGATTTGCCGATGCAAATCACGCTGATGTTGTTGGGAACAGAAATTTTTTCTAAGGCTACTCCCAACCCGTAGGAGTGGGCCGGCAAGATAAAGTAGCTGCCGCTCTCATCAGTTTTAAGGGCGGTAGGTTCTAAATTGGCAGGGCTGAAATTTTTGGGATCAACCACCGTACCCGGAACATGGCGAAAGATCCTAAATTCGGCAGGGGATAGCCGAATGTCGTACCCGTAGGACGATAGGCCGTAGCTGATAACCGGCTGTCCTAGGGAGTGGTCGGCGTTCTCTAGCTGCCGCACCAGGGAAGGCTGAAACGGTTGAATCATGCCCTCCTTAGCCATTTTGTCGATCCAGGCATCGTTCTTAATCATGGCAAAGCTTCCTGGACGGCTAGGGCAAAAAGTTACGGCGAAATTCGGTTACTTGGTCGGCCACTGTGAGTAGCGGATCAGGCATGTCAGGGCCAGTGAGGATGACATCGACCTGGGGAGGGCGCTGCTTGAGAAAGTCTACAACGTCCTGGGTGGGAATCAGACCGTAGTTGACGGCTAGGCTGAGTTCATCGAGCACGATGAGTCCATAGCGACCTCGGGCTATCACCGCTTTGGTGTGAGACCACAGGTCTTGAATAGCCTGCTGCTCGCTGGGGCTCACCACTGGGTCGTGAATACAGCGCGGCATATCGGCGCGAATCCAGTCTAAATTTTGGCCAAACTGCATCGGTTGATCAGGCCCCTGATGAATGCCTCCCTTGAGAAATTGCACGATTAGCACAGCCTTGCCCTGGTCAGCGATCCGCAGAGCCTGCACCATAACATTGGTAAAAAAGTTGCGGTGTACGGCGGTAAAGACTTGTACGGTGCCCTCTACCGTCTGTAAGAGCGGATGGCGAACGAGCGAGGCAGGGGACGGCGCTAGGGAAAGAGGTTTGATCTGGGAGACCATGGGCTAGTCCAGCGGGGGCAGAAGAACGGCAGTTATCCATTGACCACACCAAAGCCGGCAGCATAACGCTACGTTTCTAGGTTGGGTAGCTTGGATTGTAGGGCTAAATATAGCGTGATTCCCCTAACGTGACTCGACAAATTACTCTATATGCATTCATGAAGTGCATATGTACTGTAGTTTGGCCCTAAGGGCTCGGCCCGATTGACTCTCCTTTCGAACCTGCGCTTGGGGAGGCGGAAAACCCGCCTAGTCTAGGGGAGTCTGCTGTATTCTAGGGAGGGCATTAGGGGCACCTTGTATGGCTTGGCAACGTCCAGATGGTCGGCAACATCACCAGCTGCGGCCAGTGAGTTTTGAACGCCAATTTACGAAATTTTCGGCAGGCTCTGTACTGACCCGCTGTGGCAATACCCAGGTGCTCTGCACCGTGTCTGTGGAAGAGGGGGTGCCGCGGTTTTTGCAGGGGTCGAGTCGGGGCTGGCTAACGGCTGAGTACCGCATGTTGCCAGGGGCTACCCCCCAGCGCCAGGCTCGCGAGCTCATGAAGCTATCAGGTCGCACCCAAGAGATTCAGCGTCTGATTGGGCGTAGCCTGCGATCGACTCTTGATTTTGAGCTGCTGGGGGAACGCACTCTCCTGGTAGACGCCGACGTGCTCCAGGCCGATGCGGGCACCCGCACCGCATCAATTACGGGAGGCTATGTGGCCTTAGCCGATGCGGTGCAGGGTCTGATAGCGCAGGGATTGTTGGCGCGATCGCCCCTGGTGCACGGCGTTGCCGCTGTCTCCGTTGGCCTCATTGAAGACAACGTCTTGCTCGATTTGCAGTACGACGAAGACGTGGCGGCAGCCGTAGACTTCAATCTGGTGCTCAACGAGGAGCTCAACATTATTGAAGTTCAGGGTACGGCCGAAGAGGGTAGCTTTAGCCGTCAGCAGATGAACCAGATTCTAGAGGTGGGTGAGCTGGGCATTAAGCAGCTCTTAGAGGCTCAGCAGGCGGCGTTGCTGTAGGTACATCGCTTGAGCCGATGGCTGTTTTATCCAGCGCTGCCCTGCTAAAACGGGGGGCGCTGCTCGGAGTTGCATCGGAGTTGCGATCGCTAGAGGGCACTTCTTTCCTAGAACGAGAGAGTAAAACTAATTCCTATCGTTAAGAAACGCATCAAGACTATCAGCTGAATTTTGCCCTTGGGCAGTCTGAAATTAGGCCACAGTCTGGAATCGTAGTTCTCTCGCGCAGGAAGGTTTGCCATGACATCTATAGATGCGTTTTCGATGAAAGAAATCACGGTGAGCCGGCAGTCTCCGGGAGAAGAGCGCCAGGCAGCCCTACACCAAATTTATGCTCAGGTGCTCGAGCGCCAGCCCTACGGGTTTGAACGTAAACAGCTTGCCAAAATCGAAGCGGAATTCTTGCGAAATAAAATTGGTGTCAAGCGGTTTCTGCGCGAGCTGGGCCATTCTGAGGTCTATCTCAATGAGTTTTACTACAATTCTTCCAACCCAAAATTTATTGAGCTGTGCTTCAAGCACTTCATTGGCCGTGCCCCCAGTGATTCGGCAGAAATGCATCGCTACTGCGACATTTTGATGCGTCAGGGCGTTAAAGCCATGATTACTGCTCTGCTCGACTCTGACGATTACAGTAAGCACTTTGGCTGCTTTACTGTGCCTCACGCCTGGGCCGAGGATAGCTACCCGTCTCCAAGAACGTTCTGGGAAACTGAAGTGCTGCTGCATGAGCTGCACGGTCGACGCGGCTGGATTGTGCCCACAATGACCTGGCACGACCTTCAGCTCAACTGCGACGGCGGCAGCTGTAGTTTGCCTGGGGCACCAATACAATCTAGCCATTCCCTGCGGACAACGGCAGCGGCTACAGTAGCCATATCGGGAGCAGAGGCGCTGCACCAGGTGCTGAGTACGATGGGACCTCAGGATTTGGAAGTGTTTGCCGCGACCCTCTCTGTCACTGAGCGCGACAAGCTGCGCCACTTGCTGATGCAGCCCGCCCGATAGGTCATCGCGCTTAGAGCATTCAGCAGCATGTTCCACGGTGGCGGACTCGAACTGGGCTCGGACTCGTCACGGGCCATTTAGTACTTGAGCAAGCCAATTGTGACCAGCTCTAACGGCTTAGGGTTCAAAGTGTAGATAGACAGCAGGCCTTGAGCCATACACCTTAAACCCTGAACCCTACTAGCCTGTCACCTTCGGCTTCGCAGACTACTAAGCTGTGAGGCGAGCGAATTTTTTCTTGCCCACCTGCACCACTTTGCCAATGAGATCGGCGGGGCTGCCAAACTCCTGGTTAGGATCGGTCACTTTCTCGCCGTCGAGCTTCACGGCACCTCCTTGAATTTGGCGGCGGGCCTCGCTGCTGCTAGCACACAGTGGGGTAGACCCCACCAGGTAGAACAGCTTGGCCGGGAAGTTAATTTCAGCTAGAGAGAATTCGGGTACCCCAGCTGCAGGTTCACCAGTGCCTTGAACAAGGCTAATGGCAGCCTGCTGCGCCTGTTGTGCCGCCGTTTCGCCGTGGAACTGGCGGGTGACCTCTAGGGCCAACAGCTTTTGGCGATCGCGCGGGTTCTCCGGCAAGGTGTCAAGCGCGAAGGGCGTCAGCAGCTCAAAGTAGTCTTTAATCAGCGCGTCGGGAACCTTTTCGAGCTTGGAATACATGCTCAGAGGATCTTCCTGGAGCCCCACGTAGTTGCCCAAGGATTTCGACATTTTTTGGATGCCGTCGGTGCCCAACAGCAGCGGCACGAGCAGTCCAAACTGGGGTAGCAGGCCAAAGTGGCGCTGCAAATCGCGCCCAACGGCAATATTGAATTTTTGGTCGGTACCACCCAACTCCACATCGGACTGCACCGCCACTGAGTCATAGCCCTGCATCAGTGGGTAGAGAAACTCGTGGAGAAACACCGGCTCGCCCTTGCCGTAGCGCTCGGAGAAGCCTTCTTTGGCCAGCATCTGCCCTACGGTCATCGTGCTGAGCAGCTCAAGAATTTTGCCCAGGTCGAGGGAAGACAGCCACTCCGAGTTGTAGCGCACCTCCAGCCGACCAGGCGTATCGAAATCGAGAATGGGGCGCACCTGATCCAGGTAGGTCTCGGCATTGGCCTTCACATCCGCTTCTGTGAGCTGGCGGCGCACCTCCGACTTGCCGGTGGGGTCACCGATGCGAGCGGTGAAGTCGCCAATAATCAGCACGGCGGTGTGGCCAGCATCCTGAAAGGCGCGCAGCTTGCGTACCGGAATGCTGTGGCCCAGGTGAATTTCAGCGCCAGTAGGGTCAATGCCCAGCTTGACCCGAAGGGGGCGATCGCACTTCAGCAGCCGCTGTGTCAGGTTCTGCTCTGGGTCGCTAGAGTCTGGCTGGTGGGGAAAAACCTCGCTGATGCCCCGATAAATGCTCTCAAATTCAACCGGGGAGGAGCTGGGGTTAGCCTGGGTCATGGTGACTGAGTTCATGGGATAGGGACGGCGGGTTGGTATTGCCCAGGGGCCAGAGAAAACGGGTTTAGCGCACTAAAGCCACTGACTGATAAGTTGTGGCAAAAGTGGCTCTTAGCTTCTCCTTATAACCATCTGTAAGGCTAGGATAGGCGTGCCTGCGATCGCCCTCAAGCGGTCTTTAGGGCCACCGCTGGCGCTCACTTATCTAGAGGGTCATTATAATGGCCTAACCGTCACCTACTGACGGCCATCTACACCCCACAAAATAGCCCTCTCGCTACGCCGCACCGTCGTTTTACAAGCAGCCTTTAAGAGCCAACGTGTCAACCAACACCATTCGCCACAAAAGCCGACGTCAGCCTCAGCCCCTGCGCCGAGCACCCAACGCGCTGAAGTACGTTCAAGACGTAGGGCAGGTAGCAGCGGCAGCCCTGCTTGGCACCACCATGATCGCCAGTTCGGTACTGGCGGGCGGGCTGGTGGGCTTGGCCATCAGCTTCCGCAACCTGCCTGATGTGCGGGTGCTGCGCAACTATGTGCCTAGCGAGACCAGCTACATCTACGACATCAACGGCACCCTGCTCTACAGCCTCCACGACGAAGCGAACCGCGAAGTTATCGACCTCGACGAGATGTCGCCGCATCTCAAGCGGGCCGTGCTAGCGGTAGAAGACAGCTACTTTTACTCTCACAACGGCATTAACCCCAGCAGCGTGGGCCGGGCCTTACTGGCCAACGCCCAAGCTGGAAGCACGGTAGAAGGTGGCTCGACCGTCACCATGCAGCTGGTAAAAAACCTGTTTCTCACTCCTGAGCGAGCTGTCAGCCGCAAGGTGGCAGAGGCCGTGCTGGCTCTGCGCCTAGAGCAAATCTTCAGCAAAGACGAAATTCTGGAGATGTATCTCAACCAGGTCTACTGGGGCCACAACAACTACGGGGTCGAAACTGCTGCCCAAAGCTACTTCAATAAGTCAGCCAGAGACCTTACCCTACCCGAAGCGGCTGTGATGGCGGGCTTGATTCAGGCTCCAGAAAGCTACAGCCCCTTCCACAACTATGAAGCCACCAAGGAGCGCCAAGCCGTCGTGCTTAACCGCATGCGCCAGCTGGGCTGGATCTCCCCAGAAGAAGAGGTGGCCGCCAGGGATGCGCCCCTGCTGGTGGGCGAAGTGAAATCATTCCGCAGCAGCATTTCTCCCTACGTTACCGAAGCGGCGGTCCAGGAGTTGAAGCAGCGCTTTGGCAACGAAGCGGTGGTGAAGGGCGGTATGCGCGTGCAAACCACCGTCGATCTCAACATGCAGCGCATGGCCGAGGCTACGGTGCAGCGACACAATGCCCGCATTCGCCACATTGCCGATCAGATGGCTCTAGTGTCTATCGATCCCCGTACCCATTTTGTGAAGGCAATGGTGGGCGGGGTCGACTATCAAACTAGCCAGTTCAACCGAGCGATTCAGGCCTACCGCCAGCCGGGCTCAGCGTTTAAGCCGTTTGTGTACTACGTGGCCTTTGCGACAGGGCGATACACCCCAGCCAGCAGCATTGCCGACACGCCGGTTAGCTATCCCGATGGCTATCGCTACTACAGCCCCAAAAACTACGACAGCAGTTTTATGGGGAACATCCCCATTCGCACAGCTCTAGAAACCTCGCGCAACGTGCCAGCGGTGAAGCTGGGCCAAGCGGTGGGAGTGAACCAAATTATTGAACTGTGCCGCACCCTCGGGATTGACAGTCCGATGCAACCGGTCACCTCGCTGCCCCTAGGTGCCGTGGATTTAACTCCAATGGAAATGGCCGGAGCCTATGCCACCTTTGCCAATAATGGCTGGCACTCTGAGCCGACTTTTATCGTGCAGGTGAGCGACAGCAGCGGCAATGTGCTGCTGGACAACACCCCCCAGCCTCAGCTGGTGCTTGACCCCTGGGCAGCTGCGTCGTTGACCGATGTTTTGCAGGGGGTAATTGCTCGGGGAACCGGTCAAGCCGCTCAGATTGGGCGACCAGCAGCGGGTAAAACCGGCACCACCGACTCCCAACGAGACGTGTGGTTTGTGGGTTATGTACCCCAACTCTCGACCGCCGTGTGGATCGGCAACGATAACTACTCACCAATGCGCTCTGGAACTACGGGCGGCACCTACGCTGCGCCGGTGTGGCGAGACTTTATGCAACAGGCCCTGGCCAATACGCCGGCCGAAAACTTCAAGCGACCTTCGGAATTCGTGCAACCCTAGTGGGCTACGCGTCTTGCTCTACGGCCTTATTGCGCTGAGCAATTAGGCGATGTGGATGAGCCATGGGATCTAGGGGAGTGGATGAGCCATGGGATTTAGGGGATCTGAATTTAGAGCCCAGATAAGGATGGTTAGAGATTGACTTCATCGATTTGGGCGAGGACGCGATCGCGAAATTCTGGGTCGCTGTTGGCGAGCCCTAGCAGTTCCCAGTAAGCGGAGAGGGTGAGACCATTGGCTTGAATCAGATCGAGGGCTGCGGCCTGAATCTCCTGCTGCATCTGGCGCGATTCGGTGTCGGTCTCGGCCCGCTGTAGGCCGAGTTCGCGCGACTCAATCAGCTTGACGACGGCCATGTAGGCATTAACAAAACGGCTGACGGTTTCTGAGGGAATATCGTTGGCGTCGGGTTGGGTGGGGGAAACTGCTGGTGTTGGTAGATCCGCCGCTGGTGAGGATGCGGCGAAGGCAGGGGTAGCTGTACCCAGCAGCAGGATGACCACGCCCAGATACACCACCCGATGTACTAGGCGCTGGCCTTGCATACCTAGCGAAGAATTGCGCCGGGTGCCCCACTGTTTCAACCAACGGACGCAGGACTTAACAGCAGCAGTCATCCACTCGAAACCCATAGACCGATGACTCAGAAAGCGTTTCACCAGCCTACCCGAAACCAGATGGCCTATAGTGGTACTAAGCCTAAGCATAAATACATAATGACAAAGGAAACAGACTGTCATGGCAAGCGATGATACGGCTCCAATGCCTGGTCAAGGGAGTCTCTCTGACCGAGAGCTACAGATCGTTGAGCTTGTGGCATCGGGGCTAACCAACCAAGAAATCTCAGAGAAGCTGGAGATCAGCAAACGCACCGTCGACAACCACATCAGCAATATTTTGACTAAGACCGCTACGGGCAACCGGGTGGCTTTGTTCCGCTGGGCGCTCCAGTCTGGTAAGGTCTGCATCGACGAGGTCAACTGCTGCCTACTGCCTGAGGTTAAGGTCGAGAGTCAAGAGGCTTAGGCACCGTCACCGGCCAACCTCAGGCTATGATGGGTGTTCTGTATTGCCCATTGAGAGCGTCTGCCCCGTTATGGAGTCGATTCAATCGCTGCCCGGAACTGAAGACATTTTGCCTAAGGCGCAGTTTGTTGGCCAAGACTTAAAGGTGGCCGATATTCACACCTGGCAGCGGGTAGAGGCGACAGCGAGAGAGATTTTGGGCCGGGCCGCCTACCGCGAAATTCGCACCCCTACCTTTGAAGCCACCGCCCTGTTTGAACGGGGCATTGGTGAAGCTACCGATGTAGTGGGCAAAGAGATGTACAGCTTCAAAGATAAGGGCGATCGCGGCTGTACCCTGCGCCCTGAAGGTACCGCTGGGGTCGTTCGGGCCTACGTGCAGCACAGTCTCTACGCCCAGGGTGGTGTCCAGCGGCTCTGGTATACTGGCCCCATGTTTCGCTACGAGCGCCCCCAAAAAGGTCGCCAGCGTCAGTTTCACCAGGTGGGAGTCGAGGTGCTGGGCAGCGCCGACCCCCGCGCCGATGTAGAAGTGATTGCCCTGGCTACAGATATCTTGCAGGCTTTGGGCCTTAAGAATCTGACGTTTTACTTAAACTCGGTGGGCGATAGGGGCGATCGCACCCGCTACCGCGAGGCTCTAGTCGCCTATCTCACCCCCTATGCGGCAGATTTGGACGAGGATTCGCGCGATCGCCTCATCCGCAACCCCCTGCGCATTCTCGACAGCAAAGACGAAAAAACCCAGGCCATTACCCAGGCGGCCCCCAGCATTTTGGACTACCTGGGCCCCGACTCTAAGCGCCACTTTGATCAGGTGCTGACCCAGCTCAACGCCCTGGGCATTGTCTACGAACTCAACCCACGTCTAGTGCGAGGGCTTGACTACTACACCCACACCGCCTTTGAAATTCAGTCAAGCGATCTAGGGTCTCAGGCCACGGTGTGCGGCGGTGGCCGCTACGACAGGTTAGTGGAAGAACTGGGCGGGCCGTCTACCCCGGCGGTGGGTTGGGCCATTGGGCTAGAGCGTCTCACCCTGCTGCTCGAAGCCCTGGAGCAGGGTAAGGCCACGGCTCCAGATATCTATTTAGTCTCTCGCGGTGAGCAGGCCGAAGCCAATGCCCTGCAGCTGGCCCAAAAACTGCGCCACCGAGGGATAGCGGTAGAGCTAGACCTCAGCGCGGCCGCCTTTGGTAAGCAGTTTAAGCGGGCCGATCGCAGCGGGGCCGCCGCCTGCCTGATCATTGGTGACGATGAGGCGGCCCAGGGAACTGTGCAGATCAAGTGGCTAACCTCAGGCGACCAAACCAGTCTCTCTCAGGCGGCATTGCTTAGCGATACCGATGGTTTTTTGCAGCAGCTTCAAAGCCGAGTATAGAGATAGCTAGAGTCCATGCCAAATCCGATCACATAATCCCGATTCCTCAAAAGGCCAAACTGTAGGGGCGTAGCCGTAGCCGAGCTAGAGGTATGGTATTCGCCCTGTTCAATCAGCCAGGGGTTAACCAAGAAAGATTTGGTATCAGAGCGGTCTGGCTCTCCCTCAAGGGAGGAGTTTCTGTCGCCCGGAAGACCCCACCCCTCCAAGAAATTCGTTACGATTGTTTACATTGGCGATTTTTGTCCAACAACTAATTTATCTGCTGGTTGTATGCCTGACACCATCACAAAACTGGCCTACCAAGCCTTTCAACAGGGCAAAAGCTACTTTGGGCTAGCCCACAAAGCCGTTAGTACCCAAGTTATGCAGACGGTCAGTCCACCCAAAGACCTTCAAACCACGCCCCTAGACATAAAGTCTCTTCAACTGCTACAGCAGCGTATGGGTGACTTGCTAGAACGCGATTGGCAAGATGCAGAAGCTGGAGTTTATCCCAAAGAGCTGCTGTTTGATAATCCTTGGGATGACTTCTTCCGGTTTTATCCCCTTGTTTGCCTCGATCTACCCCAGATTTGGGATCGCTTGAACAAGCGCGATCATCACCGGTTTTCTGACGACATCGACACAGCTGGGTATCCCAAATACTACTTGCAAAACTTTCACCACCAGACCGACGGCTACCTGAGCGACATGTCGGCTAACCTGTACGACCTTCAGGTTGAAATCCTCTTCAACGGCACCGCTGACCCTATGCGCCGCCGCATTCTGGCTCCTCTGAAGCAGGGCCTGGCAGCGGCTGGCGTTGAGGATGGAGCAAAGGTTTTGGATGTCGCCTGTGGCACGGGGCGGACCCTCGGCATGATTCGCGATGCCCTGCCTAAAACGTCGCTCTACGGCGTTGACCTGTCGCCCACCTACTTGCGCAAGGCTAACGAAAATCTGCTGGCCAAGCCCGGATTGTTGCCGCAGCTCGTGCAGGCCAACGGTGAAAGCCTGCCGTTTGTAGATAACTACTTCGATGGCGTAGTGAGCGTTTTCTTGTTCCACGAACTGCCAGCAGTGGCGCGGC
This sequence comes from Leptolyngbya subtilissima AS-A7, assembly GCF_039962255.1. Taxonomy (NCBI): domain Bacteria; kingdom Bacillati; phylum Cyanobacteriota; class Cyanophyceae; order Leptolyngbyales; family Leptolyngbyaceae; genus Leptolyngbya; species Leptolyngbya subtilissima. The sequence continues at coordinate 138,944 of NZ_JAMPKY010000012.1, read as the reverse complement.
AGAATGTGATTAATGAAATGTATCGGGTGGTAAAACCTGGCGGTACTGTGGTGCTGTGCGACTCGATTCAGCGGCTTGACTCTCCTGAGTTTGAGGCGGCAATGGAGAACTTCCCAGCGATGTTCCATGAGCCCTACTACCGGCACTACACTACCGATGACCTCAACCTGCGCTTGACTGATGCAGGATTTGAATCGGTCAGTAACCAGGTGCACTTTATGAGCAAGTACTGGGTATGCCGCAAGCCAGCGACGGTCTAGCATAGCTTAGAACTGAATAAGCGTGTTAATGCTTTGGCCCTCGATTATTCGAGGGCTTTTTTGTTGGGCATGCGCCACAGATAAAGCACCGAATCTTCTTCGGAGGGTTGTAGGTGCAGGGTGCGGTAGGGGGCCCAGTCGCCCATGTCGAACATGTGGGTGACGATGCGGCTGCCAGGTTGCAGTTGGGCCTGGAGCCGAGGCCGCAGGCGCAGGTTGAGGTGAGGCAGTAGGTAGATGAAGACTACCGTAGCGGTGCGGAAATCGGTTTCAAACAGGTTTTCTTGCTGAAAAATTAGGCGATCGCCTACTCCTGCTTGCTCAGCCTTAGCTTGGGCCCGCTGCAGCAAGGCCGCATCCACATCCACCCCAACCCCCCGAACGCCATAGTCTACAGATGCCCGAATAAGCAGCCGCCCGTCGCCACAGCCCAGGTCGTAGACCACATCGCTGGGGCTGAGCTCGGCCAGCTTGAGCATGGCTACCATGGCATCGCCAGGGGTGGGTATAAAACCAATGTCGGGTCGGGGCGCTGACATCAGACCGGGTTAACGGTAGCCCAGTGGGCCTGGATATCTCGGATGGTAAATAGAGCTTTGAAGGGTAGATTGTGGCTCTGATACAGCTCGGCACCGCCCTGCTGGCGATCGACTAGGGCAAGAATCTGGTTGACCTGGTACCCAGCAGCCTGAAGGCGATCGACGGCTTTAAGGGCTGATTGGCCAGTAGTGACGACGTCTTCAAGCACGGTGACAGGGCTGCCCGAGGGTAGCTCAAGCCCCTCAATATAAGCGCGGGTGCCGTGTCCCTTAGCCTCTTTGCGAATGATTAGCGGGAAGAGGGTGCGTTGGCCCTCGGGAGTCGGGCTTTGCCCATCGCCATAGACGCCCACCAGACTCACTGCCGTAACCAAGGGGTCGGCGCCTAGGGTGAGCCCGGCCACTGCTACGGTCTCTGGCGATACGAGGTCTAGCAGGAGGCGACCAACCATCAGTGCCCCCTGAGGGTGCAGCGTCACCAGCTTGCCGTTAATGTAATAGGTGCTGCGCTGGCCCGAACTGAGCACAAAGTCACCCTCTTGATAGGCACCTCGGCAAAACAGGTCGAGCAAGGGCGATCGCAGCTCATCGGTCTTGAGGCTGAGAAGAGTGGCAGCGGGTGCATCAATCAAAAGCTGATCCATGGGTGAGTAATTCCTTTAAAAATGCTCCGGTTTTTTGCGATCGCGCTATAAAGGACATGCACTGGGTGATCGGTGCGGCTAGGTTTCGCGTGATCGGAGGGCCTTAGGGTTCTAGATGTTGCGGGGCTTGGGGTTTGAGCACCACCAGAATCGCATCAATCCAACGAGTTGAGGAGGCTTGGCCATGGGCATTCAATTAAATCATATTTCTGGGCTGACGCTGGCGCTGCTAGCCGCTGCCGTTGTCGTGGCTCCGGCAGGGCAGAGTCAAGAAACCCCCCAAACCATTCCCGAGGCCATGGACGAACTGACCACAACCTACTCGGGTGATTTCTTCAGAAACCGGGGTCTTACCCGTCAGGCCAAGCGGCTATTTGGCCTTGACTTTCCCGATCGCTCTCTTGACTGGGATGGGAACGCCACAGCGGCAGCGGTGAGAGACATTCTGCTGCTGCAGAATACCTCCGATCCCACCATTCGAGTGCCCGACCTGGCGAGCCCTTACACTACAACTCTGCTCACCCAGCCCAGCACCAGCGTGCCCTACGTCGGGTCTGAGTTTATTTTTGAGGAGGAGTTCTAATCGCTGAGCTCGCGCTTCCTCATAGGCAGGTTCAACGTCTAACCGCCCCAAAAAGGTACTTTGATAACGAGTGCAATCCAGGGTGCAGGAGTTGAACCTGCCTGACGCGAATTATGAGTTCGCTGCCTAATCCGCTCGGCCAACCCTGGGATTTATGACCTTACCCAATGGTAAAACATGTCCTATTGTAGGGCTTGAGCCCAAAATCAGATCTTAAAATTTGTTTGAAGCTCAAACCTTATAATTTAGGTGCGTCTGAGTCTGGCTCAGGTTGAGCTCTATAAGGTATTTTTGATCTTAGGTTTTATCCTGCCCCTGCCATGAATCCTGCTGTAGCGTTTACGTTGATCCTACTCTCGCTGATGATTGGTTCCGGGGTGGTGAGCGCGTCTTGGGGGTTTACCCTCGGGCGACAGGCGTTGACTGGTGTGCGTCAGCCAGAAACTCGACCGACTAGCGGTTCCCCTGTAGCCCGCGAGGCAGGTGCAGCGAGCCACGGGAATGTAGTTTTAATCAACGAGGCTGAGGTTTTAGAGCAGGTAAAGGCTCGCGTTAATGGCGGTGGCCAGTAGCGTTTAGGCGCTGGAGCATGGGCGTTTTACCTCATTTATCAACTGTCTTTATCCCTGAGCAGCTGCCTGCCGCTGCGATCGCGTCTCGACTGCTAGCGGTATTGCTGCTGATCAGCATCAACGCCTTTTTTGTGGCGGCAGAGTTCTCGATGGTGTCAGTGCGGCGATCGCGCATCAGCCAGTTGGTCTCCCAGGGGGATTTGCAGGCAAAAACGGTGCAGCAGCTTCAGCGCAGTCTCGACCGCCTGCTGTCGACCACCCAGTTAGGCATTACCCTATCGAGTCTGGCTCTGGGGTGGGTGGGTGAAAGCACGATGGCTGTCATCTTAGCCTTTTGGATTACTCAAACTCCCCTAAGCGCTGCCCAGAGTGAGGCCCTAGCCCACGCGCTAGCGATTCCGGTAGCCTTTTTTCTGGTCGCCTATCTGCAAATCGTGCTAGGCGAGCTTTGTCCTAAGTCGGTGGCGATGCTCTACCCCGAGCAGGTAGCCCGGTTTCTAGGCCCTCCTAGCCTCACTATCGCGCGGCTGTTCAACCCCTTCATCTGGATCTTGAACCAGTCGACCCGACTGCTGCTGCGACTGGTCAATATTCAGTACAGCGACCAGGTAACTTACAGCCGCCTCACTCCCGAAGAGCTTCAGCTAATCATTCGCACCAAGGCCGAAACCCCTGGCTTAGAGGCCGAAGAGCGCGTCATTCTCAACAATGTGTTTGAGTTTCGCGATGTCACGGCTGGAGAAATTATGGTGCCTCGCACTCAGATCAATGCCATTCCTCTAGCGGCGACCTTTGGTGAGCTGATTGAGGTAGTAGCCGACACTGAGCATTCTCGCTACCCGGTGATAGGGGACTCCCTAGACGACATCCAGGGCATGGTTGAGCTGAAGCAGTTTTTGCAGCCTCTGGCTCACCAGCAGATTAATGGTGACACCCCCATTCGTCCCTGGGTCAAGCCCGCTCGATTTGTGCCCGAGTACACGCCCTTGCATGAGCTGCTGGCCACGATACAGCGCACTGGCGAGGAGTTGGTTGTGGTAGTCGATGAATTTGGTGGCACTGCTGGCCTGCTCACCCTGCGTGATTTGACCACTGAAATCATTGGCGAAATCCACGAGCCCGACAGTGAGACTGAGCAGTCTGTGCAGCTGCTCGAAGACCAGTCCTACCGTATTAAAGCCCATACCGATCTTGAGGAGGTCAACACGCTGCTTGACCTTGCGCTACCCTACTCGGACGACTACCAGACCCTAGGAGGATTTTTGATCTATCAGATGCAAAAGATTCCCCATGCGGGCGATCGCCTCACGTTTGCCGATCGTGAATGGGTGGTTTTATCAACTGATGGCCCCCGGCTTGGGGATATTCTGGTGCGATCGCTCGATCTGCCCCCCCCGTCTGGGCGCGGGCCTAACGCTTCAGCAGCGGCGGCCACCGACTCCGATGGCTTTCCCCTCAGCTAACCTCACCTAGACAGCTCAAGAACTGCCACAGCTTACTGAGCGCCCCAGCTCAGTCTCGGTAAGGTGAAATGGAACAGCGAGAAAATCAAGAAATGGTCTGCTAGACCGCGATCGCGCTATAAATCTGTGGCTCTCTCTTAAAGAATGTCGCTATTCTTTACAGTGTGAAGCATTGTGATAATATCTGAGTAATTTTACCTGGCCGTCTCAGTTCTCCACTCGCTCTGACGTTCGCACTATATCAACTGTCGGCGTATCTTTGTCTCCTAGAGGAAGGACAGGCGTGCAAAATCCCATATTGTCATCTGCCTTAGACATGCACCTATCGCGAAATTTGCCCGATCCCATCCGCGTTGGCGTTATCGGTGTAGGTAATATGGGCCAGCACCACACCCGCGTGCTAAGCCGCTTTAAAGATGTCGAACTGGTGGGTGTGTCTGATGTCAACGTAGAGCGAGGCCTTGACACCGCTGGCAAGTATAGAGTGCGGTTTTTTGAAGACTACCAAGAGCTACTCAAGCACGTCGATGCCGTCTGCGTGGCGGTACCCACCCGACTACATCACACTGTGGGTATGGCCTGCTTGCAGGCTGGAGTTCATGTCTTAATCGAAAAACCCATCGCCGCCAGCATCGCCGAGGCAGAATCGCTGGTCAATGCGGCCGCGGCCGCCAACTGCATTCTACAAGTGGGGCACATCGAGCGATTTAACCCCGCCTTCCAAGAGCTCCATAAAGTACTCAAAACCGAAGAACTGCTGGCCCTAGAGGCCCGTCGTATGAGCCCTTACTCCCAGCGGGCCAACGACGTGTCGGTGGTGCTTGACCTCATGATCCACGACATCGACCTGCTGCTAGAGTTAGCTGGTTCTACGGTCTCTACCCTAACCGCTAGCGGCAGCCGCGCCTCCAATTCGGGTTACCTCGACTACGTCACCGCTACCCTAGGCTTTAGCAACGGCATTGTGGCCACGCTAACATCTAGCAAGGTCACTCACCGCAAGATTCGCAGCATTACGGCCCACTGCAAAAACTCTCTGACCGACGCCGATTTTCTCAACAACGAGATTTTGATTCACCGGCAAACTACCGCTGACTGCTCTACTGACTACGGCCAGGTGCTCTACCGTCAGGATGGCCTGATTGAAAAGGTCTACACCAGCAATATTGAGCCTCTCCATGCCGAGCTGGAGCATTTTGTGAACTGCGTTCGCGGCGGCGAGAAGCCTTCGGTCGGTGGCGAACAGGCCCTCAAGGCGCTGCGCCTCGCTAGTCTGATTGAGCAGATGGCCCTAGACGGCAAGCCCTGGCATCATTTTGACCCCACTGCCCTCGGCAAAGAGCTGACGGTGGCCGTGTAGGTTCTCTACATAGTCAAGCTAAGGCACCACTTTTATGGGAGTGCCCACCTTGACGTGACTGTATAGGGTGTGGATGTCGGCTTCGAGCATGCGTACGCAGCCGTGGGAAACGGCCTCGCCGATCAGGGTTTCCTGGTTCGTGCCGTGGATGCCAATGTGGTACTGCCCTTCCACCAAAAAGCCAATCCACCGCGAGCCTAGAGGATTGCTAGGGCCGGGGCCAATGGCTTCTTTGGTAATCGGGTGCTGCCACACCGGGTCGGTGCGCATGTCGCGAATCGCAAATTCGCCCGCCGGGGTTTCCCACTCGTCTTTACCAATAGCTACCGGAAACTCGCTCCGCACTTCGTCGTTCTGATAGAGGATGAGTCGCCGCCGGCTCAGGCTAATGACCACACGAGTGTTGGCGGTCATGAGGGTATCTGGGGCCTGGGTAATGACGGTGGCGAGTCGCACCAGGCGGGTGCTTGCGAAGGGTTCTTCAAACTGCCAGCGAGAGCTAACCTGGTCTTGCCAGGCACCAGCGGCCAGCAGCCCCGCTGCGGCGAAGCACAGCACCATGAGGCAGCGATTTAGGGGAGAGGGCGTATCCATCGAAGTTGGTGTAGTCTCCCGGTACTCTTCTTCAGCATACTGCCGTCTATTAGGGGCAGAACAGGTCCCAACAAGTGATGCTGGGGGTTGATATGATTAAAGCGCAATCACAAAGTCGGGGTTGAAGACGGTGGCCGTAAAACCAGAGTGGCTACGGGTTAAAGCGCCTCAGTGGGAACGGGTGGGCGAGGTCAAGGCGATTTTGCAAGATCTCGGTCTCAACACCGTTTGTGAAGAGGCTTCGTGCCCCAACATTGGCGAGTGTTTTAAAGCCGGTACAGCCACATTTTTGATTATGGGACCGGCCTGCACCCGCGCCTGTCCTTACTGCGACATTGACTTTGAGAAAAAGCCTCAGGCCCTTGACCCCACCGAGCCCCTGCGTCTGGCTGAGTCAGTGCGGCGCATGAAACTCAAACATGTGGTAATTACCTCGGTCAACCGCGACGATCTGGCCGATGGTGGTGCCAGCCAGTTTGTAGCCTGCATCGAGGCGATCAAACAAACGACCCCAGACACCACGATTGAGGTGCTGATCCCCGACCTGTGTGGCAATTGGCAAGCGCTGGAGACGATTTTGGCGTCTCGGCCCCACGTGCTGAACCACAACACTGAGACAGTGCCCCGACTCTATCGGCGCGTGCGACCCCAGGGAGATTATGGGCGATCGCTCGAACTACTGCGCCGCAGCCGCGAACTGGCCCCCTGGGTCTACACCAAGTCGGGGTTAATGGCGGGTCTAGGCGAAACCGACGCCGAGGTGCAGCAGGTGATGGATGACCTGCGGACTGTGGACTGCGACATTTTGACCCTCGGGCAGTATCTCTCGCCGGGGCCAAAGCACCTGCCCGTAGCGGAGTTTGTTACCCCAGCCCAGTTTGATGCTTGGCGACAGGTAGGCGAGACTAAGGGGTTTTTGCAGGTGGTATCGTCGCCGCTGACGCGCAGCTCTTACCACGCTGAAGACGTACAGCGACTGATGGCTCAAAACCCTCGCTAGGCCTGCGATCGCTACTGAGATCCTGAATTGGCCCGTAGCGTTAGGCTTGGGCATCCTAGGTGGAATCGATGGAACCGCGAATTCTGCGCTGCCGTCAAAGGGATGGCAGGGTTGTCTATCGCCGTTAATCGTTCACCTCAGGAGATACCCATGCACCCATGGAAACAGATTTTAGGCACCAGATCGGCGAGTATTGCCCTACTGGCCACAGTAGGGTCAGGACTGCTGCCAGTAGCAATCGTGCTACCGGCGATCGCCCAACGCCCAGCGATAACAGTGGCCCAAGCCGACGTGACGGTCGCCCAGGAGATTCTGCGCCTGGTTAACGTCGAACGCCAGCGGGTTAATGCGCCGCCCCTTGTTCTCAATGACAAGCTCGCCGCCGCCGCTCAGCACCATGCTCAAGACATGGCTACCAGCCGCCGCATGAGTCATACCGGTTCGGACGGTTCAACTATGCGATCGCGCATTGACGCCACCCAGTACAACTGGTCAACTATCGGCGAAAACGTCGCCATGGGGCAGCCCACCGCCGCCGCCGTCGTGGCCGCATGGATGAGTAGCCCTGGCCACCGCCAGAATATTCTCAATCCTGCCTTCACTGAACTGGGAGTAGGCTACGCCACGGGGGCAAATCGCCCCTACTGGGCTCAAGTGTTTGCCAGACCGCGCTAGGTCTCACCTTGAGGATTTTGGGGATCAAGTTAACGCCAGTATTGGCCAGCGGCAAGGATGAGTGTTCTAAGCGCTGACATCGCTATAGCTCTGAGTACTCATCCAGCCGTAGCCACTTTTGAACAGGCTCACAACGGTATACCAGACTACATTGTTGCGGCATATGAACAAACGTTAAGGATGCGTAGCAACTGCTTCGCTCCCTTTTGTCGGGTTGCACTATGTAGTTGGGGTGGTAAGTAGATATTCTCATTGCCATCCAATTGTTGGAGGGCTTTCCATGATTACCACAGCAGCTAATTCAACCCTGACCCGGCATTACACCTTAGACGACATTCGCGATGAGGCTAGGCAACTTGTAGACTGCGGCACTCTAGATCGCTGTCAACCTATCTATGCCCTGTGCGGCTACATTGCTGCCCGAGAGTGGCCATTTATTGAGGCTGAGCTAGAGAGTAACGACTACGGTCTGCGCGATCGCATCGGCGATCTGATCCCCCACGAAACTTGGAGCAATGACTAGCGACTTCTTGAACCATAGAGGGTGGTGGGGCGCTTTCCAGGGGAATCGCTGCGCGAATCGCTAGGGCTATGCACTAGCCAATGCTCCCCCACTTGGTTGAGAGCCGCCATAATGGGCTGCACTTCTCGCCCCTTAGGGGTAAGTGAGTACTCAACCCGTGGCGGAACCTCAGGAAATACAGTTCGCTTGACCAGGCCGTAGCTCTCTAGCTCTCGTAGCCGAGCAGTAAGGGTTTTGGTGCTAATGCCAGGCAGGGCCGACAAAAACTCATTAGTGCGGCGGCTGCCCTGAAACAGCTCTTGTAAGATGAGAATGGCCCACTTGCCGCCAATGTATGACAACACCAGATGAACCGGACAATCAAGCTTCGTACCGTTAAATGCGTGAGGCATAGGCATCACTCCGGTATGGGTGTCATTTTCCATTGTGAAGGATTATTCCGGGGATGTTGGTTACTCTGGCACTGAATGCCAAGAATTTAAGCTTCTTTTTAGATCGATCCCCAAGACTCTCGGGATAGGTCTGTAATGAACCGCTGAGGACTTAGGCTAAAGTGAGTTTGGCTGCACCTAGGCTGATGGGAGAGTAGCTAAGCTCTTAATCAATAGCGGGCTAAGGAGCTGAGGCTTTTGTCACTCCTGCGCTTGCCCGCTCAGATCAGTACCCAGGCAGTCGGCTGCAGAAATTAGGAGTGATAGGGTAGTCGTACGCCGTGCTAGCCTAGGCTTTCTGCTTAATTTTTTGGTTTTTAACCCCTATCAGGTGTGGCCATGTCGTCCCAAAAGCCTTTCCGCAACCCTAACCGTTCTTCTGGGTCGGAGCCTCGCCGAGATGCTGAGGGTTACCGAGGCGACAAACCCCGCCAGGGCGGTGAGGGTAAGCCCCGTTATGACAGCGATAAACCTCGCTATAACAGCGGCAAGCCCCGTTCTAAGGACGACAAACCTCGCTACGGCGAGGGCAAACCTCGCTACGAAGGCACTAAGCCCCGCTACGGCGACGAGAAGCCTCGTTATGACAGCGATAAACCCCGCTTTAAAGACGACAAGCCTCGCTATGAGGGCAGCAAACCTCGTCAAGGGGGTGACAAGCCCCGCTATGGGGACGAAAAACCTCGCTATGCCGGCGACAAGCCCCGCTTCAAAGACGATAAGCCTCGTTATGACGGCGGTAAACCCCGCTTCAAAGACGACAAGCCGCGCTACGACGGTGGTAAGCCCCGTCAAGGGGATGACAAACCCCGCTATGACAGTGGCAAGCCCCGCTTTAAAGACGATAAACCTCGCTACGGCGGCGACAAGCCTCGTTATGAGGGCGACAAACCTCGTTATGGCAGCGATAAGCCTCGCTATGAGGGTGGCAAGCCCCGCTATGACGAAGGTAAGTCTCGCTATCAGGGCGGTGACCGCGCTGCCTCTGCTCCACGCTCGTTTGGGGTCAGCAGCCAAGGGGCGGGCGATAGCGACGATGGGCAGGACGAAACCGATTTGATCTACGGTCGTCACGCGGTGGAAGCCGCTCTCCAAGCTCAGCGGCCCCTAAATCGCGTGTGGGTTAACGATCGCATTCGCTACGATCCCCGGTTTCTACCGCTGATCGATGAGGCCAAGGCCAACGGCGCAGTGATTGATGAAGTAGACACTCTACGGCTCAACCAGATCACCGGCGGCGCCAACCACCAGGGGATCGCGGCCCAAGCCGCTGCCCACAACTACCACGACCTCGATGAGATGATCGAAACCGCCCTGGGAGCGGCTAAGGTGCCAGTGATTATTGCTGCCGACAGCATTACTGATCCCCACAATTTGGGGGCGATTATTCGCACCGCCGAAGCCCTGGGGGCTCAAGGGATCGTGATCCCGCAGCGTCGAGCGGTAGGGGTAACATCAACCGTGGCCAAGGTGGCCGCTGGTGCTTTAGAAAGCCTGCCCGTAGCGCGGGTGGTTAACCTAAAGCGCGCCCTCGATACCCTCAAAGAAAAGGGATTTTGGATCTATGGGCTGTCCTCAGAAGCGAGTCAGCCAGCGCATCGCACCACTTTCGATCGCCCAACGGTAATTGTGGTCGGGTCTGAGGGCAGCGGTCTCAGCCTCACTGTGCAGCAGAGCTGCGACACGCTAGTATCAATTCCGCTGCGAGGAATGGTTCCTAGCCTAAATGCATCGGTGGCTACAGGCATGGCTCTCTATGAGATCTATCGTCATCAATGGGTGGCCCAGGAGCAAATTTCCTCTTTGCAAAATCAAAAGCAAAGCAGTATAACCAAAATTGGTGCGGCGCTGCCTAAGAATGGCCTAGAGCCGTAGCTATCCCTTAAGAAACGTTCGAACCTAGGCAGATAGGCAGGAGCTATGAACAACCTTTTAGGTCGACTTTTAAGTAGCATTTTAGGCTCGAGCAAAGCCTGGTGGGTCGAAATTAAGACCAGTCAGCCCGCCTGCACCTACTACTTTGGCCCCTTTGATAGCGAGTCTGAGGCCCACAGCGCCAAGGGCGGTTACGTTGAAGACTTGGAGCAGGAAGGGGCGCAAAACATTCAGCTAGTGGTTTCGCTGTGCAGCCCCCCTAAGCAGCTCACCATTACCGATGAGTGGGATACCCCAGTGGGAGAATTTGCGACTCCTGCCCTCAGCGGTCAGCCTTAGGGATTAAAGTTTTCCTCTAAAAAGCGTCCTCTTCAGGACTCGTAATTATTCTGCTAAGCCTGCCGTGATAGCCTGAACAGCTATTGCGTTTAAGCGGGTTTATCTTGCTGGCTGTCGGTGTTCCTCAGTGTCAGCTCTGCCCGGTGCCGTCCTAGCCAGATGTCAATATCGGCCAGCAGCTGATCTGTAATTTCCCAGGGCAGCAGGTGAGCTGTGTTGGGGTAGCAGTGGCTTTCTGCCCTAGGTAGATGGTCAGCAGTTTCGAGGCTGGCCTGGGCAGTAATGTGGCAGTCGTCTGCTCCACAGAGCACTAGGCAGGGCACGGCGATCGCCCCCAGGTCGGGCAGGCGGTTATAGTGGCGGGCCAGGGCCCGGTTGAGGGCGCGGGTCGCCAGGGGCGAAGTGCCGAGGTAGGCCCAAAAGCCTTCTTTAGCCAAACGGTGATAGGCATGGGGAGTATGCTGCCGCAGCAGGTAGTGGTAGAGCGATCGCGGCCCCAGTCCGTATCGCACCAGCTCATTACCAGGAGCGATCACATTCAAAATTGATCCCAGACCAGTGTTGACCAACTCCAGCCAGGTGGTGGGCGGGTGGGCCCCCACGGGGCGGGCTGCGGTGGCAATGAGAATCAGCCCCGCTACCCGTTGAGGGTGGCGCAGGGCCAATTCCATTGCCAAAATGCCCCCCAGCGACCAGCCCAGCACCAGGCAGCGATCAATGCCCTGGGCATCGAGCAGCTCTACTAGATCTGTGAGGCTGTCGTCGAGGTCAAAGGGCGATCGCGTTTGGCTAGCACCGTAGCCTCGCAGGTCGGGGGCTATGGTTTGATAGCGATCGCTCAGCCGTTCTGTAAACACCCCCATGGTTTTGGCAGAGCCTGGGTGCCCATGCAGGCAAAGAATGGGAAAGCCTTTGCCCTGGATGGTGCAATGAAGTTTCATGATATGTGGCGATCCCCGCTGTAGCGCAGCCGATTCACCATAGCTTGGCTGAGCAGGATGTTGCTAGACAACCTTGGATCTGAGTTCAGCAAAACGGCTCTAGTCTGGGGTGGCGGAGGTAGTAGCCGGCTCCGGGGCGGCAGCGGGCAGGCCCATGCAGAGTTCGGTGGAATCGTCTTTGCTCAGAGCGCCTAGCTCAAAGCTGGGATCGCTTGGGCTAGCGGGGCTGAATTTTGGCAGCGATGCCAACGAGCTTTGGGCTTCAAGCGCAGTGGGCAAGAGCTGACCACTGGGGGATATGCAGTAGGCAACTGGCAGCCCCTTAGAGAGAGTGCCGTCTGTCGGAATCAGTTGAACCGTTTCGGGGTCAATTTGGCTTTGGTGATGTAAGACAGGCGCCGCGGCGTCCCTCAATGCGGTGACTTCAGTCTGAGCGCTGGGGTTGGGGAGAATGTCTGCCGGTTCAGTGGGTGAGGGCGCGATCGCAGCTTCTTCCGTCAGCATGACCCTTGGGTCAGAGCCGATATCTGTCGCCGCCGGGTCAAGCTGGGGACGAACGAGGTTAGTTCGGGGAGATGCTGAGTTGAGAGGCAGGCTCTCGGGCAGCGCGTTGGAACGGACCGCTTCGCCAGTTGCCGCCCCTGCGCGGACCGACTCCCACAGCACGGGCGACTGACCGACTGTGCTAGGGTTTACCGCCGCTGTCCTGCCCTGGCTCTGGTGGTCTGCGGTGCCTGCTTGGCTAACCAAGTCTGGAGTAGGAGTCAAGGCTACGCTGCCGCTAGACTGATGGGTCGCAGACCTGGTAGCTGGGTCGGGGGATGCTGCTGGTAGGGCGCTAATGGGTGTCGGATTGTTGTTGGCAGCGGTACTGAGGCTAAGGCTACTAGGCTCAGGGGGCGTTTCCAGACGGACAGCAACCTGAGGGATTGTGGTCGCCCTTGGAGCAGGATCCGTTTGTTGGGCCGTCAGAGCTTCCCCGTGGAGCCTAGCGGTAGTGCTAGAGGCGGTTTCTGCTTCGGCCTGGGCTACGGTCAATACGGGGGCCTGCTGCTGTGGGCGGGCGCTATAGCCCTGGTGCGTGAGCGGGGCAATGGGATAGTTGCGGGCTACGCTAGCCGACTGTGCTGGGTTCAAGGCGGCGCTGCTAAAGCCGGGAGCATTGACGGCGGAAGAGTTTGCCTCGGGGGCAATGGGCGTAGGCTGGGAGGGCGTGGGCAGAGGGGCGATCCCCTGGGTGCTGAAGGTGTTGCCCTGGGTAACGTTAAAAGCTGGGTTTTCCGCAACCTCTGCCTTGGGCTGAGAGAGATTCGGCCGGGCCAAAGCTGCGGGCTGGGGAGCGTTCACCAGCGAGGTCGATGGCGATAGACGAGCACCCTGTTGGCCTCGCAGGCGCTGTAGCCGATCGCGCAGGGCTGCCGCTTGGGGGATAGTTTCGCCATTGCTCCTAGCTGTGCTAGAGGCTGTGCCCGCTGGGTTGAGGCGATAGCTGCCTTGGATGACCTGGCGAGGGCGCACTTCGGGGCGGGCCATGGGGCTAGAAGCCGTGGCTGTGAGCCCTGGTTGAGCCTTGATTTCGGCGGCGTCCCCATCAGGGGGAGCCGCGCTCGGGTTAGGAGAGCTGGATTGTTCGGCGCTACAGGCCGCCAAAGCCAGTAGCCCGCTGCATGATGCTAGAGCCCAGACACGCATAACTCAAATTTTCCTAGGATTGGTCAGTCTGTCTTGGTTCTCTCTACGACGATTGCCTCCTCGATCAGCACATTCCTGAGGCAGAAGTGTAAAGATTCTGTTGCATTCCGCTATGGTGGCATTACGCAAAATTCAAACGTTGTAAAGCAGGGCTTTCCCAGTTATGCGAGGTGAACTAGCGGCCCTGATGGCCGCCTTTTTGTGGGCGGTGGCCACGGTGGTTTTTGGGCGGCTGGGCAAGTCGCTGTCGCCGCTGGTGCTCAACCTGGCCAAGGGAGCGATCGCCCTGGTGCTGCTCTCCCTAACCCTGGTGCTAATAGGCCAGAGTGCGGCGGGCCTAGATCGCCAAGCCGTAAGCATTTTGGCTCTCAGCGGTGTGATTGGTATTGGTTTGGGTGATACAGCGTACTTTGCTGCCATCAACCACCTTGGTCCTCGGCGGGCGCTGCTGCTCGAAACTCTGGCTCCCCCCCTGGCGGCCCTGCTGGCCCTGGTGTTCTTGCAGGAGACTCTCAGCGGACGGGCCTGGCTAGGCATAGGGCTCACCCTGGCTGGGGTGGTGTGGGTGATCGCTGAGCGAGCGCCGGGGGCGGCCCCTGGCCGAGCCGACTATCGGGGCGTGCTGTATGGGGTGCTGGCAGCCCTGGGGCAGGCCACCGGAGCAGTGATGTCGCGGGCCGTGCTGGCCGACACCGAGGTTGCCCCCATGTGGAGCTCGCTGCTGCGGCTGGGGGGCGGCTTCATTATCATTGTGGGAATTTTGCGCTGGCAGGGGCTAGTAGTGGAGCAGCTCAGGCCCCTGCGATCGCCCAAGTTATTGGCCGGGGTGGCCCTGGCGGCTGGCTTTGGTACCTACCTGGCCATTTACCTTCAGCAGATGGCGCTGAAGTACACTGCTACTGGTGTCGCCCAGGCGCTGACCTCTACCAGTCCGCTGTTTGTGCTGCCCTTAGCGGCGGTTCTGGGCGATCGAGTCAGCCTGCGGGCAGTGGTGGGGGCGGTGGTGGCCCTAGCCGGCATCGGCATTCTAGTGAATGGCTAGATAGTCATTAAGCGGTGGCGTTGTCGGGGCCCGTTTGAGGTGGGCCAATCAGCTGACTCAGGTTTTGAGGGTCAACGGCGTAGGCAGCGCCAAACCCCATCACAAATCGTCCGGCCTGGGGGCTGAGACAAAAGATTTGAAAGTCGTCGAGCGATCGCAGCATGGGGATAATCTCCCCAAAGCGCTGCTCAAAGCGATCGGCCACCGCCTCCCAATCAGCGGTACCCCGGGGCAGCAGGCTAGCCTGGCAGTCGTAGGCAATCCGCTGTCGGGCAAACACTTGGGAGGCGACTGCTTCGTCTTCAATCAATAAGACGCTCGCTAAACCACTGCTTTGCAGGTTTGCGGTGTGGGCCGACAGCCCGCTGGTAAAGATGTAGATCTGGTAGTCCGCGTCCATGACATAGGGCGCATAGCTGGCGTGGGGCTGACCATCGCTGTTAACGGTGCTCAGCATCAGGCTGTATACCCGGCTGGGCAAGTCTTGGTAAGCCGCTAAAACCGCTGCAAAACTAGGCATTGGCGAATGGCAGTAAGCTATAAAAACAACAGAGCAGGGCTGTGCCGCCACTGCGGCTTAGCGCTACAGTAATTGAGTTTTGGCACTCTGGATATTATGTCGCGTTTATCTCGTCAGGTTCAGCCCGCTGAGGCCTATCTGGGCAAACTAACCCCGGCTGATTGGGCGACCTTAGCCAAACGCGATGTGTTGGTGAAGGGTGGCAAAGGCCAGTATGGAATTATGGCCGCTACCCCGGCATCCCACGCTACGGCTTGGAACGTGCTGACCGACTATGACAACTTCTACCAATTTTTGCCAACGGTGGTAAAAAGCCGCGTGGTCGAGATTGACGGCGATCGCACCGTAGTCGAGCAGCTCGATCGCCGTCGCATTCTGCTCACCACTATGGAATCGACGGTGCTGACCGAAAACCTGGAACTGGACGGTCAGCAAATTAGCTTTCGACTGCTCAAGGGCAACTTGGAGTATATGTATGGCCACTGGCGCATCGACACCGCCACCCTAGCCCCGGGCACTGAGCCGGTGCGGCTACTCTCGCAACAGGTGCGGGCCGAAGCAGATGTCGGTCCTTTCAAGTCAATGTTTTATAACTTGTTTGAGGCTGGCTTAGTCGACACCATCAAGGCCCTGCGCGGCGAAATGGAGCGCAGAACAACTTCGCTTAATCTTTAGGAAACATAAAATCTTAGGCATTTTTACGCAGATCAGAGCAAAAAGGTCGACGGGCAACCGCAACTTGTTCGATACTTAAATCAATGATCCCCAACGCTTTGCTCTATAAGCGTTAGGGTAGTCTAATCAGAACCTGGCCAAAACCAAGGCCAATTTCTTACAGGTTGTAATATTTATCCGGATGCCGATTGTTCCGGGAATTCCACGAAATGACTGTAAGGAATTCATAAAGACCCCTTAGATTGTGACCCTGGCTATGGGTACTCTCAAAGAAGGTGAAGGTGCTGCTGCCGGCTAATCGTTCTTCTGGTCGTTTGATTCTGGTCTTTAGGACATGCAAACTCCGCTTTCCGCTAACCTCAGCCGCTATGCCCCCGACGTCGATCATCTGCTGTTCTACAAGATCGTGCCCGATGCCGACGGCATTCGGCTGCGCATTTGGGAAAGCGCTACTGACTTAGATCAGAGTCCCTCACCCTACCTCTACATTCTCAATTTCCGAGTAAGCTCCATGGCGGAGGCCAAAAGGCGCTTAAAAGCTCACTTGGCGCTCAATGGGGGAACTCTATCCGTTGGCCAAGAGCTGCCTCAAAAAGGCAAAGTCAAGCTTTTGCCCCACCCCACTTGGGACGGCACCGAAGGCATGGAAGACAGCTACTAACGTACTTTGACAACTCAAAAGACGAATCTATCTTTGGTTATAGATTGCTAGGTTCGTGGGCCTGGCCAGCAAGCTGTTCCAATCAACTGGCTACTCCTGGCGCACCTTAAACGATCGCCCGCTCCATGCCTGCTGCGCCGGATAGTAGCTGGCCACCAAGGCGATCGCCATCCACCACAGCGTACTGATTTGAGGCCGATACATCACGGTGTCGGCAATGCCCTGGCCGAGGATGCCGCTAATCGAGGCGATCGCCCCCATCAGCCAGTAGCCCTGCTGATCTTGCGTGGCTCGCAGTCGCTGGAGTTGTACCCAGGCCTGGTGAAAAATTAGCAGCAGCAGCCACAGAAACGCCGTCAACCCGATAATTCCTCCCTCCACTAGCACTTCTAAAAAGACTGAGTAGGCGCTCAGAGCGGTATAGCGAGGCCGTTGAAAGAGGGGATAAACCGCGTTGAAGGCATCATTGCCGGGACCGATGCCCAAAATAGGGCGAGCGCGAACCATGTCAATGACGGCGGCCCAGACATTCATGCGAAAATTGTTGCTGCTGTCGGCCCGGCCCACAAAGATACTCAATACCCGCGCCCGCAGCGAATCGACCGCGATTACCCCTGCTATGACTACTGCCGCCGCTCCACCCAGCAACAGCGGCAGCGCCCAGCGCTTCCAAAATGGCGAAAACCAAACACTCCAGTACTGCACCAGCAGCGTCATCAGTACAAAGCCTGCGATCAAAAAGCCAATCCAGCCGCCGCGGCTCAAGGTCAAAATCAGGCATAGAGTGTTGATCAAGGTGGCCAGCAGGGCTAGACCCTTTGGTGCCCAGCGGGGCCAGGCAAACACAGCCGCCGCGCTCAGCATCACCCCCGGAATAAGGTAGCCCGCCAGCAAATTAGGGTTGCCCAAAAAGCTGTACACCCGCGTCACATCAGCCACCGCCGATTTGCTGTCTACCCAGGTGGCTAGGGCGGTTGCCCCAAAGAAATATTGCCGCAGGCCGTATATCGCCACCGGTAAGGTAGTCAAAATGTAGGCCAAAATCAGCAGGCCCCTGGCCCGAGGCCGTCGCGCTACCCGCGCAATCAGCAAAAACAGCAAGATATTCAGCGTCAGCTTGATCAGCCCGCTGACAGCCGCCCCGCGCACAGGCGAAAGAGCCGTGGCCAGCACCATCACTCCCCAGTAGACCGCCACCGTCAGGTGAACCGGCGATAGGCCCACCCCGGCTTCATCGGTGAGGGTGAGCAAGGCCCACAGGGCTGCCGCCGCCAGCAGCAGCACCCCAATCAGCGTGGTCGAGACGTAGGGAGCCAGGGCAAACAGCACCACCACAATGGCCAGGCCAATCCAGTCACCCCAGCGCAGCAGCCAGCTGCCCTGCCGCCACCGCCGCAGCGGAGCCAGCAGCCGATGGATCAGGCTGGCATCGCGCCACTGTTCTAGGGCAAAACCAGAGAGGGTGAGCTGTTGCCAAAAGTCAGTCAGCATTGATTGAAGAGGGGCGATCGCCGATAAAATCCCTCCCATCATGCCAAGCTTTGACCGAGTTGAAGCAATCGGTTAATTTCTCTTGGCAGTGAAAACCGGGTATAGGGTTCAAGGTACAGGGTTTAAGACGCCGCCTTGAACCCTATACCTTGAATCCCGAACCCTTAAGAAACCGTTAGTA
The DNA here is from genome assembly GCF_039962255.1 of Leptolyngbya subtilissima AS-A7. Taxonomy (NCBI): domain Bacteria; kingdom Bacillati; phylum Cyanobacteriota; class Cyanophyceae; order Leptolyngbyales; family Leptolyngbyaceae; genus Leptolyngbya; species Leptolyngbya subtilissima. The sequence continues at coordinate 120,883 of NZ_JAMPKY010000012.1, read as the reverse complement.
ATGGGGGCTCGTTTAGGGGGCACACAATGTTTTGTAACTGCCCTGTAGCTTTAACTAAGGGTTAATGCCTGGCTCAGAATCCCCTGTTTACAATGAAGTCAACACCAGAAGTCCCCTTTTGCCCCCAAATTTGAGGAGAAACCCATGGCCAGCCTCTTAGAGCAGCTTCGGCAAATGACCGTTGTTGTCGCCGACACCGGAGACATTCAAGCCATTGAGAAATTTACCCCCCGCGACGCCACCACCAACCCTTCATTGATTACGGCGGCGGCGCAGATGCCCCAGTACCAGGCCATTGTTGATGACACCCTGCTCAAGGCCAAGGCCGATGCCGGAGAGGGCGCATCGGATAAAGACGTGGCTAACCTGGCCTTTAATCGTCTGGCGGTCGCCTTTGGCCACAAGATTTTGGGCATTATCCCTGGCCGGGTTTCTACCGAGGTCGATGCTCGCCTCTCCTACGACACCGAAGCCACCGTGTCCACCGCCCGCGATATTATCGCCCAGTACGACAAGCTGGGCATTACCCCCGAGCGGGTGCTAATCAAAATTGCCTCTACCTGGGAGGGCATTAAAGCCGCTGAGATTCTTGAGAAAGAGGGCATTCACTGCAACCTCACCCTGCTGTTTGGCATTCACCAGGCGATCGCCTGTGCCGAAGCTGGCACTACCCTGATTTCTCCCTTTGTGGGTCGCATCCTTGACTGGTACAAAAAAGATACCGGTCGCGAAGAGTACTCCGCTCCCGAAGACCCCGGTGTGCTGTCGGTGACCGAGATCTACAACTACTACAAGAAGTTTGGCTACAAAACTGAGGTGATGGGGGCCAGCTTCCGCAACGTAGGCGAAATTACCGAGTTGGCGGGCTGCGATCTGCTGACCATCTCACCCCAGCTGTTGGCTAATCTCGACGAGACTCAGGCCGACCTGCCCCGCAAGCTCGACCCCGCCAAGGCCGCGTCGCTGGATATTGAGCAGATCTCCATCGATGAAGCAACTTTCCGGTCGATGCATGAGAGCGATCGCATGGCCACCGAAAAGCTCGACGAAGGCATTACAGGGTTTAGTAAGGCCCTCGAAGCCCTAGAGGGCTTGCTTGCTACCCGTCTGACTCAGCTCACCGAGAGCAACGGCACGACCACCACCGCTCGGGATGACCAGTTTGACCTATTCAAAGCCTATGACCTAGACGGTGACGGCTTTATTACTCGGGAAGAATGGCTTGGCACCGATGCCGCCTTCGATGCCCTTGACCTCGACCACGACGGTAGGCTTTCCTCCTCGGAGATTGTTGCCGGACTGGGGCCTGCCTTTGAGATTGCTCAGGTCTAAATTTTCTAGGGTTGAGATAATTCAGGCCTTTGAGAACCTGAAGTTTCCCGTCGTCGATACGGGCATGGGAAAATTCTGAGCTGGTTAGCGATCGCCAGCCGAGCCTAAATGCGGGTTCAGCTGGCGATTGTCTTATACAGTTGCCTGACCTAGCCCGCGATCGCTGGGCTGGGTTTGGTGGCTCTGCCAGGGTGTTTCCGCAAAACCGTATTGAGCGCTACAGCTTGTCGCGCCCTTACCCCAGTATTGGTTAGAGCTACTGTGCTTTTCTCTACCCCTGAGAAAAGCCCTGCCCCATTCCTATTGCTGTGCTGGCTAGCGACCCAGGCACCATAGAGATGACCCCTAACCCTGGATTTTTAGGAGACCCCTGGTGCTATTTGACGCCTATGACCCCGGCGACTTTTTTGACGAACTGTTTTTAAGCCAGGGCCAGCCTCGCCCCGAAGCCGAGCTGTTGGTGCGGCGGGTCAACGCCATGTCGTTGGTAGAGCTACAGCAGCGGCAAAAAGCGGTGCAAAACGCCTTGTTTAAGCTGGGTGTCACCTTTAATGTCTACAGCGACAATCAGGGCACCGAGCGCATTTTTCCCTTCGATGTGATTCCGCGCATTGTGCCAGGGCACGATTGGGAATGGATTGAAAAGGGCCTCAAGCAGCGCATTTATGCGATCAACTGCTTTATCCACGACGTTTACAACGATCAGAAGATTTTGAACGATGGCGTGATTCCGCGCCATGTGGTGGAGTCGGCCCCTGGATTTCTCAAGCCCTGCATAGGCCTCAACCCACCCAACAACATCTGGTGCCACATCACCGGCACCGACTTGGTGCGCGACAAAGAGGGCACCTGGTATGTGCTCGAAGACAACATGCGCTGCCCCTCGGGCATCTCCTACGTACTCGAAAACCGGCGGGTGATGAAGAACACCTTTCCCCACCTGTTTGCGGCAATGGATATCGCGGCGGTGGATGACTACGCCAGCCAGCTGCTCGAAACGCTGCTAAACCTGGTGCCTGAGACGCTGATGAACCCTCGGGTGGCGGTGCTTTCCCCCGGCATGTACAACTCGGCCTACTTTGAGCATTCGTTTTTGGCCCAGCAGATGGGGGTCGAACTGGTGGAAGGGCGTGACCTGGTGGTGTCGGACGGCTACCTGAAAATGCGCACCACCAAAGGGCTAGAGCGAGTCGATGTGGTGTATCGCCGCATCGATGATGACTTTATCGATCCCCTAGCCTTTCGGCCTGATTCGCTGCTGGGGGTGCCGGGGCTGATGGAGGTGTATCGGTCTGGGCGGGTGGCCCTAGCGAACGCCCTCGGCACCGGCGTCGCCGACGACAAGCTGGTCTATGCCTACGTGCCGCAGATGATTCGCTACTACCTCGACGAAGACCAGCTGATCCCCAACGTGCCCACCTACCTGTGCGAAGACGCCACTCAGCAGGCCCACGTGCTCGATAACTTAGATCAGCTGGTGGTGAAGGCGACTAACGCCTCCGGCGGCTACGGCATGCTGGTCGGCCCCCATGCCACCGAGGAGCAAAGGGTTGAGTTTGGCGATCGCATTCGCGCTAACCCCCGCGGCTACATCGCCCAGCCCACCCTCTGCCTGTCGCGGGTACCCACCCTGATCGAAGACACCTTCGAGGGCTGCCATGTCGATCTTCGGCCCTACATTCTCTACGGCCAAGATATCTACGTGAACCCCGGTGGTCTCACCCGCGTCGCCCTCAAGCGCGGCTCTTTGGTGGTGAATTCTTCCCAGGGCGGCGGCAGCAAAGACACCTGGGTCGTGAAATCCGTCGATCCCAACGCCAAATTGCCCATTCACCTTGAAGGAGTGGGAGTGTAAGCAATTGATTGTTTAGAAGAGTTTTGTCACTCCTAAAATCATCCACCTAGCCATCCCTCCCTAACTCCCTCACCCCCCTACCCCCTCACCCCTCTACTTCCTCACCCCCATGCTGAGCCGCGTCGCCGATTCGATCTACTGGCTAAACCGCTATGTGGAGCGGGCCGAAAACGTGGCCCGCTTTGTGGATGTCAACTTGAATCTACTGCTGGATGCCCCTCCCGGCATGGAGCAACAGTGGGAGCCCCTGGTCAGAACTACTGGCGATCAGGGGCTGTTCAAGGCCCGCTATGGAGAGGCTTCGGCGGAGAATATTCTGAAATTTCTCACTTTTGATCGCGAGTACCCCAATTCGATCATCTCCTGCCTCAGGTCGGCGCGGGAGAATGCGCGATCGGTGCGGGAGGTCATTTCCTCAGAAATGTGGGAGCAGGTGAACTCGTTCTATCTAATGGTGAATGAGGCTGCCAACGTCGGGCTGCTGTCGGAGCTGCACAACTTTTTCCCGGAAGTGAAGATGGCTAGCCATCTATTTGCCGGGGTGATGGATGCCACCATGGCCCACAACGAGGGCTGGCACTTTGGTCAACTAGGGCGACTGCTGGAGCGGGCCGATAAAACCGCCCGCATTCTCGACGTGAAGTACTTCATTTTGCTGCCCTCGGTGACTGACGTGGGCTCGCCCCTCGACGATTTGCAGTGGATTGCCCTGCTGAAGTCGGCCAGCGCCTACGAAATGTACCGCAAGTGCCAGTACCGAATCACCCCACGCGGAGTGACGGAGTTTTTGATTCTCAATCGGGAATTTCCCCGCTCAATTCAGTTTTGTCTGATTGAAGCGGAGCGATCGCTCCATCAGATCTCCGGCACCTCGATGGGCACCTGGCGAACCGGTAGCGATCGCGCCCTTGGCCGCCTGCGCTCAGAGCTTGACTACCTCACCATCGACGAAATTACCCAGCGGGGCCTACACGAATTTCTCGACGATCTGCAAACCCGGCTCAACACTGTCGGCGGGCAAGTATTCTCTGACTTTTTCGCCCTAGAGCCAGCCTCACTGCCCTAGCGCACCAGCACCAGCACCAGGCTCAGCAACAGTAGCCCCCCCAGGGCCATCAGTCCCGGATGGTTGCGCAGCCAAAAATTCAGGCGCTGACCGAGCGCAGGGCCGGGCAGCGCCAGGTCTTCAGCAGGCTTGACTGAGCGGTACAGGGTGCAGGTTGTGGCCTGGGGGCGCTGGGGAAAGTTGCAGGTGTCGTCGGCGTCGTAGCGGCAGGTGGCGCAGAGGGGCTCATCCCCCTCGGTGCGGTGCAGCGGCATGCCGGGGTGCCCGTGGGCCTTGAGGGTCAGCTGGCAACGGGGGCACTGAATCGTGGTGAGTTCGATGGGGGCTTGGCAGCGGGGGCACGAGAGCATAGCAACGGGGGCAGCGCATACCGTCAACAACTATGGCCGTATGCTAGCGCAGGCCAACGCCCACCAGACGGCGAAATAGGCGATACCCAACCCGCACCCAGTCCAACATAACGTAGGGCATTCGCAGGCCCAAGGGGCGAAAAAAAGGACGATAGATCCACCAGTAGGCCCGTTTGACGTCCTGCCAGGCGCGATCGGGCGCTGTATTTAAAAAATCAGACACATCAACTACCACCCCGCGCCCCTCGTTCTGCATCACATTGCGCCCGTGGACATCGTGGGGAAACAGCCCCCGCTGGCGGGCGTAGGCCAAGGCAGCATCAATATCTCGAATTACCTGGGGCGGAATGTCAATGCCCCGGTGCAGTGAGTCGTATAGGTTTACCCCAGGCAGACGCCTCAAAATCAAAAAGGGAGTTTCACTGAAGTAGCACTGCGAAAAGGCAGGATGCTCGCCCAAACGGCGATAGACTTCCACCTCCGCCTCAATCCCCGGTCGGCCGGGAGCATAGACCTTGACGACCTGATCGGGATAGTCAGGGTGCACAAACACGGCCGCATAGTTCCCGGCCCCCAGGCAGTTCCAGGGCACTGGCAGCCGATGCACTACGACCGGATCGCAAGGGTCGATACTCTCTAGGTGCAGGTTTGGCAGTAGCTCTTGGCGAACGCGTTTTACTAGCGCCTGAATTGGGTCCAGCATGGGGTGAGATGAGTTTGCCGGTTAGGGGGAAGGGTAGCGCCGCACCTGGTATTCGCGGGCATCGATCATGCGGTAGGAGAAATTTACGGCAGCGTCAAACTGCTGTTCGATCGCATCTAAATCGGCTTGAGGAATGGCCTTCCACTGCTCGCGAGTTTGCCAGCGCACGACATACACCACCTGGTCGAGCAAATCGGGTGAAATCCACACTTCCTTGGAGATAAAGCCAGGATACTGGCTCAAGGCAGCTGTCCAGATATCGTTGTCGAGGCGAACAAAGGTTTCACGGTTTTCGGGATCGACCGCGAAGGTGAGCCATTCAATCACCATTAGGATGCTTCCTCTAGGAGACGGGCAATCTGTTCTTCAAAGTAAGTTTGTTGGGAGCCGAGCACTCGCGCCAGCACCAGCCCTTCTCGGTAAGCGGCCAGGGCTGACGGAGTGGCCCCTAACTGCTCGTGCACCTGGCCCAGCTGGTCGTAGGCCGCCATCATGCCGTAGGCGCTGTGGGCCTGCTGCTCTACCAGCAGGAGCTGTTCGTAGAGGTAGCCCACATCGGCCCAGCGGCCGAGGGTCTTGTAGATTTCGGCTAAATCGTTGATGGCGATCGCGGCCACCTCGAGCTGCTGTTGCTCGATCGCATTGGTGTAGGCAATTTGGTACTGGCGGGAGGCGGTGTCGAGATCGCCCAGGGTGCGGTAGTTGTTGGCAACCCGGTGCTGTAGGGCAGCAATTTGCGGCCACAGGCTTTCGTCGCTTTGGTAGAGGGTGAGCAGGCGCTGCTGTAAGGCGATCGCCCCAGCAAAATCCTGAGCCTCCTCCAGATTCTCGGCCTGGAGCCCGAGGTAGCGAATTTCGTCGTCGCGATTGCCGCCGGTTTGGGCTAGCGCCACCAGCTCGCCATAAACCTGGGCCGCCTCCGGAAAGTAAAACCAGTCGGCCCGCAGCACCGCCAGGGCATCGAGCTGGCGGCGGTGCTCAGCGCCATCGCCTCCGACCAGGGCGGCATCGGCTAGATCGCGGCGGATTTCGGCAGCGGCATCGACATCCCCTAGCACTTCGTAGGTGGTGGCCATGCCCTCTAGGCGATCGGCGTCATCTGGCAGCGTGAGGTCGGCGCGAATCTCGTCGAGGCGCAGGGCGTAAAGCTGTAGATCGGGGGTGGCGTTGCGATCGCGCAGCACCTGGCCTACCCGCCCAATGGCGGCGAGCTCGGCGTCAATGCCTACCAGGCGGCGCAGGCGAATTTCCCGCCGCCAGACAAGGCGGGCCGCCTCTAATTCCCCCGCTTCATCTAGGGCGATCGCCTCTAGGGCCAGCTGGTCAAGTTCTTGCTCCAGAGCGTAAAGCTCTAGCGGGCTGAGGGGGCGAGACACTGTCGGCCTCGGCGGCAGCAGCGGGTCGAGGGGGTTGTCTTGCAGCGGGTCGGCCAAAAAGGGAAATCGAACTTCCGGGCGCAGCGCCTGGGCCAGTGCCAGGGGAGTGGTGCTGAGGGTAAGGGCGATCGCCACAGAAAGACTGCCCAATAGGCGAGTGAGCGGCCTATTTGTCGGTAAAAAACGGGGTGCAAAAAACTGGCGAGGCAACGGTTTTTCCCAAGCTGCTCACCCATCATAAACGCCGCTAACCCCCTAATGTGACAACCCCGTAACATCTCTGGAAGGCTCACCCTAGAGGGAGCCGCATCCTGTAACCTGAAGATTCGGCAGTGATTTAACCGCCCTACCCATAGCGCTGCCCAAACGGCTGAAGACCGGTTGCCTCGTCCGTTGATCGGGATGGCTGTTTGGCCCACAACTGCCTAGGCCGATCTCCCCAGGATCCTGACGTAAATGGCGGTTGTCGTAGCGCCGTTACTAACCCTTTGCAAGCTTGTTTCAGACTATGCAATCCACCGCATCCCCCACCGTTTCGACTTCCCGGCGCACCGTTCGCATCGTGTCTCGCAAGAGCCAGCTGGCGCTGATTCAAACCCACTGGGTGCGGGATGAGTTGCAGCGGCACTTCCCCAATCTCGCCTTTGAAATTGTCACCATGGAGACCCAAGGCGACAAAGTACTCGACGTGTCGCTCTCCAAAATTGGCGACAAGGGCCTGTTTACCCAAGAGCTGGAAGACACCATGCTGCGGGGCGACAGCGACTTTGCCGTGCACTCCCTCAAAGACTTGCCCACCCGTCTGCCCGAGGGGCTGATGCTGGGCTGCATCACCCACCGCGAAGACCCAGCCGATGCCCTGGTCGTCCACGAGAAAAACAAGGACAAGACCCTGGCTACCCTGCCCGAGGGCGCGGTAATTGGCACCTCCTCCCTGCGGCGGCTGGCCCAGCTGCGTCACCACTATCCCCACCTCACCTTCAAAGACATTCGCGGCAACCTCAACACTCGCCTGCGCAAGCTTGACGAGGGCGGCTACGACGGCATTATTCTGGCGGCGGCGGGCCTTCAGCGCATGGATATGAGCGATCGCATCCACGAAATTCTTCCCGCCGAGATCTCTCTCCACGCCGTGGGGCAGGGTGCCCTGGGCATCGAGTGCCGCACTGGTGACGAGGAAATTCTCAAGCTGCTGAGCGTGCTTTCCCACGAACCCACCACCGCCCGCTGTCTGGCTGAACGTGCCTTTTTGCGCGAGCTAGAGGGTGGCTGTCAGGTACCCATTGGCGTGAATACGGAACTGGCGGGCGACACCCTGACCCTCACCGGTCTGGTAGCCAGCCTCGACGGCCAGCGGGTGATTAAGAACGTTGTGCAGGGGCCAGTGGCTGAAGCCGAAGCGTTGGGCGAACAGCTAGCCCGGCATCTGCGAGCCGAGGGAGCGCAGACCATTTTGGATGAGATCAACGCCACCAGCCGTGCTTAGGTAAGCTGCGATCGCATCTCATGGCTAAAGCCTGCCAGTCTGGTCTACCAACTCGCTAGGGGGTGGGTAGACCAATGTTTAATGAGCAAGCGCCAGCTCAAGGTAATCAGGGGGCCAATTTGAAAAGCGGCCCCATTTACCCAGCAGAACTAAAGAAAAGCCTAAAATCTCCACAAAGTAGCTTCTGCATCTGGCCAAAGAGATAAACCATCGGTCACAATAAGCTCAAGATTGGCCGGATGTTTGTGGCCCCGACTCGTCTTCCCTCCGTGTCCAGGCTGGTATTAACACGATGTCAATTTCCTCCTTTCCCCGGCTACTACTGTCTCTAGCGCAACCTTCCCTCCTAGCCTTTATTCCCCTGGTAGCTGCTGTGGCCGCTGAGGCCGCCTTGGCCGCTACACCGCTCACTGAGTTCGAAGACAGCCCTAAGGTTGTTATTGATGAAGCCTGGCAAATTATCAATCGTGAGTACGTAGACGACAGCTTTAACCAAGTTGATTGGCAAGCTCTGCGCCAAGATCTGCTCGGGCGGGAATACACCTCTAAAGAGGCGGCCTATGGGGCATTGCGGGCCGCCCTGCAGCAGCTCGATGACCCCTACACCCGATTTCTCTCGCCGACGGAATACGCTGACCTCACCGAGCAGACCTCTGGCGAAGCCTCGGGAATTGGCGTGCGGCTAGAGCGCAATAGCCAGACTGGGGCGGTGGCAGTGACGAGCGTGGCCCCAGGTTCGCCAGCCGAGCTGTCTGGGATTGTTGCGGGCGATCGCATTCTGCTAGTCGACGGCCAAAGCACCGAACGGCTTACCGCCGAGGGCGTGCTGCAACAGCTGCGGGGCAACGAGGGCTCACAGGTAACCCTTACCGTTTCTCGGGACGGCGGCGCTCCCCGCACCGTAATCATGACCCGCGCCCGCATGGATCTGCCTACCGTTGAATACTCCCAAAAGACGGTGGGCGGTCGCCCCATTGGCTACATTCGACTAATTGAGTTCAACGCTAACGCCCCTGCGCAGATGGCCGACGCGATTGGCAACCTGACCGAGGCTGGGGTCGAAGGATTTGTGCTTGACCTGCGCGGCAACCCTGGCGGACTGCTGATGGCCAGCGTTGACATCAGCCGCATGTGGCTGCAGCATGGACAAATTGTCCGCACCCTCGATCGCCTGGGCAATGACGAAGCGATTTCGGCCAACCGCACCGCCCTCACCGACCTGCCGCTGACCGTGCTGGTTGATAGCCGTTCGGCCAGCTCCAGCGAAATTTTGACCGGGGCTCTACGCGACAACGACCGGGCCACGGTGGTGGGCAACACCACCTACGGCAAAGCCCTAGTGCAGTCGCTCCACGGGCTCACCGATGGCTCTGGCCTGACCGTGACCGTAGCCCACTACTACACCCCCGATGGCACCGACATCAGCAGCCGGGGCATCACCCCCGATGTGGAGGTGGGCTTGAGCGATCGCCAGCGCCGCGAGCTGTTTAGCAACCCCGCCCTGCTCGGCACCGATGCCGACACCCAATACCTCCGTGCTGCCGAGGTGCTAGAGCAAACCATTCTCGCCAGCCAGACCCGACCGACCACTGGCGCTAGCCGTTTAGGCCTCATCAACCCGGCTGAGTAACGGCCAAACCAACTGTTCAGAACGGGAGGGCGCATATCCTGCACCCTCCCGCTCTGGTTTCAAATCCGTCCGGCTTAGAGACGCCCAGCGTAGGCGGTCACCGGCTCTTTGATGAAGCGAATGTAGAGGTGCTTAAAGGTGGACTGCACCACCCGAGGCATGCCGAAGTCAATGGGCATGAGTTCGGCGGGTAGCTGCCAGTCGGTCACCCCAAGATCTTCGGGGGTAAGCAGCGGAAAGGCTATTTCCTCCCAATCGGGGCAAACTCCCAGCCGCATCGACTGAGCTACCGTGGGCACCGTCAGCGGATCAACCCCCAGCAGGGCGACCATGGCGCGATCGAGGGCAAATACGTTGGCCGAGGCCCCCAGTACGCCTAAATCTCTAGGTTCCCCGCCGCTGGGTCCGTTGCCCTCATGGCCCACGATGCCGTCCACAATGGTCAGCTCAGGATCGATCAGCCGCGCTGTTTCTACCAGCATGGTGCCAAAGCGCTGCACATCTTTGCCCGCTTCCATGTGCCACCAGGCCTTCATCTTGCCAGGTACGCAGCCAAACAAGTTTTTGACCCCTAGGGTTAGGGTGAGCTGCACGTGGGACTTGACCTTGGGCAGGTTGATCACCACATCGGCCTCCATCACTTCTTTGGAGAGGCGCAGATGGTCAAACTCGGGATTGTCGGTAGGGTAGCGCTCGCCATGTAGCTCCACGATCGGTAGCCCGAGTTCTTGGGCCAGGGGCAGCAAACCGTTGGCCTTGGCTACACCCCGGGCGCTGCCGAAGGCGGGGCTGTCACCCAAAAAAGGCAAGCCACCAGCGGCCATGACCTGCTGGGCCACGGCGTAAATTAGCTCAGGCCGGGTAGTGCATTCTTTAGTAGGGCGGGCGCTAGTCAGCAGGTTGGGCTTGAGCAGCACGCGATCGCCTGGCTTAACAAAGGCCGCCATACCTCCCAGGGGCGCGAGTAGCTGAGTGAGCGATCGCTCCAGTTCGGCCCTTTGGTAAGACTGGGCGCGCATCAAACTGACTGGCACCACCATGGCACTCTCCCAGAATAAATGGTCTGATTGGAGAATAACGCGGAACCTAAGCGCCGCGCACCTACTATCTGCCCAACCATCTCCCGTGAGGAATTTACTATGCTCAGCCTGTGGGCCAAAACCAGCGGCACCTGGATTAACGTCGCCACCATTTTGCTGGGCACAACACTGGGACTCATGCTGCGCAGCCGCCTGCCTAAGTCAATGCAGCAAATTATCACCCAGGCAGTGGGGCTGATGACCCTGGTCATTGGGGTCTCCATGGCCAGTAACCTGTCTGCCATCGACGCTGGCCCCATCGATGGCATCATCTTGGCGCTGCTGGTAATGGCGGCGGGAGGGATGCTGGGCGAATGGTGGCAGATTGAGAAACGCCTCACGGTGTTGGGCGATTGGCTCAAGGCTAGGGTGCGAGGCGGTGGCCGCTTTACCGAAGGATTTGTGGCGGCTAGCCTGTTGTTTTGCATTGGCCCTATGGCCATTGTCGGCAGCCTCAACAACGGCCTGTCGGGCGACAATGCTCTGCTCACGCTGAAGTCTACGATGGATGGGCTGGCGGCGATTGCCCTGACTGGCACCTATGGTGTTGGCGTCGGCTTTTCTGCCCTCAGCGTGCTGGGGGTGCAGGGGGCGTTGTCGGTGCTAGCCAGCCTGTTGGGGACTATTCTCACCGACCCAACCACGAGTCCTCAGGTTTTGTTGCTCACGGGTACCGGCGGGCTGATGATTTTGGGCATCGGGCTAAATCTGCTCGAAATTGGCCAGGTGAGAGTGGCGTCATTTTTGCCCGCGCTGCTGCTGTGTCCCGTGGCGATCGCCCTAGCCCAGCGTCTATAGCAGTCGTTCAATAAATCGGCTCCAACAACAATGCCGGGCTGTAGCACTACAACCCGGCATTGTTGAATCAATCCATAGGGATTTGATGCGGATGGCGAGACTCGAACTCGCACAGCGTAAGCCACACGCCCCTCAAGCGTGCGTGTCTACCGATTCCACCACATCCGCTGGTGTATGAACGGTGCTAGTTGGGCGCAACTGAGGAAATGTTGGCCCCAGCACCAGCTCAGATATATAAGAGTAAACCATAATGGCCCCCTTGTAAGAGCACATTTTCAGCAATATTTGTTGCGCTAGCCCCGTGATAGAATCAGCGACCGTCGTCATCGTATGATGCTGATGATGGTCGGTTGCGGCAGTGGGCTGGGGTTGCTTAGCTGGGCTGCTACGCCACAACTCAATGGTCTGTTGCTATTTGCCCTACGTACATGCGCTTTTCCAAGATTTTAATTGCCAACCGGGGAGAAATCGCGCTGCGCATCCTCCGCACCTGCGAAGAAATGGACATAGCCACCGTTGCGGTTCACTCTACTGTCGATCGCCACGCTCTCCATGTGCAGCTGGCCGATGAAGCAGTGTGCATTGGCGAGGCCCCCAGCCAAAAAAGCTACCTCAACATTCCCAACATTATTGCCGCGGCCCTGACCCGCAACGCCAGCGCCATTCACCCCGGCTACGGCTTTCTAGCCGAAAATGCCCGCTTTGCCGAAATCTGCGCCGACCACCAAATTGTCTTTGTTGGCCCCTCCCCCGACTCCATTCGCCGAATGGGCGATAAATCGACCGCCAAAGACACTATGCAAAAGGTGGGTGTGCCCACGGTGCCGGGCAGCGGCGGTCTGCTAACCGACGAAGCCGAAGCCTACGCTGTCGCCAGCGAAATTGGTTACCCGGTGATGATTAAAGCCACTGCTGGGGGCGGCGGGCGCGGCATGCGCCTGGTCAACAACGAGTCCGAGCTGGTCAAGGCCTTTATGGCTGCCCAGGGTGAGGCCCAGGCCGCCTTTGGCAACTCTGGCGTATATATGGAAAAGTTTATCGATCGCCCCCGGCACATCGAGTTTCAGATCCTGGCCGATAGCTACGGCAACGTGGTGCACCTGGGCGAACGCGACTGCTCAATTCAGCGGCGGCACCAAAAGCTGCTTGAAGAAGCCCCCAGCCCTCGCCTCACGGCAGACCAGCGCGAAAAAATGGGGGCAGCGGCGGTACTGGCGGCCCAGTCGATCAACTACGTGGGGGCTGGCACTGTGGAGTTCCTGGTCGATAGCCAGGGCAACTTCTACTTTATGGAAATGAATACCCGCATTCAGGTTGAGCATCCCGTCACTGAGATGATTACCGGCATTGACCTGATTGCAGCCCAGCTCACCATTGCCCAGGGCGAAAAGCTGCCCTTTACCCAGTCAGAGATTCAAATTCGCGGCCATGCGATTGAATGCCGCATTAATGCCGAAGACCCCGACCACAATTTTCGCCCCAACCCTGGTCGCATTAGCGGCTACCTCGCCCCCGGCGGCATGGGTGTGCGCATGGATTCCCACGTGTATACCGACTATGAAATTCCGCCCTACTACGATTCGCTGGTGGGCAAGCTGATTGTTTGGGGGCCAGACCGCCCCACCGCCATTCGCCGCATGCGCCGCGCCCTGCGAGAGTGCGCCATCACCGGCCTGCCCACCACCATCGGCTTTCATCAAAAAGTGCTGGAGAACGCCAACTTCCTCAGCGGCGATGTCTACACCAACTTTGTCGCCGAGATGATGGCAATCAAGTAGTCAAACCGTAAATGCTGTGTTGGCAACGTCCAAGTTACCAACACAGCATCTCTTTGCCTAGCCCAGCATCCGCAATAGGCCCTGCTGGCCGACTAGAATTTCCCGCAGCAGGGTGACGATGCCCACCCAAACGACTGGAGCAATGTCCACGCCACCAATTGGGGGGACGAGCTTGCGCATGGGCACCAGCAAGGGTTCCGTTGGCCAAGCGATGAGCGAAAAGGGCAGCTTAGACAGGTCGGCCTGGGGATACCAGGTCAGCACAATGCGAAAGATAAACAGCAGGGTCATCAGCCCTAGCAGCAGGCCCACGCCAATAGTCAGCACTTGTGTAGCGGCCACGGTTGCCCTCCAAAAAATCGCCGTTGCAGTTATGTACAATTCTAAAGCTTTACTCAGCCTTATTTTTGGCGCTGGGATGCCCTTGGCTGGGCTAATCTTGCTCAGTTGAGATAAATACTTGCGATCGCCCCTCCCACGCTATGGGCAGGGGGCAGAACTTGATCAATAATGATTGGTAACAATTTGTCTAAATCATTATTCAGGACAAAGGCATATGACACCGTCTTTAACTAACTTTTTGCTGAGCATTCTGGCTGGAGCCGTGATTATTGTTGTACCGGCTAGCGCTTTCCTGTTTTTTGTTAGCCAGCGCGACAAGATTCAACGCCAGTAGTCTCAAAGAGCTGTGCCCGCTGGCATAGGTCAGAGGGCACAACCTAGCAGTCTTGCGATCGGGAACCCTTGCGGCGTTCCCGATTTTTTCGCTAAGTCGGCTAGAATTAACGTGTTCGGTTGGCAGAGGCGATCGCCTAAGAGGAATTTGCCGTGAATTTTGGTACCCCCGTCCCCCTGCTGCTGGGCATCTTTATGGTGATTTGCGGCGTGGCGCTGTTCTTCTTAGATCGGCTAAAGCCCGGCTATGAGCGCGACTCTGACAAGGTCTATGCCATTCTGTTTTTGCTGTCAGGGGTGTTCCTGCTCGGCAACCTAGGCATGGACGTCATCTCCTCCTTTCAGCAAATGCTGTTGGTGGGCATGGTGGTGTCGCTGATGATTCAGAACATCAATTCCAGAACGCCGCTCGCTAAAGTGGGCTTTCCGGGCGACGGCGGCGATTTTGGTGGCGGTGGCGGCTACCGCCCGCCCCGAGGTAGTCGCCCGCCGGCTTATGCTCCTGACAACCGTGCCAACCTCCGCGCTGAGCTAGACCGCCGCGACTATGGCCCCGCCGATCCCTACAATCGTCCTCGGCCTATGCTTGAGGGGCGCGGTGAACCGACCGGACGGCCTCCCTACACCCCCGACGTCTACGGCGATGGTCGCCCCATGCGTCGCGAAGATATCCCCGTGGATCGGCCTGGCGATCGCCCCGTGGACGGTCGTATGGATCGGCCTAGCGATCGCCCCGTAGACGGCCGCTTCATGGGCGATCGCCCCATGGATGGCCCTGACGGTCAGCCCTACTACGACAATAATCCTCGTCCTACCGACGATCGCGTGCGTCGTCGTCGCCCCCCCAAAAACCGCGGTGAATACAACGATCGCTACCGCATTGATCCCGGTCCACAGCCACCTCGGCCCGATTACCGCCCCGATCGCGACCCGCTCTAGGTGCGGTGAAAGCCTTTGACTTCACTTCGGCTAATGCTCTGGCCTCGCTCCGGTGACTGCTTTGTCGTCCTTGCCCGTTGATTTCGATACCGCCACTATTGCTGGCACTGCTCTGTGGGCGATCGCGCTGTACTGGGGCTTTTCGCCCTTAGCCGACCGAGTAATTTCAACTTTTGAGGGCTGGCTAGGCGCGGACTCGCCCGCGGCATCGCTGCTGGGCGTCCTGCCCTTTTTGGCAGTGGGTGGTTTAGCGCACTACGGTCTGACGCTGTCGCTGGGCGGCAGTTGGGCCGTCAGTTTGGGGGTGCTGTCTGCGATCGGCTGCGGCGTATACGAGCTAGGCCGACGAGACGGTAAGGCGTCTGAATAGAGCTTACCGTTGACCCATTTCGCATGAGTTGTGTGATCTAGCTACTTGGCCACGGGCTAAGGTTTTTTCTGTATATTCTTCAAAAATTTACGTTGGCAAAGTCTTGCGCGATCGCGCCTTCATAGAACTGAGCAGACGGAACCAAAAGTGACCACAGAGAGTCAACCAATCAAGCGATGCAGGGTATTCTACTGACAAGACACATCGCCCTAAAGAGTCTTTAAAACGAACGATTACTAAATTTATGAGTAACTCTGACTCTGCCCCCGAAACGAACAACTTGAAGTCACTGCTGCTTAAAGGGTTGGTTGGTACCGTCGCTTTAGTTGGTACTACTGCTATTCCAATCGTGGTGCAGCGTTCTTTGCAAGCCCCACCTGCATCTCCACCTAGCTCGGCTACAACGGCTCCAGTTTCTCCAACCCAACTCTCTCCACTGCCCGATTCGCCTCAGGTCAACTCTGCTACAACCCTGCCAGTCGTTGATGAAGATAGAAAAGAGAATTCGTCTAATGGGCAAGGCAAGAAGAAGGGCGGGGACGACTAGAAACCCAACGCTTGCCGGTTAGGGGAAGACTTTTAGGAGAAAACTGTTGGTTGTAGGCTATCTATCGCCTAGTTTGGGCAGTTTGTGGCTCACCTGTTTTTTCTATTACCATCGCTGAGCCCAATCAGGAGCCTCCATCGGCTCTGGCTGCAATGCAGATAGATCGGCCTCAAAAGCGACCTTAAAGGAATGCTTCTGCAACTCGCGAACTTGCAGTTTGCCACTGCGAGTAGCTACCGGCAGTTGTCCTTGGGCAGTCCAGTCAGCCCATTGCACATCATTTAGAATCTTGATGTCTTGCTCCGATTCAAGGGCATAGACTACTCGCAGGCCGTCTATCGCCTGGCCAACCCCAAATTCGCCGCCGGCCCGGCCCAGGCTTTCTAGCCGCAGCAAGTAGGGGCCTCCCGGCTGTGGTTTTTGCAAGCGAGCATTGCGGTTTTCATCCCAGGGGCCACCGACACTACGAGGTGGTGAATTGCGGGCTTCTAGCCAGCCCCGCCGCCGTTCGTTAGCGAACTGCTCAACCGGAATGAACGTGAGATCATAGGGAATAGGCAGAGTGGTAGCTTTTGAGTCTTCGCGGCTGCCACCCGTCGTGAAGTAGTAACCCCGAGTCCAGGTGCCGCAGGTGGCGAAGGCATGGAGGGCCGTCAGCCAGGGCAGCTTGGATACGGCGACATAGGCGTCTCCATATTCCCAGCGAGCTTTGGGGTTGTGAGCAAAGTAGCACAGCCAGCGCCCATCGGGGGAAATGTCTGAGCGCCGGGGAAAAATGCGGCCCCGTAACCAGCCCCCTGGCTCGTAGCAGTTCTGAGCCAAATCCCAGCGACCGACGTGAGCCCACTGACTAGGTCCACGTCGAAATACCGCTACCACTGGAGCGTCGGTAGCGGGGAGGCAGTAAATGCGAGGTGGAGATGACGGCATGGAGACGGGGCGAATCAGATCAAGGGTGTACTCATCACTGTTACTCGAAGCCTAAATTAGCCCAATGGTTATTCTTGGCCTGCCGTTAAATGAGGTTAAAAAACTCAGGTTTTAGCCCTTTGACATAGATGATGAATGTAGGGATGAACAGCGGAAGAAGGATATTGCCATTCTATGAAAACTAAGCAATTTATCCTACTGGGCCTTCCTGGCGTAGGGCTAAAGGCGCAAGCGGCTGCGCTAGCTGAACGCTGGCAAGTTCCCCATGTGGCTATGGGGGAACTGGTTCGCGGGGCGATCGCCGCAGAGACTGCGATTGGTGTAGAGGCTCGTCCCTACGTAGATGCGGGCGAGCTGATTCCCGATGCTCTGGCCATGAAGCTGATCCGCAAGCGGTTTGAGCAGCCCGATACTATGCTCAAAGGCTGGGTTTTGGAGGGATTCCCGCGATCGCTGGCTCAGGTCCAGGCGTTTGATGAGTGGTGGGCAGCGGTAGGGCAGCCACCAGCGACGGCGGCTTATCTCAAAGCGACAACTGAGTTTTTGATCATCCGACTCTTAAACGAAAGCAGCGAAAAGCCGCCAATTTCCACCATCCGAGACCGGTTAGAGACCTATCAGCAGTCGTTAGAGCCGCTGATTGAGTACTATCAGCAGCGATCGCAGCTCGCCACCATTAATGCCAACCTGTCGTCTGCGGAGGTAGCCAACGCTCTGACCCAGCTGGGCGAAGAAGACACGGGTGCCGCCAAACTAATTCGCGACGAGGCTGAACTCGATGCGCTGTTGGCCAGTGAACCCTTGCTGGTGGTCGATTGTATGGCGTCTTGGTGTGGCTCTTGCAAACAGGTGACGCCATCGATCGATAAACTAGCCGAGGCCTACAGTGATTCGGTCACGGTGAGAAAGATCGACTTTGATGCTAATCGGCAGATCACCAAGCGATTTGAGCTCAAGGGCATACCGGCGGTGATGTTCTTTAGAGATGGCGAGCGGCTGGAGACCCTAACAGGAATCAAGTCTTATCAGGAATACAATGCGGCGGTAACTCGCCTGTTGGCTTGAAGCTAAACACAGCGAGTCCCGCTGCGATCGCCTAGGGTTAGGAGACAGCAGCAGAGACTCGATCGTTTTAGTCGCTTACTCGATGAGTACGGTTTTGGTCAAAATGACCATCCACGGATGGGAATGTGTATGCTCCTCAGATTTACCTGGGCCAACAACTTCACTGTTGGATACGGGAATGAGATCGCTTCAGTCGTTAGGGTCGGCGTAGCCTAGGGAATAAAGAATTTTGATGGTGCGGTCTATCCCAGCGAGGCTGCCTAAAGCATGTGACGCACTTTCTCGGGTGTTAGGGATCGCGATCCTCCATCGTTTAAGCCGGAGCTAGGTGTCAACAGTGAAGCAAACTTTGATCACTAAGCCAAGCGTATGGATGCGAACGTTATGCAAGATTTATGGAATCGGCTTGAGGCGTGGCTCACTATCAACGCGCCCGCACTTTTGGAAACATTGCAATCTGGCGCAACAGAAGAACAAATTATCCAAACCGAAGCGTTTTTATCGATTCAATTTCCTGATGATTTTAAAGCCGCTTATCGCATTCATAATGGGCAAGTCGACTACGCAGATGGTTTTATTGACGCACGAGAGTTTCTTTCGTTAGAACGCATTCAGGATGAGTGGAAAGTTTGGAAGGACCTGCTCGATAGCGGCGATTTCAATGATTATAAAAGCGATCCTCGTGGACCAGTTAAAGACGATTGGTGGAACGCTAAATGGATTCCGATAACACATGATGGTTCAGGCAATCACGATTGTTTGGATCTAAATCCTGCCAAGGGAGGCTGTGTTGGCCAAATTATTGACTTTTGGCATGATGAGGCAACACGAGAAGTTAAAGCTGATAATTTTGACTTGTGGTTTGCTGCTTTTGTTGAAGGGTGTGAGACCGGAAAATACGTTTATTCAGATGAATACGACGGTATTGTCAACGCGCAGGATGCGTAAGCTGACTGTCTCAACATTGGCAGAGCTAGGTACTGTAACCGACTATTTACAGCTTCGTTCTTTACTACGCTTCCAGCGGAGGTTGGCTGAGTCATGAGGCCAATTCCTGATGGCGAAAGCAGTCTGTGGTGTGGTCGTTGACCATGCCTGCTGCCTGCATGTAGGCGTAGCAAATGGTGGTGCCAACGAACTTAAAGCCGCGCTGTTTGAGGTCTTTGCTCATGGCGTCCGAGGCGGTGGTGCGAGTCGGGGCATCAGCTAGGGTCGGCCAAGCATTCTGCACGGTTTCGCCTTCGACAAATTGCCAAATGTAGCGATCGAAGCTGCCGAAAGTTTCTTGCACCTTGAGAAACGCCTGGGCGTTGAGGGTAGCGGCGGCAATTTTGAGCCGGTTGCGCACAATGCCCGTGTTTTGTAAAAGCTCTTGGTGTTTGTTCTCGTCGTAGGCAGCGACGATCGCAGGGTCAAAGCCATCAAAGGCGGCGCGAAAGTTCTCACGCTTGCGCAAAATCGTGATCCAGCTCAGCCCGGCCTGAAAGCCATCGAGAATGATGAACTCGAAATGCTTGCGATCGCAGTGTAGTGGCACCCCCCACTCAGTATCGTGATAGGCGATTTCAATTGGGTCGTTGTGGTGCACCCAGCTGCAGCGGGGTAGGGCGTCGGGGGCGAGGGTCATAGGTCGTTGCTAAGAACGAATCAATGCAATTGTACTGGTTTGGGCGGCGCGACGGTCAAAGACTGGCCGGGGCCATACTTCCTTACCTAAACAATCCCAACCCTGACCGCCACGACTCCAGATTCATCGCTAGTATGGAAAATGTCCTTGCGTTCAGAGAGCACCCATGTCTACCGCTGCGCCTCCCATCCAGCCCCAGGCCATGGATGACATCAAACACGGTCTGCCCGTTACGATCATTACCGGCTTTTTGGGCAGCGGCAAAACCACCCTGCTCAACCACATCTTGGCCAACCAAGAAGGGCTCAAAACCGCTGTACTGGTGAACGAGTTTGGCGAAATTGGCATCGACAACGACCTGCTGATCGCCACCGAAAACAGCGACGACACCATGGTCGAACTCAGCAATGGCTGCATCTGCTGCACCATCAACAACGACCTGATGGAAGCGGTATACAAAGTGCTGGAGCGCCAGGACAAAATTGACTATTTGGTGGTTGAAACGACCGGGTTAGCTGACCCCTTACCCATTGCGCTGACATTTTTGGGCACCGAGCTGCGCGACATGACCCGACTCGACTCCATCGTCACCGTAGTCGATGCCGAAAACTACAGCCTGGACCTCTTCAACAGTCAGGCCGCCCATAACCAGATTGCCTACGGCGACATTATTCTGCTCAACAAGGCCGACCTGGTCGATGACGCCGATCTTGATCTGTTAGAAGTCAAGATTCGCGACGTCAAAGAGGGCGCTAGAATCCTCCGCACCACCAAGTCGCAGGTGCCCCTGCCGCTGATTCTCAGCGTGGGGCTGTTTGAGTCGGATAAATATTTTGGCAGCGACAGCGCTGAGGCCGAGCACGACCACGACCATCACGGGCACGACCACCACGACCACGAGACCCATGACCACGCCAATTGTGACCACGACCATGGCCACTGTGAGCACGACCACGACGATCACGGTCATGCCCACGGTCACCACTCTGACCACTTAGCCATCGATGGGTTTACGTCGCTGTCGTTTGCTAGCGATCGCCCCTTTGCCATTCGCAAGTTTCAGCATTTTCTCGATAACCTGCTGCCCGAGTCGGTGTTTCGCGCCAAGGGCATTCTCTGGTTTGACGAAAGCCCTAAGCGCCACATCTTTCACCTCAGCGGCAAGCGCTTTTCGCTCGACGATGACCAGTGGAAGGGCGAACCCAAGAACCAGCTGGTGCTGATTGGCCAGGGGCTAGACCACGACACCCTGCGCGAACAGCTCAACGCCTGCCTGGGCATTCCCTCGCCAAAGCGAGGTCAGGGGTTTGGTAAATAGAGGAAAACAGAGTCTATGAAGCGTCGAGAGTTTAACAATCTGCTGGCGCTTGGGCTGCTGGCTAGCTCGTTGCCGGTGGCGATCGCAGCCTGCCAGTCTGACTCCACCTCTGAAGCAGGGTCGGGAGCCGATGGTGAGTTTGTCCCCCTCGGCTCCGTAGCTGATCTAGATGCCCAGGGCAGCCTTGCCAATGAGAATTTTCAGGGCAAGAATCTAGCGGTCATCCGCGACCCCAACGCTTCCGATGCTCTAATCGCCGTGAGTGCGGTCTGCACCCACGCTGGCTGTACCGTGGCTTGGAATAGTGAACAAAAGCTGTTTGCCTGCCCCTGCCACGCTAGTAACTTCAACTCAGACGGCACCGTTGACTCTGGCCCTGCGCGGGAGCCGCTAGAGACCTTTGAGGCAAAGGTTGAGGGCGATCAGGTGCTGGTCAAGGTCTAGGGCGTCTGGTTTAGGGTTTAGGGTCTGACTCAATCTTTGGACCTGTACCCTCTTTTCTACGTTGCCTCGTTCCCCGTCAGCAGGAGGCTTAGGCTATGACCGACAAAGGAGCGCAACTGCATATCGACTGTCTCGCCTGTCAGATATTGGCGGGCGCACAGCTGGTGCCCGGTGGCACCATTGCAGAGAACCCCTGGTGGGTCGCTGACCATTGCGTTGGCCCCTACGGCTTGGGGTCGGTGGTGGTTAAAACTCGCACCCACCGCGAAAACCTGTGGGAGCTGTCGATGGCCGAGTCGGCCTCGATGGGGCCGTTTTTGCAGCAGATGTCAGAGGCGATCGCCCTGGCTATGGAGGCTGAGCGAGTTTACGTTAGCCTCTGGGTTGATCAGCCGCCGTACCACGTTCACTTTGTGCTGCAACCCCGCTACCCAGACGGTTGCCACCCTGAGGAACTGGGGCTTAAGGGCCTAGAGCTGCAGGTGTTTCGTACCCTGGGTAAGCCCCCCAGCGAGGCAGAGATGACTGAGGCCGCTGATCGCATTCGCACCGTGTGGCAGCAGAAATTTTCGCCCCAGGCGTCGTGCGAGTCGTAGTGCAGCGGGTGACGGCCTCTAGCGTCACCGTAGATGGGCAGATCGTGGGGAAAATTGGTGCAGGGCTCAACCTGCTGGTGGGCATTGCGCCTACCGACACCGTTGCCGAACTGACCTGGATGGCGCGCAAGTGTCTCGATTTACGGCTGTTTCCGTCACCGGACAGCGAGCGCTGGGATTTCTCAGTTCAAGATATTCAGGGCGAAATTTTGGTGGTGAGCCAGTTCACCCTCTACGGCGACTGCCGCAAGGGGCGCCGACCTTCCTTCGATGGAGCCGCCCCACCCGCCCAGGCAGAAGCGCTGTACAACGACTTTGTGGCGCTGCTTAGAACCAGCGAGCTGCGGGTAGAGACCGGCCAATTTGGCGCGATGATGCAAGTCGAAATTCACAACGACGGGCCTGTCACCTTGGTTGTAGAACGGGACGCTTCTGGGTAACAAACCTACGGACAAGTAACGCCTATGACCGAAGTCGAGGCGATCGCTAGCAACATCAGCGATACCTGGGCAATAATCAGCACCGACTTGGTCACTTCGGCGCGATCGCAGCTAATCAGTTGGGAACCCCAAATACGCCCCTTACTTGCCCCGTTATCGCAATAGGCTCGATAAAAACCACAAAAACGGCTAAATCGTTTCAAAAATGCAAAAATTTCCTATTTATAGCTGTGGGCTTTTTGAAGCTGGTGTCTCTACTCTCAGCATGAATCCTCTATCTGAAGCCGTGTGAAGGTTCCATGAGACCCTCTATGAATGAGAAGGCTACAATCTCGAGTTCGTGCAGTGGTCATTTTGCATTTAGGTTGCTAAAGTAAACGTACTTTGATTTTTGTAAAGAAATTATTAATAAAACTGATGTCGGATTTTGCTTAATGCGAGTTCGCCGCCAGCGGTGAGGAGTCTCTGAAGTCTATGTCTGCGATCACTCTTTTTTGCGATTTTGACGGCCCCATCGCCGATGTGTCTGAGCGTTACTACGCCACGTATCGCCAAGGGCTAGATTGGGTGCAGGCGACTGCCCAAGCAGAGGGTTACCCAGTCACCATTCGCTATCTGTCAAAGTCACAGTTTTGGACCTTTAAGCAAAACCGGGTTCCCGACCGGCAGATCGCCCATTGGTCTGGGCTAGAAGGTGCAACTATCGATGCCTTTCTGGCGCAGGTCAGTCGCATCGTTAACCATGCAGCTTTGCTCGATCGCGATCGGGTGCAGCCCCAAGCTAGAGAAGCACTCGATTTACTGCGCCAGTGCGGGGTGCGAGTGGTGCTGGTCACCCTCCGTCCCCCCGATCAGGTGATGGACTTTCTAGACCAGCACGATCTCCGCTGGGCCGTTAGCGATCTCTACGGCATGCCCCAGTTAGACGCCGCCTACAGCAACCAGGCGAATCATAAGGTGGAGCGGCTGGGGGCGGCGATCGCCACCCAGCAACGCCAGGGCTATGACCTCCGTCAAAGCTGGATGGTTGGTGATACCGAAGCCGACATCATGGCTGGCCAGACCCTTGGCATAGAAACAGTTGCCGTTACCTGCGGCATTCGCAGCAGCAGCTATCTCCAGGGGTTTCGTCCTACCCATCTACTGCCCGATTTGTGGACAGCCTGCCAAAAACTTCAGCAGCGAGTCACCTTAGGCGGGTGTGCCTAGGCAATTTTCATCCAGGAACCTGTCCTAAATACCTAATCATACGAATCGTCTAGGCTGCCTTAGCGGCCTGGACGGTTCGGGATTGATTAAGGCAGCTATTTGAAAAGATGGGGTGCTCAGCAGCTGCGATCGCCTACTGCCCATCCATCCTCTAAGGCTCAGCGACATAGCGCTCCCACCAGTGGTTGAGGGGATAGTAAAGCGCTGGAGCCCATAGACTACTCAAAATAGCGGAGCTCAGCGCTACCCGCTGGTGATATATCCAGATTCTGCCCAGGGGTGGGTAAAGCGAATTGGCCGATAAAAGCTGATCAAAACTAATTTGCAGCGCCAGCACTGTTTCTGCAATGACCGCCATTGCGAATACAATCAGCGCTACCGAGACAATGTCTTCCTGGAGGTAGCGCTGCTTTTGTAGCCTTGCCGTTAATACGCCAACCACAATCAAGCTAAGGGTGTGGGTTGGGTTAGGGGAGGTCATCGCATCCTGCAATAGGCCCAGCACCAGGCCGGCTATAGCGGCCTCCCACTGGGTGCGCTTAATGCTCCAGGCCACTACCCAAACTAGCAACCAGTGAGGGGCTACCCCCAGCAGTTCCATCCCCGGTATGCGACTGGGCAGTAGCAGCAGGCAGACCAGCACCGACGCTGCCGTGACTAGGCTATTGATCACCCAAGGCTGACGCCATAGGGGCAACGACGATGCTCTTACCCCTAGGGTCATGGCTGAGCTCCATCGCCGCTTTCGGGGACAAGACCATTTTCAGGCGTTGCCCCCGGCAGCACGGGTAAATCCACCGTTTCCTGCGGTTCAAAGGGATGGATAATAGCCCACTCTAGGATCGATAGGGGCGACGATACTTGAATGACTGCTTCTGGAGCCGGGCTCTTGGTTAGATCGATGGATTCGATGCGTCCGATGGGAATGTCTTGGGGAAACAGGCGGCTGTAGGAGGAAGTAACAATTACGTCACCGGCTTTAACGTCGGGGAGTTTTTCGAAAAACTCCATGACCACTCGGTTGTTAGATTGCCCTCTCACCACCCCCATGGCCCGGCTGCGGCTGACCTTGGCCCCCACTCGGCTGGTGGGGTCACTAATTAACAATACTCGTGAAGTGCTGGGAGAAACCGCTACTACCCGGCCAATCAACCCGCCTGGGCCGGTCACTATATGCCCAGTTGCCACATCGTTACGGCTGCCCCGGTTGAGAACAACGTGCTGCCACCAGTGGTCGGCTCCGCGTCCGATTACCGTTGCCCGCACCCCATCCAGGGGATTGGTGGCTTCATAGTCATTCAGGGTTTGTAGAGACCGATTTTGGTTCTCTAGCTCCACAATGCGTTGCTGAAGCTCAAGGATATAGCTATTTTCGAACTGCTGCTCTCGGCTCATGCCCGGCTGTAGAGGCCGGGTTAACCAGTGATAGGTTTCGTAAATAACGGCACCATCATTGGCCCGAATTAGCCAAGCGGAGGAAATGGCCAGGGTAACCATTCCCGCTTTGAGGGCATTACGTGTCCACCAGCGGCGTAGAGCAAACATAGGTTCTGGGTAGATGATGACTCTGGAGATGCCCTACAGGCTCGATCGCCCGCTGAAAACTCGGCCCATTTGGCTAAAGTTCTCTAGTACTCGCCCAGTGCCCAGCACCACACAACTCAGAGGATCAGCCGCCACGTGCACTAATATGCCGGTTTCGTGGCTAATTAAGGTGTCTAACCCTTTGAGCAATGCCCCACCGCCAGCCAGCATGATGCCGCGATCGATGATGTCAGCAGCAAGTTCAGGTGGAGTGCGCTCTAGGGTGCGCTTAACAGCTTCGACGATAACCGAAAGCGGCTCAGCCATGCTCTCGCGAATTTCGGCACTCTTGACCGTTACGGTGCGGGGCAAACCAGACAGCAGGTGTAGACCCCGCACATCCATAGCAATCTCGTGGTCATCGGGGTTGGGGTAGGCTGACCCAATAGTGATTTTGATTTCTTCGGCAGTGCGTTCCCCAACTACGAGGTTGTGCACCTTCTTCATGTAGCTGGAGATGGCTTCGCTAAGTTCGTCTCCGGCTACGCGCACTGACTCGCTCAGCACGGTGCCTTGCAAGCTCAGCACGGCTACCTCTGTGGTGCCACCGCCAATATCCACAATCATGTTGCCGGTGGGTTCGGCGACGGGTAGACCTGCCCCTATGGCAGCGGCCACCGGCTCGTCAATTAGGTATACGGTGCGGGCTCCAGCCTGCTGGGCGGCATCCATAACCGCGCGCCGTTCAACCCCCGTAACTCCGCTGGGAATGCCGATCACGATGCGCGGCGATACTAGGGTGCGGCCCTCGTGCACCTGACGAATAAAGTGCTTAAGCATTAGCTCGGCGGTGTCGAAGTCGGCGATGACACCGTCTCGCAGCGGGCGCAGGGCCACGACGTTGCCAGGGGTACGACCCAGCATGCGCTTAGCTTCTTCCCCAACTGCCAGGGGTTTCTTTTCAACCTGGTCAATGGCCACTACGGAAGGCTCTTGCAGTACGACCCCCTTGCCGGAGACGTACACCAGAGTATTGGCCGTACCGAGGTCAATACCCATATCGCGAGAAAATCTGTCGAAGAAAGCCACAGGCAATAACGCCCCTACATCAAGAAAAGACAGTGAACTAATGCTAAGGCACACCCCTAGGGGCTGACGTTTACATCGAAGTGGATTCTATTACGTTTCGTATCAGTGCGTCTAGTAATCAAATATTTATCGGTAGGGGGAAAAGCCAAGGGGCATTTCTAAAGGCGTTAAACTGACTGAAGCAGTAGGCCCTAAACGCTGAGGGTGACCTCGCCAATATAAAAGATGCATAGCCTCCCCCATGACGGGATTGATCGCCGCAGTGTTCCTGACGGATGCTTGAGGTTTCGCCTACAATGCTGGAACAAGTGTTGGGCAATCAGCAATGACGATTAATGTGGTAACTCTGGTAGGCCGTGTGGGCACTGACCCAGAGGTGAAATATTTTGAGTCGGGTACGGTGGTGTGCAACTTGACCCTAGCGGTGCGGCGACGGTCGAGCCGAGACGATAAGCCTGACTGGTTCAACCTCGAACTATGGGGTAAAAACGCCGAGGTGGCGGCCAACTACGTGCGCAAGGGCAGTTTGATTGGTATAAGCGGTGCACTGAAGCTAGACCATTGGCAGGATCGCTCTAGCGGCACGGCACGTTCGAAGCCGGTTGTGCGAGTAGATCGCTTAGACTTGCTGGGCTCTCGCCGAGATAACGAGTCGTCCATGACCTACAGCGACGATGAATTTTAGGAGATTAACTCCTATTTCTAGTTAGATACCCAAGGCCTATGGAGCAGCAGGGCCAACTTCCTCAAGCCAGTCAAAGATTTGGCTGAGCTGATCGGTGCTGACCAAGCCGTATTGCCACAGTGCCATGGGCAGTAAGTTTGTGGCTTGCCCTGCCTTGCGCAATCCCATGGCGATCGCCTCAGAGGACACCGCTAGTTCGGTCTGAAGAAACTCGATGAGCTGCTTTTGGCGTTGGGATGGCATGGCAATCAGGGCAGATGCTGGTAGTTAGCCCTTACTATAGCGGCTCTGACTGAATACTGCCTCTGCCCTGAGAAATCCGATTTTTTGGGGGCGCGCTCTACCGTTAGGGGCGGCTTTCGAGATAAGTGGCGAGCCGAGTCAAGGTGTCGTTGAGCTTTTCTTCGATGGTGGGTTCTGCTGCTGCCTCAGCGTCATCTTTCCGCTTTAATTTCTCAAAGGCGCGGATCATCAAG
The DNA here is from genome assembly GCF_039962255.1 of Leptolyngbya subtilissima AS-A7. Taxonomy (NCBI): domain Bacteria; kingdom Bacillati; phylum Cyanobacteriota; class Cyanophyceae; order Leptolyngbyales; family Leptolyngbyaceae; genus Leptolyngbya; species Leptolyngbya subtilissima. Next base: position 93,496 of record NZ_JAMPKY010000012.1, on the reverse strand, counting down.
AAGATCACAAACGATATCACCACAAAGTTGATGACAGCGGCGAGAAACAAACCGTATTTGATGCCGTTAGCAGAGAGGTTGGCAATATCCTCTACCCCTGCCGCCCGTAGCGCCGGATTCAGCAGAACAGGGGTGATGATGTCTTCGATAAACGAGGTGACCACAGCATTGAAAGCTGCGCCAATGATCACAGCGACAGCTAGGTCAATGACATTGCCGCGCATGAGAAACTCCTTAAAGTCTCTCGCGAATCCACCTGCGGAATTCACCGCTCGACCTCGAGTCTGTCTATTAGCCATGTCTCTATAGTCCTTATCTTTCAATCAAGACCATACAGTATCCGACTAAAACAATATCAGCGTTTCCAAGGCTTGACTTATAGCCGGAGTGCTGAGCAGCAAAAAAGAGACTTAAAGTGCGGCTAACCCATCCAAGACGATCTGGCTATAGAATTGCGGCAGCCCATGAGAGAACCGCTGTGCCCTGGTAGAACCCATCCAGAGCGAGAGCAGGGGCGCTGATTTGGGGACAACACCCGGGAGCAAAGCTAACCTATGCTAAAACCGATTCAGGTTGTTGAACTGTTGATGACGACCCCTAGCCATCAAGACTTTGGGGCTGGGGATACGATCTTTGAGGTGGGTTCCTCAGGAGATTGTATGTACGGCGTCATTCAGGGAGAGGTTGATCTTTGGGTCAATGGCCGTGTGTTCGAAACCATTTTTACTGGCGACGTATTTGGTGAAGGGGCGCTGGTGCAAATTCCCCATGTGCGGGCCTCTACGGCGGTGGCTAAGACCGACTGTCGTCTGGCTCTAGTAGACAAGGCTCACTTTAAGTTTTTAGTACAAGAGACGCCGCTGTTTGCCCTAGAGGTGATTCGTAGCCTCTCAAGCCGTCTGCGGGCGGCCAAAGCGGCGGCTTAGAAGCTGATGGATAGGGCGATCGCCTTCATGGTGCCTTGCCAAGACTAAGCTGTATGTTTAGCCACCCTTTTTGTAGCGGTGGCCGTCCTATCCTAAACTGCACCTCAGGACGTTAGTGAATACGGTTTAGACCGAGGAGTGACAGGATGGATGCAGCCGCCCTTTGGCAACGCTATAAAGACTGGCTCTACTACCACGAAGGTCTGGGCTTTTACCTAGATGTCAGCCGCATGGGTTTTGATGATGCCTTTGTCGCTGACATGCAACCCCGCTTTGCGAAAGCCTTTGCCGATATGGCTGCGCTGGAAGCTGGGGCGATCGCCAACCCCGACGAAGACCGCATGGTGGGCCACTACTGGCTGCGCGATGCCGACCTAGCCCCTACCCCCGAACTCAAGCAAGATATTCTCGATACGTTGACCAGCATTGAGCAGTTCGCCAGTCAGGTGCGTACCGGCGGCATCTACCCCCCTGGTCAAGAACGTTTCACCGAGGTCCTCTCCATTGGCATTGGTGGCTCGGCTTTGGGGCCGCAGTTTGTAGCCCAGGCCCTAGGGCCAGATTTTCCACCCCTGGCGATTCACTTTATTGACAATACTGATCCCGAGGGCATCGATCGCATTCTTGCCCGACTGGAAGACAAGTTGTCCACCACCCTGGTGATCGTTACCTCTAAGTCGGGGGGCACCGCCGAAACCCGCAACGGTATGGTCGAAGTGCGCACCCGATTTGAGCAGCGGGGGCTAAACTTTCCCAAGCAGGCCGTCGCCATTACCGGGCGGGGCAGCAAGCTCGAAAACCAGGCCCTCAGCGAGGGCTGGCTGGCTACTTTCCCCATGCGTGACTGGGTGGGGGGCCGCACCTCTGAGCTATCGGCGGTGGGGCTGCTACCTGCCGCTCTGCAGAACATTAGCATTCGCTCCATTCTCGGTGGCGCACGCGAGATGGATGCGGCTACCCGCGTGCCCGATCTGCGCCGCAACCCCGCTGCCCTAATCGCTTTAGCCTGGTATTACGCGGGCAACGGCAAGGGTGAAAAAGACATGGTGGTGCTGCCTTACAAGGACAGCCTGCTGCTATTTAGCCGTTACCTGCAACAGCTGGTGATGGAGTCATTGGGCAAGGAAAAAGACCTGGATGGCAACCTGGTCTACCAAGGCATTGCCGTCTATGGCAACAAAGGCTCTACCGACCAGCATGCCTACGTGCAGCAACTGCGCGAAGGGGTGGCCAGCTTCTTCGTCACTTTCATTGAAGTATTGAAAGACCGATCTGGCGATTCGGTGGAGATGGAGCCCGGTGCCACCAGCGGCGATTTTCTCTTTGGCTTTTTGCAAGGCACCCGCAAAGCCCTCTACGAAAACCAGCGCCAGTCCATCACCCTTACAATCCCTGAAGTCAATGCCCACACGGTAGGGGCTATGATCGCGCTGTACGAGCGGGCGGTGGGCTTTTATGCCTCGCTGGTAAATATCAACGCCTACCACCAGCCGGGAGTTGAGGCGGGCAAGCTGGCTGCCGCCGGAGTGCTCGATCTACAGCAGGCCGTGGTCAATGCCCTGGCTCAAAGCTCAGGGCCGTTAACCCTAAGTGAACTGGCTGCCGCAGCGGGAGCCCCTGACCAGGTGGAGACGATCTATGCGATCGCCCGCCACCTCCACGCTAACCAGCGCAGTCTGGTCATTCACGGCAACCCCGGACATCCCGATGCGATCAAGATTGTGGCCCTGCGGTGAGAGGGGGTAGATGGGTAGATGGGTGGATGGGTAGATGGGTGGATGGGTAGATGGGTGGGTGAGAGTTTTGAATAGTGAAGGTTGAGTTTTGAGTTTCTGGTATACAAACAGAACTCAAAACTCAAAACTAAGCACTCAAAACTTCCTCTCTCCCCACCCATCCCTAAACCTGCCACTGCTTTAGTCCGGAATCCACACGTAGGGGCTGCCTGACACCGTAATGCCCTCAGTCTTAGAGAAGCGAATCACCACCAGCCGCGAGCTGTCGCGACCCAGGTCGAGGTAGCCGCTGGCCCAAACCTCAGACCGCACCACGCCAGTGATCTCAAGGCGATAGCCGCCAGGGGGCAGGTAGAGGGTTTCTTGGCGATCAAAATTGTGGGGGCGATAGACCAGACGGTTGTTTAAGTAAACTGCGCCCCAGTCGTCACCGCGGGCATCAAACTCGATCCTGACCTGCTCGCTCTCTGGCTCAGGGCGGGGGTAGGGCAGAATAATGATCGATGGGCGAAAAATGTTTGGCGACTGCCGAATGATCACTCGTCGGTTCGAGCGAATAATGCGGTCTGACTCAGCGGTAGTGCCCTCTTGGGCCTGGGCGAGCGGCGCGCAGGGTAGGGCGATCGCCGCCGCTACCCCCCAAAGAAGCCGCCACCAGTGCTGGGTTGATTTCCTCGGAGCGGTCTTTGACCCCAGTCCTTTAAGAGACTTACTTTCATCCGCCTCAACCACCATCCCACTACTCCTTGACTCGCAGCCTCCAGTCCGATGGTAGTCGCCCCTGTTCTTAATCTAGAGAAGTCTGTGACTCTTAGCTAACCGGCGGTCAATTGACGGGTAGATATCCACACCCCAGGGCTGCTCACCCAATTCAGTAAAGTTGACTAAGATTTAGATAAGGAAAACCGGTTTGCCCAAACTTAGCGGCTAAGCTAGCTCTGAAGTCTGATTCAGCTTGTGCGATGGTCAAAGACCGGCCCAGGGGGCCATCGCCCTAACCGGGCACCTAAATCTATTTTGCCAAATCTATTTCGTCGTAGAGGATAGGGCTTTGAGTAACACCAGCAATTTTCGTGAAGCGATTAGTAAAGCCAAAGGGCAAACCCTGATTGGCCCCAACGTGATTAAGAATGCCCTGCCCTATGTGGGCGGCGGGCTGATTCTAACCGCTTTAGGCTCCTTTGGTGGCCTGAGCGTGATGGCCACCAACCCGGCCATCTTTATGCCCACCTTTTGGGTAGCGTTCGTTGCCCAACTCGTGCTTTTCTTTGTGGCGATGAATGTCGCCTCTAAGGGCAACAACAGCACTGCCCTACCCCTGCTCGCCACCTATAGTTTGCTTACGGGCTACACCCTCAGCGGCCTGCTGGCCGTTGCCCTGGGTACGTCTGGAGTTGGTGTCACTGGCATTGGGTTTGCGGCGCTGTCCTGCGGCGTTGTCTTCATTGCGGCTCGCCAAATTGGGTCTAACCTCTCCGAAGAAGATGGTTTTGCTCTGACCCGCACCATTGGCATTGGTGTAGTCGCCGTCCTCATTGCAGTGGTGGGTCAGTTCATCTTCGCCATGTTTGGCGGCCCCATTCCCCAGTTTCTCGACATCGCCATCTCTGCCTTTGGTGTGCTGGTGTTCTGCGGTGCTTCGGTTGTCGATTTCTTCATTCTGCCCCGCACCTACAAAGATGAGCAGTACCTGTCGGCCGCGCTGTCGATGTACCTCACCTACATCAACCTGTTTGTCTTCATTCTGCGTCTGCTGATCGCCATCAACCGCGACTAGTACGCCGCGAGGGTTTACCTTCCCTATTAAATCGAAGTCCCGGAATCCATGTGATTCCGGGACTTTTGTGTTTATGGCACTTGCTCAAACATGCACCCTGCTGAACTGTGCGATAGCAAAGGCTAGGTTGTCCACCCGCACGGTCTGGATAAATGGCAGTTGCTAGGCGCGATCGCCCTTACCGTTAGCCAACTTTATCCCGCTCGAAATCTACACGCCCGCAATCGATGGGGTATCGAATGTGGGCGTGTAGCGATTAACATCCTTTGCCAAGACAGTCCCGTCTCGTTCAATTGGGTCAACCATAGGCTTTAGAGCCTTCACCAACCTTGCTCAACTAAAAACTGCGTTTCGCGCCCCATCCTTCCTATACTGATACCTTGGTGTCCGTTACCCTTAGTCGCCCCGGATCAGTTTTAAGGAGTCCCATGTCTGTCATCCGCGCTCTGCATCAACAGTTGGTCAGCAAAGAACGCTCTGCGGTGGAGATTACCCAGAGCTACCTCGACCAAATTGCAGCCCTGGAACCCACAATTCGCAGCTACCTGACCGTGACTGGCGACCAAGCCCTGGCCCAGGCGGCCCAGGTAGATGACCGCATTGCCGCCGGGGAAGACATTGGCCTGCTAACCGGCATCCCCATTGCTTTGAAGGACAATCTCTGTACCCAGGGGGTACGCACCACTTGCGGGTCGAAGATTCTCGAAAACTTTGTGCCGCCCTACGAGTCAACGGTGACGGGAAAATTGCGGGATGCAGGGGCGATCGCCCTGGGCAAAACCAACCTTGACGAGTTTGCCATGGGCAGCTCCACCGAAAACTCCGCCTACCAGATCACCGGCAATCCCTGGGATGTGACTCGGGTGCCGGGCGGTTCCTCAGGTGGCTCTGCCGCCGCTGTGGCCGCTGGGGAATGTGCGGTAGCCCTGGGGTCCGATACCGGGGGCTCTATTCGTCAGCCCGCCTCGTTTTGTGGCGTGGTTGGGCTAAAGCCTACCTATGGGCTGGTTTCGCGGTTTGGCCTGGTGGCCTACGCCTCGTCACTCGACCAAATTGGCCCCCTATCCCGCACGGTGGAAGATGCTGCACTGCTGCTTCAGGGGATTGCGGGCCACGATCCCAAAGACTCCACTAGTCTGGATGTGAAGGTTCCCGACTACACCCAGTATCTTAAAACTGACCTCAAGGGTCGCAAGGTCGGCATCATTACCGAAACCTTTGCCGCTGAGGGCATTGACCCCGCCGTTAGAACGGCTACCGAGAAGGCCATTCAGCAGCTCAAGGAGCTTGGGGCTGAAATTCAAGAGATTTCCTGCCCTCGCTTCCCCTACGGGTTGCCCACCTACTACATCATCGCTCCTTCGGAAGCATCCTCGAACCTAGCCCGCTACGACGGGGTTAAGTATGGCGTTCGCAACAACAACGACAGCCTGATGTCGATGTACACCAAAACCCGCGCCGAGGGCTTTGGCCCCGAGGTGAAGCGGCGCATCATGATCGGCACCTATGCCCTGTCGGCGGGCTACTACGACGCCTACTACCTTAAGGCCCAAAAGGTGCGCACCCTAATTAAGCAAGACTTTGAGGCCGCCTTTGGTCAGGTCGATGTGCTGGTATGCCCTACGGCCCCCACCACTGCTTTCAAAGCGGGCGAAAAGGTAGACGATCCCCTCAGTATGTATCTGTCTGACCTGATGACGATTCCGGTGAACCTGGCGGGCCTGCCGGGGCTCAGCCTGCCCTGCGGTTTCGACGACCAGGGGCTACCCATTGGGCTGCAACTGATCGGCAATGCCCTACGCGAAGATCTGCTGTTTGAGGTGGGCTACGCCTACGAGCAGGCCACAGAGTGGCACCAGCGGGTGCCGTAGTCAACTGTTTAAACGAACTGGACGCAGCGTTGAGTTGAGTAGAATTCCCTAACTGGAGGCTTTTGACAGCCGTGTCTTCAGAAAGCCTGGCCTAATCCTGTCAGCTGCTGAAAAATCGTCACAGGGGAGTATAGGGAAGCGGGGCAAATACCCCATAATAGGCAGCAAGCAAGGGGCAAAGTTCTGTTGACCGTCACTGGTTCTCAACACCCACCCGCTTACTCACCTACTTCCTTCCTTTATTCCATGCCCATTGTCAAATTTCTCTTCGGCGTTCTGGGCATTGCAGGGGTCATCTATGTTTCGCTGTGCAGCTGGCTGTGGTTTGCCCAGCGGCGGCTGATGTATTTGCCTTGCCCGGCTATGGGCGTGACTCCGGATGCGTTTGGCGTAGTCTACGAAGATGTTTGGATTCCAACGGATGGGGCTGGACAGCTGCACGGCTGGTGGCTGCCGGCGAACTCGGGCAATGACCTCACCATCTTGTATCTCCACGGCAATGCTGGCAATGTCTCCAGCAATTTGGGCAAGGCGCTGCAGCTGCGATCGCTAGGTGCCTCTGTGCTGACCATTGACTACCGTGGCTACGGCCAGAGTTCTGGCCCCTTCCCCACTGAGCAGCGGCTTTACGAAGACGCTCTGGCTGCCTGGCGGTTTTTGCAGGTTGAGCAAGGCGTCATGCCTCAACACCTGGTGATTTATGGCCATTCTCTCGGCGGGGCGATCGGCATTGAGTTGGCTACCCAGGTGCCCCATCTTGCAGGCCTGGTGGTCGAGGCGTCATTCACCTCCATGGCCGATATGGCGACCCTCTCGCAGTACAATCGTTGGTTTCCGGTGCGTCAGCTGCTCACCCAGCGGTTTGAGTCAATCACTAAGGTCAACCATCTAAAGGCTCCCACCCTATACCTTCATGGCTTGGCAGACGCCTCAGTACCGGCTGTCATGAGCGAGATGCTCTACCAGGCTACGGGCGGGCCAAAATCCCTTTGGCTGGTGCCCAATGCCGACCACAACGACCTGCCTGACTGGGCTGGTGAAGAGTTTGAGCAGCGGCTGCGCCAGTTTTTGCAGAATTATGTGTTGGCTAAGCATTAAATGGCAGCAATTGCTCTGCAAAGCCGGTCTGAACTCTGTTCGTAGCGGCGACCTTTAGGGATCTGACGCTCACCTCCCTTATCCACTTACTCCCAACGTCAGCCCCCAACTCAAGAGCTGGCCTGTAGCGCCAGGGGCGTTATCCACTGCCCGCAACCGCCAGGTTCCTTGAGCTGGCTGGCCCAGGAGCCGCATTAGCACTGGCGTTGTTTGCAGCGTGTAGGTAGTGCGCAGTTCCGTTTGGCGGCCCAAAGTGCGGCCTTGAATAAGAGCCGTAGTGCCGTTAGGAGAAACCAGCGTTAGGCTGATATCTCCCAAAAATGGGTGGTCAAGGCTGACCTCGACCTGCACATCGGCTACCGTTCCAGTGACGGCTACGGCCACGCTGCTCTCCACTCCACCTGGCTGGTTGTCAGGTATGCCCCGCGCAGTCTGGTTTTGCTGCTGCACGATCCGACCCACTTGCCGCCCCGGCAAAGCCCGCCGCTGGGCCTCGCGCACCGCTGCTGCTGCATTGACTTTGCCGTAGCCAAACCACTGAGAGTGGCCATTGGCGTTGTAGGTGCCGTGTTGAAGGCCGAGCTGGGGGTCGGGGGTGCGATCGACAATTTTGTCGGCGGTGGCCTGCAAGATTTCGCGCACCTGCCGTGCTGTCAGACTGGGGTTAACCGAGAGCATCAGCCCCGCTACTCCCGCCACCACTGGGCAAGAGCTAGAGGTGCCGCCAAAGGTGTTGGTGTAGTCTTCACCGGAGTAGCCGGCGGCCTGGGTGCGATCGCTCGTCACCATGCCCCGCCCCGGCTGGTACTGAGTCAGCGGTGGCCCAGTTTGCACATTGCCCACTTGGGGTAGGGTCATGTTGGGTGGCGCGTTGTTGCTGGGGGCTGTCACGGCGATATGTTCGCCCCAGTTGCTGTAGGCAGCCTTGGTGCCCAGGCTGGTCGAGGCAGACACCGCAATCACGTCAGGGTGAATGGCAAACCCGCTCAGCCACCGCGTGGGGCCGCTGAGAGCATTTTTAGGCCACTGGGTCTCGTTAATGGTGCCGCTGACGGGGCGGTTAGCATTGCCCGCCGAAAAGACAATAACGCAGCCCTTGCCGTTGCGCCCGGTGGTGGCAGCTCGAGTCAGCGCATGGGTCTGCCGCAGGGTGAGGGGAAAGTAGTTCGATGCCGGTGACCAGCTACAGACGATTACGGCGGCCCCCCGACGCGCCGCCTCATTGAACAGCTGCTCGATCGCTCCATCGTCGATAAAGCCGGTGGTGCGAATGGGCAAAAAGGCGCAGCCAGGGGCCACCCCAACGATGCCGGTGGCATTTTCTTCGCCAATAGCCAGTCCGGCGACGGCGGTGCCGTGGTTTTCATTCTGCTTAGCGGGCAGGGGCAGAGCGTCTTTATCTTGCAGATCTAGCGGTGCTACCAGCTTGCCAACCCCCTGAAGATCGGGATGGTTGAGGTCAAACCCGTCATCGCTGACGGCGATCACCACCGATCTGGACCCCCGGGTAATATCCCAAGCCGCCTCCGCTGAGATGTGTGACCCTGCCGCCAGGCTCGGGCCACCGTTGTGAAACAGGTGCCACTGCTGAGGGTAGCGATCGTCTGTGGGGCGGTAGAGGCTGCCGGTTTCTATAGACAGGTTTGGCTCTGCTGCCAGCACCATCTCTAGCGCTATCAGTCGGTTAGCAATTTTGATTGGATTTTCGGTCGCCGCTGAGGTAACCTGCACCACAAAGGCGTTGGGCATGCCCTCCAGAGGGTTTTCGATGGCGATGCCCAAGCTACCCAAAATGGCGTCAATCGTGGCCGTAGTCGTGTCAGGGGCAAACTGCACCGTTAGCTGGTCGGTTAGATAGACCCAGGTTTGAGGGCTATCGACCAAGCGATATACATGGCTGGCAAAACGGACCGTCGGGTTTTGGCGGGCCGTGGTTAGAGCTACTTCCAATCTGTTTTCAGCCATCTGCCACTCCACCAGTTGCCCTCCAGCCACCGCACGCACAGCCAGAGGGTGCAGACGCTGTTGCAGCGGTTCTAACGCTGTGGCTGCCGTGAGACGGGTAATAAAACGGGTGGGTACTTTTTCGAGCAGCAGCTCTTCGCCGCCGCGCTGCAGGATCTCTCCTCGAAAATCGCTGCGGGGGCCACCATGGGGCAAACGAGCATCTGAGGAAAATCCGGTCATCGATCTGATGGGCTCCAACAGGAACTTTTGGTCGCTAGAGCAGTCTGTGACCTGGCTGTGGCGCTAATTTCTAGCCCTGGGTAGGTGTCTGGCTGAGCCAAAAGTCGGTACTGCGCCATACCGAGATGATAAGATACCCCAGTGTTTTTCTGTTTAGTTGTCTCGTCCTGCTCATTGTCCCTCACTGCGTTTTACTCTATGGTCGTTTTCACCCGTTTTCTGCGTCAGTCTTGGGGCGGTTGTGCCGCCGCTGCCCTATCTATTGCCCTGGTTGCAGGGGGATCTGGGGTGGCCCTGGCCCAGGAGGCTGGCGGCTCTGACCCAGCGCGGCCTCTGAACCAGGCCAGCAGCGCTCTCAGCATTGCTTCGGGGCAGCAGCTGATGACCGAGGCCAATGCTGCGATCGCTGACCAAAACTACCCTCTGGCTGAAGAGAAGCTCAAGGCGGCGAGAGATAGTTTCAACCAGATCTCGACCTTCTACCAAGAGCTGGCGCAAATGTTTGTCGGTGTCGACACGCAGATCAACCGCAGCAACCGAGAAAAAGCGCTTGAAACCGCTCAGCTGCGCGACCAGGCTACCTACCAGCTGGCGTTGGTTTATCGATCGCAAAATCAGGCCAGTGAGGCAGTGCCCCTGCTGATGGAAATTCTGCGCAGCCAGCAGCCCACTCGCGATCTGGGCCAGCGAGCCTATCAACAGCTGTTTGAACTGGGCTTTGTCGATGAACCCTACAACGGCCGGGCAGCTACTACCCCAGTTGAGCCAACCGAGCCGGGTGAAGCAGCCGAGCCGACCGAGCCAGCCGAACCGACCGAGTAGACGATCGCAGCGGCGGTTTTCGCGGTTGCCTATAGCTAGATTCAATGCCCCGGGTTAGCGATCGAGGGTTGCTCCTGGCAATATGGTCCTAGGGGATTCGAGTAATCCCAGCTACCCATCCCACAAGGAAACTGTTCATGATTACTCCCGATCAGGTTAGCGCCATGATCAAGTCTGGCCTTCCCGATGCCGATGTGCAGGTGCAAGATTTGACCGGCGGCGGCGATCATTACCAGGTGGTTGTGGTTTCGTCGCAGTTTGCGGGGCGCAGCTTGGTGCAGCAGCATCAGCTGGTTTATGGAGCGGTGCGCGAGGCCATGTCCTCCGAGGCTATCCATGCGCTAGCTTTAAAGACATATACCCCAGAAGATTGGGCCGCTCAAAGCGCCTGAGCCTGGGCATCGATTTGCCTCAATTGTTTACTCCGTTCTGCAAGGGTATTGACGCTATGGATTCGGCAACTAAAGAAAGGCTCGATCAGCTGGTTCAAAACAACACCATCGTGGTGTTTATGAAGGGCAACAAGCTCATGCCCCAGTGTGGTTTCTCCAACAACGTTGTGCAAATTCTCAACGTGCTGGGTGCCCCTTTTGAAACGGTCGATGTGCTGGCTGACCCAGATATTCGTCAGGGCATCAAGGAATATTCCAACTGGCCTACCATTCCCCAGGTGTACATCAATGGCGAGTTTGTCGGTGGTTCCGACATTCTCATTGAGCTGTACCAAAACGGCAAGCTCCAGGAGATGGTTGAGATCGCCCTAGCTTCTTGAAGATTTGGGGTAAAGACAAGGGCTAAGTTTAGCTTTGCGAACAACTCCGCTTAACTCCTGTTCATGAGAGGTTGAGCGGAGTTGTTGCCTTGGCAAACAGGCAATGCCAATGCGAGGCGTTGCCCAAGTGCTCGTTCGTCATAGAGGGTACCTGGGCTAGGCGATCGCCGCTTGTAGATGGCTGCGATCGCGATCCGGTCCGCTCCAATATGCAGTTTTGCTGGGGTAGCAGGGGTAAATCTCTGGAATATTGAGCCTCGACCGCTTCCTCACATTGTGGCAGCAGCTTGTTGATCACTTAGGATTGCTAGGGTGAATTCAGACCTTCGCATCGCGTCATGTCCCCAACTACCCTGCCGGTTGCCTTTCAGCAGCGTCTCGACCAATCTGCCATCACGCGCCCGATGGTGCGGCTGTGGCTGCTGGCCGCCAGCCTGATCGCCCTAGACGGGTTTGACTTTTTTATCATTGGGGTTGCTCTGCCATTTTTGCAGCGTGACCTTGATCTAGGGCCAGCAGCAGTTGGGGCCGTGGCGGCGGCAGCAGTGGCCGGTTCGCTGCTGGGCTCATTGTTTCTCGGGCCGCTCACCGATAAATTGGGCCGCCAGCCCATGCTGATTGCCGACGTCATTTTGTTTGTAGTAGCTACCGCTGGCACCGCCCTGGCCTGGAACCTGTCTTCGCTACTGGTCTTTCGGGTATTGGTTGGGGTGGCGATCGGAGCCGACTATCCTATCAGCGTGGCCTACATTGTCGAAAACGTACCTACGCGCCACCGCGATCAGCTAGTGATTGGAGCCTTCTCCTTTCAGGCGGTGGGGGCGCTGCTAGGGGCGCTAGTGGGCATCGCCACCCTGTATGAATTTTCTGTGGGCTATCCAGGTGACGAGCAGATGGCTATTCACTACGCCTGGCGCTGGATGCTAGGGGTGGGGGTAATTTTAGCGCTGGGAGTGGCCTTAGCGCGCCTAGCGGTTTCCTTAGAAAGCCCTGCTTACCTACTGGCCCAAGAGGACTATGAAGGAGCATCTAATATGGCCTCTGAGCTACTGGGGGAGACCGTTATCCTAGAGCCCGATCGCAGTTCACCAGATGGCCAACTCCAGCTCCGCTATCGAGATCTGTTTGCGCCCACCTACCGTCGCCAAACGCTGCTGGCTTCGGTGCCCTGGTTTTTGCAAGATATTGCTACCTATGGGGTGGGCATTTTTACCCCGGTTATTTTGGGTGTTTTAGTCTTTGGCGAATCGTCTAACCTGGTGACGCAGACCCTAGCCTCGGCCAAAGGCTCGGCGCTGGTCGATATCTTTTTAATCCTTGGCTTTCTGCTGGCGGTGCTGCTAGTTAAGCGGCTGGGGCCGATTGTGCTGCAAATCGTTGGCTTCTTGGGTATGGCCCTAGGCCTGGGGCTGCTGGCAGCCTCGACCGGGCTGCCACCCGAGAGCCGTGCGGCTCTTGGGTTAATTTTTGGCGGCTTTCTGCTGTTTAACCTGTTGATGAATGCAGGTCCCAACGCCACCACCTTTCTACTTTCGGGAGCGGTGTTTCCGGCTGCGATTCGAGCTAGTGGGGCTGGGTTGGCGGCTGCCTTAGCCAAAGCTGGCGCTGTGTTGGGGACCTTTGGGTTGCCGGTTCTACAGCAGACCCTAGGGTTGGCCCCAACACTGGGGTTGTTGGCGGTGTTGTGTGGGGTAGCTGCTTTGGTGACCTTTGTCTACCGTCGAGAAGCATCACAACTGCGACTACTCGGTGATAGGGCAGATGAGGCGATCGCCCCATCATTGCCTGAATAAGCGATTTCCTAGTGGTAATGAGGTAACCCTGAGCATGGCCAAAGCATCAGTGGCAAGCATGGGGCAATGCCCAGCAGTAACCCTAGGCAATTTGCACGTTTCAAATTGAGTGAGTTGGCGAACAATTCATACCTAGCTGCTCTGAAGGAGCCCTCAGCTCGCCGTCATTGCTGAAGCGGGTGCTTCTTCACTCTCGGGGGCAACTTCTTCAAAGCGAATCACGTCCTGGCGAGGGCTGGCATGGCTAACCCGCACCTGAAACTGCTCCCCTAGAGCTACAGCCCGGTTGAAGCGCATGGCCAACTCTAGGCCCAAATCTTCTACCATAATCAGCCCTAGTCCTTCGTCTTCTCGCAGCCAGCGCAGCAGCATCACTTCCCACACCCGGTCTTGGTGACGGCGCAGGTATTCTAAGGACCAGTAGCGCTTGGTTTGGCGCTCGACTAGGGTGGCTTCGTAAGCCGCAGAACTGGCTCCAATGGCCAACTCGGTCACTTCTGTGGAGGAAAAGGGCAGCGGCTCGCCCCGTAGGTGAGCTTTGAGTTGAAAGTGGGTTACCAAGTCGAGGTAGCGCCGAATGGGGGAAGTGACCTGACTATAGCTGTCTAGCCCTAGGGTGGCATGGCGGCTGGGGGTAATACCCACTTCACTGCGGGTCATGCAGCGGCGAATAGCCGAGTCACGCACCCAACCCGTGGGCAGCTGGATGAGTTCTTCATCCGAGGGCAGCTCGGGCTGGGGCTGGCTGCGAAAGGGAATTGCCAGGGCGTGGGTTTGCCCATAGCGAGCGGCTACTTCTCCCGCTAAAATCATCATTTCGGCCACCATCTGCCGGGCCGTGGAGTCGTTGAAGACCTCGATAACAATGTCATCTTCGGCCTCAGACACCTTGATGCTCGACTCGGGCATGTTGATGCTGATCGCCCCTTGGGTGAGCCGCCACCGGCCTCGCACCTTGGCCCAGTGGGCTAACCCTTGCAGCTCGGGCTCAGCGGTAATGCCCAGCTCCAACATTTCGTCAACGTCGTCGTAGGTCAGCCGATAGGTAGGACGAATTAGCGTGGGGTGAATTTGATAATCCTGAATATCGCCATCGGCTGTCAGGGTGATGCCAAAGCTGAGGGCACAACAGGTTTGGCCCTGAATGAGACTCATAGCCCCGGTCGCCAGCTCCATCGGGAACATGGGAATCATGCCGGTGGGCAAATAAACGGTGGTGCAGCGGCGGCGAGCTTCTAAATCCAGATCGTCTCCGGGCATAAGCCAGCGGGTCGGGTCGGCAATATGAATCCAGATACGCTGGGTGCCATCGCCTAGAGTCTCTAAGCTCAAGCCGTCGTCAATTTCTTGGGTGCTGGCGTCATCTACGGTGTAGGCCTTGAGGTGGGTGAGGTCTACGCGGTGGGCATCGGGGTCAGGCGGCGGAGACTGGAGACGCTGCTGCGCCATGGTAAGGGTTTCCTCAGAGAAGTGACCAGGAATTTGGCTGCGCCTGAGAGCCAGGTTTTCGTGGACGCTCCACAATCCCAGTGACACTAGGGTATCAAATGCACCCGCCGCTGTCGGGTTAGTACCCAGAGCATTAAGAATTTCTACGGCCTGGGTGCGCTGACTCGACTCGTCGCCAAACAGCGCCAGGCGCTCGAGGATTTCGAGACGGGGCCGATCGCTCTTTTCCCACCCGACGGTCTCTCCCGCCATGGCCTGACGGGCCTTGGTGATAAACGATTCCCACTCGTGCTGGCGCTGGGCCTCGCGTTCGAGCTGTAGCCGTAGCTCATCAACTTGGGCAGCAGGGCGAGGTTCGTAGCGATCGCCCTTTTGCTTAAAGAAAATCTTGTCCTCTACTAGCAGTCGGTGGGCTGCGTAGCAAAAGGTGGGGCTCTGGTCAGAAAACAGCAGCTCTGCCAAGGTGGCTGGGTCAGCAGATTCTCCAGATTCAATTAAGAACTCCCAGGCAATTTCTAGGCTGGAGGGATCAATATATGATCCAGCCTCGGTCGCGAAGGGACCAATGTCAGTGGGTTTATAGGTGTTACCGCTGACCTCATAGGTGAGGTCGCGGGGATGAAGGGTGTGGGCTTGACCGCGCTCGTCGATCACTACCCAGTTCTTTTTGCCCTCGGGGCGATCGACAACCCCTAGACGGGGCTGCCCCTGGTGCTTAAATTCGACTAACGTTCCTTTGTCAACCAAGCCAACACCCTAGCGATCGCCATCCCTAGCCTAGCCTAGCCTTCCCCATTCACATAGGGCAGCAGGGCGATAATCCGCGCCCGCTTGATGGCTGTGGTGAGTGCCCGCTGTTGTTTAGCGGTCAAGCCAGTGATGCGGCGGGGCAAAATTTTGCCGCGCTCGGTGATGAACTTACGAAGCAGATCGACATCTTTGTAGTCGATCGGGTCTTCGGGCTTGATTGGAGATACTCGACGACGAAAATAGGCCATGGGTACTAATTACTTGATTTCTTTGTGGATAGCGTGCTTGTTGCAGTGGGTGCAGAACTTCTTGAGTTCGATGCGGTTGGTCGTGTTACGACGGTTTTTTTGGGTGGTGTAGCGCGATACACCGTTAGAGCGCTTGTCGGGGTTGGTCCGGCATTCGGTGCACTCTAGGGTTATGACGAGGCGGACGCCTTTAGCCATGACTGTTTACCTGAAAATAGGGCGGGCAGAAATAATACACAGTCTTTCATTATTTCATAGGCTGCTCAGATCTGCCAAATTTGATTTTTTGAAACTTCGGCCAAAGAGTGGAGCTAGTAGGGTGCATTCGCGAAGCAATGCATCACGAGACTCGATATTATGGCTGAGAAGGCGTGCGGTGCACAATTTGGGTCAAAGCCACATCTACTGCTGGGGCCATTTCGCTGGCCCCAGACCCCCATCGAGAAAGGCGTTCCGCCGCCCTTCACCCCACGGAAAGGACTAACCGATCATCGGTTTTAACCTCTGTTCTGCCAATCAACCTGTGAGCAACATTCACCCTCTTACCCCCTCACCTTCCTCAATACCCATCTACCCATCCACCCATCTACCCGCCTACCCTTCCACCTTCTGCTCCACGCCAAACCCAACCAGCGCTAGGCTATCCAACGCATCTCCCTCTGCGGGGCGGTGGTAGTTGAGAATGCGGCGAATGCGCATGTTGGGGTTGACTAGCAGAATGGAGTCGACGGAGACCACGCGGGTGTAGGGGGTGGTCATGAGCAGTTCGTGGTTGCTCTGGTTGTAGGTGAAGGTGGAGATGATCGGGCGGTCTTCTTCGTAGGCGCGATCGCGCAAATAATCTCCCGATAGCATGGTCCCCTCTTGCTGCTTGGGCACAAATAGGGCTCGCAGCTCCTGAGAGACTTCTTCGCCTTTGTCAGACACGGTGTGGAAGGCGAGCTGAAAGCCGGGCAGCTGGTCGATATTATCTATCTGGTTGTAGCCGTTGTCGGCTAGCACTTTGCGCCGCAGCTCGGGGGTGATGGCATCGACGCGAAAGTCGGTGTGCGATCGCTCCACATCTTGCTGGGCAATGTAGTGGTAGGTGCGCTCAATCGACCATTGGCCAATGCAGCAGTTGAAAAAGTAGGTGATGTCGGCTAAATCCATTCTGTTAGCCCAAAGGAGTGCATTACCTCCTACGGTACCAGGGTTTGCGGAGGCTCTCATCAACCGCCTAAGACCCTGCCTTCAACGCATTCCAGCCTTAAGTATTAATGCTTACAGAATCTCCCGTGAGACTGCGTAGGATAGGCGACAAGTTTGGCTAAATCACCCGCTTGGGTCATTGTCGGACGCCTGCCAGCCTATTATGATAGGTACTAAAGTTAAGAAGTTTAACAATCTTACTTTTTCGGATTGACTTTTGCTGCTCCATGTCCCTCTCTTTGGATGGCTGACTATGCCCCTCTCCACTGATGTTGCCCGCATTTTGGCCGAACCTTTGGTGCAAGCCTTTTTTCAAGACACTGCCGGAGACTGGCGCTCGGAGCGTCGCTACTACACCCTCAAAAGCGGCGAAACTCAGGAAGTAGTGAGCCAGATTACTATCGAGTTTCTAGAAGCTGGGGCTGATCAGCTTTTGGAACTTGCTACCTTGCACCAGTTGGATCCTCAAAAGCCACTAATCTGCGGCACCACCGTCACTTGGGAAAGCGAGTACGTGGGCACTGGCAAAAAGCCCGTGGCTGGCAGTACCATTTTTGGGGTGCGGGGGACGACGTTGTACCGCGATCGCGGCTTTGCTACCTCTAAACCTGTCACCGCCCAATACCACTTCACCGACAGCCGCACCCTGGTGCTCAAAACCCAGTACAACGACTCCTCTTTTGAAGAGGAACTACGGCTGATTGGCCAGCGCTATCGCACCCGCCAAACGGTCATTTCCCGTGCTGGAGAACAGATTATGATTGGGCAATACCTGGAAACTCGCCTTTAAGGTTAATTTTGGGGCCTAGAAGCTGCTGGGCAAAGGCTTCCTCGGTTTAGCATTCTGCTATAGCTATTGCTAGAGAAAAGAGAATGCTGATCGATCTGAGCCACACCGTAGAGCACGGCATGATTACCTACGAAGGTATTCCTGGCCCCATCATTTGCGATTTTCTCAGCCGAGAAGCCTCGCAGGCCCACTACGCCAAAGGCACCACTTTCCACATTGGCAAAATCGAAATGGCGGCCAACACCGGTACGTACATCGATTCGCCCTTTCATCGCTATGCCGAGGGCAAAGATTTATCAGAACTGCCTTTAGAATCCATCGCCGATGTCGATGGGCTACTGTTTCGGGCTGACCCAGCGCAACGGGCGATCGGCCCAGAGTTGTTTGCAGGGGCAGCGGTTCAGGGCAAAGCTGTACTTGTACATACCGGGTGGTCTCAGCACTGGCGTACAGCCCAATACTTTAAGGGGCATCCCTTTCTAACCGCAGCGACGGCAGAGTGGCTCAAAACCGCTGGTGCTCGATTGGTGGGCATTGACTCGCTCAATATTGACGACACTAGCGATGGCCATCGCCCTGTGCATTCAATCTTGTTGGGTGCAGATATTCCCATCGTTGAGCACATGTGCAACCTCGAAAGTCTTCCCGAGTCAAAATTCAAGCTACACGCCGTGCCCGTTAAGGTCCAGAACTTCGGCACCTTCCCCGTACGGGTTTACGCGGTTACGTAACTATATTGATTGCTGCATGTAGCGTTTCGTCAGGCCCAGTCGAAGCTGACAAGATTTCCCTAACCTACGCTTGAGCCGTAATCCATGGAACGCTTAGTTAGCCACGGCGCATCCTTCGGGCACATTGCCTTGGTCAGAAAGCTTTGGGTTAGGCGAGCGGTTCATCATAGTGCAGCGAGGCACAGGGTTTGGCAGCGGTTAAGCACCGCCTGACGCTACTCCGCAAATATTAGGACCTTCTAGAATCTTTAGCGGGTTTGAACGACGGTAGGGCTCACCAAGCCCCAGTGAGGGTTGCCGTCGCCCGTGGTTAGGCTGACCCAGCCTAGTCCTTCGCTGGTGCCCACCCAGATCTTGTTGCCTGTGTTGGGTGACAGTGACAGAATGCGCCCGGAGGGCAGAGATGGCACCTGACCCAGCAGTTCGCCGCTGTCGGGCTTGATCTTAAACAGACCTGTGGTGGTGCCCACCCAAACATTTCCGGCCTGGTCAAACTCGACCGTTTGCACGTTTTTGTCGCGCATTGTCCCCACCGATCGCACCAGCTCAGACCGCACCGGGTCTACGACCAAAAGACTGCTGGCTGTGCCAACCCAGAGATTTCCCTCGGGGCCGAGGGTGAGCGACTGCACCGCGCCGCCGGGCAGGTCGCTGACTTCGCGAACGGGGAAGGCATTGGCCGTATTGATCTGTACCAGGCCGCTGAGGGTGCCAACCCAAAGGTTGTTGTTGCCGTCGAGGGCGAGGGCGTTGGCGCTCACCCCCGGCAGGCGCTGCACGGTGGTCATGAGCAGGCCGCGATCGGGGCTGATCATAACTAGGCCGCGATCGGTACCGGCCCAGAGAAAGCCGCGGCTGTCTACCAACATCGACAGCACCCGGTTAGAGGGCAGGGTGAAGTTTTGAGTGGTAATGACGTTAGTGCGTGGGTCGACCCGTACTAGGCCGTCATAGGTGCCTACCCAAATCCGCCCGACCCGATCTTGGGCTAGAGATTCTAGGGTGCGGCTAGGCATTCTGACGCGTTGCAGTACTTGCCCGGTTTCGGGGTTGATGCGAGATAGCCCTGCCCAGGAGCCGACCCAGAGGTCGCCAGTAAAGTCGGGCTGTAGGGCGGTAACGCGATAATCGCTGGTGAGGGGAGCTTGGGCGATCGCAGGGGCCGGGGAACGATGGGCGTCGAGAGCGAAGGGTGATAGACGCGGAGCGGTTTCCCCAAGGGTAAGGGATGGCTGATGAAAACTTCCCGGTGACAGCGTTAGCGACGATAGAACCAGCAGGCTTAACATAATCTCTCCCCACGGTTTGCGGTGGCGTGCAATAGCCCCTAATGGATGACTATCAAGGGTTTGGGCACCTCAAGCGTTACAGTATATCGACAATTTCAGAGAGCGGAGTCTTTGGGGAGATTTTACCTGCCAGCACTGTCGGGGCCTAGAACACGGCTTGCTTCAAAGAACTTGAGAAACCCACACCTAGGTTCATCTGGATTCATAGTTTTTAGTTATGAATGTATACAGATCTTCCAAAATTAAACTTATCCAATCGCTGATAGTATGCTAACCATACGGTAATTAAAAATACTAAAAGCATTTGCAGGGTTAGCCGTTTTGAGGGCTGGTTTTGAGGGTGCTTTAGTATTTCTACTCGTCTCAAATTAGCGTGGACTGACCGGGGCTTGGGCTGAGCAGAGGCTTCCTTAACTGAGGAAGCTTGTTTGTGTGTGGCTAGGCTGCAGGGGTTCGCTTGAGGGATTTCTTAGATTCACAGGAAGGGAGACATGTCTTACTCTCAGACGACGACTCAATCAAAAGCTGGATACAGCGCCGGGGTTAAGGACTACAAACTGACCTACTACACCCCGGATTACACGCCTAAGGATACCGACATCCTGGCGGCGTTCCGGATGACTCCCCAGCCCGGCGTACCGCCCGAAGAGTGCGCTGCTGCTGTGGCCGCTGAATCTTCCACCGGTACCTGGACTACGGTGTGGACCGACCTACTGACCGACATGGATCGGTACAAGGGTCGTTGCTACGACATCGAGCCCGTGCCCGGTGAAGACAACCAGTACATCTGCTATGTGGCTTACCCCCTCGACCTGTTTGAGGAAGGCTCGGTTACCAACCTACTGACCTCCCTAGTCGGTAACGTGTTTGGCTTTAAAGCCCTGCGCGCCCTGCGTCTCGAAGACCTGCGCATTCCCGTGGCCTATCTGAAGACCTTCCAAGGTCCTCCCCACGGTATTCAGGTAGAGCGCGATCGCCTCAACAAGTACGGTCGTCCCCTGCTGGGCTGCACCATCAAGCCCAAGCTCGGTCTGTCGGCGAAGAACTACGGCCGCGCCGTGTATGAGTGCCTGCGCGGTGGTCTCGACTTCACCAAGGATGACGAGAACATCAACTCCCAGCCCTTCCAGCGCTGGCGCGATCGCTTCTTGTTTGTGGCCGATGCCATTCACAAGTCCCAAGCTGAAACCGGTGAGATCAAGGGTCACTACCTGAACGTCACCGCCGCCACCTGCGAAGAGATGATCAAGCGGGCCGAGTACGCCAAAGAACTCGACATGCCCATCATCATGCACGACTTCTTGACCGGTGGCTTTACCGCCAACACCAGCCTGGCTCACTGGTGCCGCGACAACGGTGTGCTGCTGCACATTCACCGCGCCATGCACGCTGTAATCGACCGTCAGAAGAACCACGGTATTCACTTCCGTGTGCTAGCTAAGTGCCTGCGGATGTCCGGTGGTGACCACATTCACACCGGTACCGTTGTGGGTAAGCTAGAGGGCGATCGTGCCGGTACTCTGGGCTTCGTTGACCTGCTGCGCGAAAACTACATCGAGCAAGACAAGTCTCGCGGTATCTACTTCACCCAAGACTGGGCTTCCATGGGCGGCGTCATGGCTGTGGCCTCCGGTGGTATCCACGTGTGGCACATGCCCGCGCTGGTGGAAATCTTCGGCGACGACTCCGTGCTGCAGTTTGGTGGTGGTACTCTGGGCCACCCCTGGGGTAACGCGCCGGGTGCTACCGCTAACCGCGTAGCTCTAGAAGCTTGCGTTCAGGCCCGTAACGAAGGCCGTGACCTGGCCCGCGAAGGTGGCGACATCATCCGCGAAGCCTGCAAGTGGTCGCCCGAACTGGCTGCCGCCTGCGAATTGTGGAAGGAAATCAAGTTCGAGTTCGACACCGTTGACACCATCTAGATGACAGTTGGGTACTGCGGTACCCGCTGGGCGACGGCTCAGGGCGCGTTGGCAGTTCACCGATTTGCAGGGTCTCAAAATTTTTTGGAATGCTGCACAAGTTACCGAATCTTCAAACCATTCGGGCTTAGATCAGGGCTACCAACCGCCCCCATGGTGGGGTCTACGTCAATCGTTCGAGAGACACCGATGGACCTTAAGCAATCAGCTAAAGACACCGCTAAGGTGCTCACTAGCTATCTGACTTTTCAGGCCGTGAAAACGGTGCTGGATCAGCTCAAGGAAACCAACCCCTCCCGTGCCTATTGGCTCAACGCGTTTTCGACTAAGGAAGCGCTCCAGGATGGTGAAGCCTACCTGAGCGCCCTGCTGGAAGAAAGCGCAGACCTGGCGATTCGGGTGATGACCGTGCGGCAGCACATTGCAGAGGGTATCTGCGAGTTTTTGCCCGAGATGGTAGTCACCAGTATTCAGCAGGCCAATATGGAACACCGCCGCCAGCATTTAGAGCGCATTACCCAGCTCGGAGATGCCGAACACGCCGTAGATTCAGAATTTGTTGAGGACACTGATGTCCCGCAAGAATCCACGGCTGACAGCGACCCCTCCCCTGAGTAGGCGATTGAGTTCAACTCTGTTGCTCATTCATTTAGTTCACGGCGTCAGCCGATCGCACCCTAGTCAACCTAACGAGGACCTATGAAAACTCTGCCCAAAGAGCGTCGTTTTGAAACGATGTCTTACCTGCCCCCGCTCACCGATGCCCAAATCGAGCGGCAAATTGCCTACATCCTGAAGCAGGGCTATTTCCCCGCTATTGAGTTCAACGAAGCCTCGAACCCCGAGGAGTATTACTGGACCATGTGGAAACTGCCCCTGTTCAATGCCAATTCTACCCAAGAAGTGTTGAGCGAAGTGCAGGCCTGCCGTTCTGAGTACTCCAACTGCTACATCCGCGTGGTGGGCTTTGACAACGTCAAGCAGTGCCAGATCGCTAGCTTCATCGTGCACAAGCCCGGTGCTACCAGCAGCGGCTACCGCTACTAAGGTCTTACCTGTAAAGGGTTAGACAACAAGACAAAGGGCGGCGAGGATTTCCTCGCCGCCCTTTATGTTTTAGAGTTCTGCTGAATGATTTACTGGCCCGCTTCGAAGATCTCGTTGGCCGTTAGCCGCAAATTCGGCACTCCTGGCGGGACAATATTGTCTTTCTGGCGAAAAAGCTGAGTTTCGTAGGCGCCATTAGCCCAGCGGCAAATAGTAATGGTCGGTTGCTTAGGATTGCCAATGTAGCGGCGACCGCCTAGGCCCAGGTAGTCCACAATCTAGTATTCACCAATGCCCATGGCTTCATAATCTTCAAACTTACGGGCGTAATCATCGGGCCAGTTGGTTGAGACAACTTCCACTAAGAGCTTGATCGAACTGGCCAGGGTAAGCACCGATTCCCGCTTCCACAGAGGCTCTTGGGCCAGCGCGGCGGTATCTACCAATAGCACGTCTGGCTTATAGCTACTCTCATAGCCCAAGGGCTGCTCAATACTGTGTTGGGTATGAAATAGTTGAGGTTTTCCTGCTCTAGGAGAACATTAAACTTGCGGTTCAATAAACCTACTACTTGCTCATGTGCCCCCGTCGGCTGCATTTCAACTACCATTCCATCGTGCAGCTCGTAGCGCCCGGTTTCTGGCAACCAGGCCAAAAACTCCTGCAAGGTCATGTACGGCTGAGATAACGCCTGAACCATTGGTTTAACCCCATGTCGGCATCAATGAATGATGCTCTTGAGCGCAGAGGACTGGTAGGGTTTGTGCCCACTTGCTAGCCCTAAACTGATTCTACAAGCTAGCTCTTAGCCTAGCGGTTGGTGCAGGTGGCCAGCAGTTGCTGGTCTAGCTCCGAGAGGGTGGCGATCGCATGCAGGCCCTCTAGCTCAGTTACCCCGGCCCCGCCGCTGCTGCTGGCGATATTAGCATCGGCTACCATCGCTACCGAATAGCTTGATTCGCTCTGGTCGTAGGCATCGGTGATTACCAGGTCAAGGGCACCGTTGCCTACTGTGCCGCGCACGCAGTCAAAGGACGACGAGGGCTGATAGATGGCTCCATTCAGTCGGCCTTCCTGAGCTTCAAATACAAAGTAGATGGCCCCCACCGTATCAGCCACTGGCGACTCACCGTAGAGATAGGTGCCGTTGGGGATGCCGGGGGTGCTACCCGATGCGCCACCGGCCATGGCTGAGAGCCCGACCACAGCGGCGGCAGCAGTAGCTAAACGACGCAGGCTGGTCTGGACGCGATCGCCCCCGGTGAGGAGTTCGGTTTGGGCAGAATAAGTGGGGGAAGAAGCCATAACGGGGGGATTTCATGCGACATAAGTAATATCCCTCTAATTACCGATGCCCATGGTGATAGCCTCCCTTAGCAAGGGTGACGTTAGTAAGGTGAAGGTGTGATCTAGATCAGTCTTGGTTGCTATGGTCAGACGCCCAACGCATCAACCGCTGCAACCGTCGCACCCTAGGCTATTTTGGTGCAGTGTCGGGTTGCTCGCACTTGCTATAGAAGGATGCTCTTTAGGCCCAACGAGGGGCGTTGAACCAATAAACCCGGCCCTGAAAGTACCTGCCCTAACGGCACCTCAAAATCTTGCTGTAGAACTAGAAACGCCTCGTCCTGAGCCCGCCACTGTTTGGCAGCACCTCCAGCAGGCTGATGGGCAACTCTATGCAGTGCTGCTGCGCCACGCCCTAGCCCCAGGCACAGGTGACCCGGCTAATTTTCGTCTGGATGACTGTACGACCCAGCGCAATTTATCTACTGAGGGGCAAGACCAGGCGCGGCGCATTGGGGCAGCGTTTCGACAGCGAGACATTGCTGTGGTGCAGGTTTTGTCTAGCCAGTGGTGCCGATCGCTCGACACCGCCACGCTGATGGATCTAGGGCCAGTGGAACCGTTCGAGCCGTTAAACTCATTCTTTAGCGATCGCAGCCCTGCCGCCGAGCAAACTGCCCAAATTCGCGACTATCTGCGCCGCCAGCCCGACCGGGGCGTCATTGTGATGGTTACCCATCAGGTCAACATCACGGCGCTGACTGGGGTGGTACCCGGCTCTGGGCAGGCCGTTGTGGTGACTCTCGATGAGGCAAGGAATTTAGTGCAGGTAGGGTTGTTGGATGCAGGGGAGTAGCTATAGGTGGAAAAGAGGGCAATAAAAAAGGAAGGAGCATAACTCCTTCCTCAGCTTTGAAATTGTTGGGGTTTAGCTTAAGACAAGCTTAGACTTCCTCAAGACGGGCGTAGAAAACGCCCTGAACCTTGATGTCTACTGGCTCAGCAGTGCCCATGTCGGTATCAGAGGGCTGCTCTGCTTCAAAGGTGCCGCCAATTTCGCCAGTGGCGCTGTCGATCTTAGACACTCGCAGGGAGATATGACCCTGACCGACGTCAAAGGATTTCACATTTTCCTTCTCATACTCTTCGCTGTCACCGCTGCCGGGTAGCGCTACGGCGCTGTCATAGCCAGTGGCTAGACCGCGGCCTTTGGGGTCGAGGAAGTTAGAGGTGCGGTAGGAGGGCACTGAATAGTCACCCTCAAAGTCGATAGAGCTGTTTAGAGCGCTTTGCCCCGGCTGGGACTTAGCAGTCAGCCCTTTGACGGTAAACAGGAAAGGCTCTTGCTGACCACCGGGAAGCTGAACGGTAATAGCCTGGAAATCCATGCCGCCGGTCTCAGAGAACAGCAGACTACCGTCAGAATCTACAGTCAGATCGCCGCGTACCTGGTCTAGGCTCGAGGTGTAGCGAGTTAGCACCTTGCCGGGCACATAGGTCGCCTCTTGGCGCTTGGAGGCTTCTTCCTTCACAAAGTAGGCGGTGGGCTCAATGCACATGCCTACGAGTTCATAGGTTTTGCCACTGTCAAGGGCAATGCTGCCTCGGGTCATTTCTGAAAGCTGGGGGCACTTATTGGCCAGGCCAGTGTTACGAATTTGGTCATAGGTTAGCGGCACACTACTGGTGGCACTGGGCGCTTCGCTACAGGCTGTCAGTACACTCAGGCAGATGGCCAAGAACGCAACTAAGAGGGCGCGATACCTCATGGTCTACCTCAAAATTTAGTATGTAAAAGGCGCTGTCAAACTACTCAAATAATGCGACAGCCGTCAGCTCTGGGCTGCTATGGCGCTGGCCAGATAGCCCTGGCGCGAAACCATGGCGAACAACTTAAATTTTGCTCGCTAGCCCGGCAACAACGCTGGGCCTGCCCTCAGCCAGTAAAGCCTCAAGTAAGCATTCTACATGGCTCTGGGACTCTTTCCTAGAAGATCGGGTCGGTACTGTCGAGGTGCTGGTATCTTGGGGTAAACCCAGTTGGGCTAAGGGTTTCAGAGTTAAGGCTAAATCAGAGCTTCACCCGTGCTGATGCTGGTTTTGACAACCCAACCGCTAACGTTAAGCTATCTAACAAAATCTCTAGCTAGACCCATGACTGACTACCCGCCCGGCGATCGCAGCGACAGTCTATCCAAAGATTTGAGCCAGCTGTCTGACCTCATCGATCAGGCTGCCCTGGGTCGCAAGGGCAACAGTACCGATTTGCTGGCCCTGCTGCGGCTCCTAGAGCGGTGTCACCGCGACATCTGCGAAACTCTTTTTTATGAGGCGCTGCCCGACAACCGCCAGCACCTCTATGCGCTGCTAAGAGATATCGAAATCAACGGCGGCTGGCCCTACATTCAACGGATGAAGCTTCAGGCGCTGTTGGCTAACCTGCCCGACTTCGATTTTGATACCTTCTCCCCCTCAATGGTGCTTCCCCTAGAGGAGGATCGGTTCCCGGGGGAAGAAAAGTAAACGGTACTGCCCGGGCATGGGAGCTACAGGTGTTTTGGGCAGAAAGAGAATGTGCAGTCCGACCAGGACTCTTTTGCTAAGTCAATTAATCTAGTGTCTCCATCTGGGCTGCCTACCACAACTAGTGGTAAGCTGAGCCAATTTCGATATTGTGGCTGGCGTTGGGTGCTCAGAGAGCACTGGCCTAAACTGACTACTCCCTAGGGTCACTTTGTGGTTTAAACGCTACCTTGGCTTTCGGCACAACTCCTTTTTCGTCGCACCTATGGTTAGTCATTCTTTTACAGCTCGGCTCCGTAGTTCGCTGCAGTGGGTGGCTAAACCACTGCTAGTGCCGAGCTTGGCTCTAGCCGCTGGATTGGCTAGTTTGGGATTGCTGCCGGGTAGCAGTATGGAGCGAGCGCTAGCACTCAACGCCTATTGCCAAGTCACCCAAGAGGCTGCTCTAGCTAAAGAAAATTTGCGCAAAGCTGCCCTGGAGGGTGATAGTGCGGCCCAGCAGCAGTACGAGGCCATGGTGCGTCAGCACACGGAGGACCTGCGCCAGTGTCGCAGCCGCACCTGGCCCCAGCGCCAAGCAGTGTGGGTGCGCCTTTACCCCTGCGACCTGCAGCCCGGCATTCTCGATGCCCTATTCGATCGCATCGTAAATCTCGGCTACAACGAGGTCTATGTGGAAGCCTTCTATGGTGGGCAGGTGCTGCTGCCCCAGGGCGACAACCCTACTGTGTGGCCCTCGGTGGTGCAATCCCCTGGCTACGAGCGCCGCGACCTACTGGCTGAATCGATTGAGTCGGGTCGCCAGCGAGGGCTGCGAGTTGATGCTTGGGTGTTTGCCCTGAATTTTGGTTATTCCTACGGGTTGCGGAGCGATCGCGAGCAGGTGCTAGCCCTCAATGGTCGCGGCCAAACCACCTATACCTACGCCAAAGCCGGGGATTCTAGCAACCCTGACGAGGTCTTTGTTGACCCCTACAATACTCAGGCCCAGGATGACTACAGCCGGTTACTGGGGGCGATACTGCGGCGACAGCCTGACGGTGTGTTATTCGACTATGTGCGATACCCTCGGGGTGTTGGCTCCAACTCCGTGGCCGACAGCGTTGACGACCTCTGGATCTATGGTCAGGCCTCGCGAGATGCGCTGTTTCGCCGGGCGGTGAACCAGCAGGGGCAAGAGCTGATTCGCCGCTACATCAGCCGGGGTCACCTGGTCGATCGCGATATTCAAGAGGTGCGCGACCTCTACCCCAACGAGGCCGAACCGCTGTGGCAGAGCCGTACCCCATCCCCGCCGCTGCAAGCGGGTCAGGCGCCGCCTACTCCAGCCAGCTTGCGCCCCCAACTGAATGCTGAACTCTGGCAGTTGAGTGTGGCCCACGCCGTGCAGGGGGTCGTGGATTTTGTGAAGGTCGCTGGGGAACAGGTGCAGCGCAGTGGCATTCAATCCGGAGCGGTGTTCTTCCCAGAGGGCAACCAAACGGTGGGTACCGGTGGCTACGACTCGCGCCTGCAATATTGGGAGCGCTTTCCCACCTGGATGACCTGGCACCCAATGGCCTACGCGGTGTGCGGCAACACGGGCTGTATTTTGGATGGGATACGTCGGGTGCAGACGATGATTCCTAGCGGCACCTCCCCCACTGTGACTCCAGCATTGGCCGGCATTTGGGGGCAGGCTACCTACAACCGACCGGCTTTAGAAACGCAGATGGAAGCGCTGCGGCGATCGAATCCTGAAATTACCTCAGTGAGCCACTTTGCTTACTCCTGGCAAGACCCTGAGTTCGATCGCGTCAGAAAGTTCTGTTCGCTCCAGTAAGCTAAGCGTCTAGGGTTCAGGATTTAAGGTTTACGACCGGCCTTAAACCCTGAAGCTTGAACCCTCACCAACCGGTCACCTCGGGCTTGGCAGACTAATAGTCTTAGTCTTTAACACGTTGGACGGTGCATGGCGGAAACCTCGGGCTTTCTGTATTCTTGAGGTTTCTTCGACTTATCTACCTTGACCCATGGAAGAGCCACAGCCGCAGTCTGGCCCGGTTACTCTGGTGATCTCAGAGGTGGTTGAACCCAGCAAGGTCGATGCCTACGAAGCTTGGACGAAGGGCATCAATCACGATGCTAGGCAGTTTGAAGGCTTTTTGGGGGTTGAGATTATTCGCCCCCGCGACCACACTCACCCCGAGTACGTAGTGATTATCAAGTTCGAGAGCTACGATCGCCTGCGCCGCTGGCTAATATCGCCCACCTACCGCGCCTGGATGGATCAATCCTATGGACTGATTGCGGCGCGATCGCAGCAGCAGCTTCCCAGCGGTCTAGAGCTATGGTTTACGCTGCCCAAAGCACGCCTCGGCATGACAGCGCCACTGCCCTCGCCCCCTTACTACAAACAGGTAGTGCTGGGTGTCTTGGCAGTTTACCCGCTAATTTTGCTGGCCAATCGACTGCTGGGACCGCTGCTGGGGGGGCTGCCGCCACTGCTGGGCCTGCTCATTTCGGTGATTTTTGTCTCAGCTTTGCTGACCTATCCCGTAATGCCGTGGCTCAGTAAAGGCTTAGAGTTTTGGCTTTATCCCACAGGGCGAAGGTAGAGGGGTGTAGAAAAAGAACGAAGATAGAAGAGCAAAAAATGGAAAAGAATGCTTAATTCAATAAACTGGATTTTGCAATTACTTGTTTTTGGGAGGTCAAGAAATACTCACATATTTGATGAATAAAACTGTTTTTCTTGCCTAAGCTTACTCCCGCTGCAACACGAAAAAGAACGGGCATTCCATACCCTTCAAATCCATTAAGCCTAGCACCGTGCGATCATCCACCTTGCGAAAGATATCGTTAATTGGGAGACTGTCATAAATCATCGTTGCGGTCTCCTTACCCCGATAGGTGACTGGGCGAAGTCGCGCACAGGATTGATTAGTGGAAAACAAAAAAAGGCTAGCCTGAAAAATACTTCCTATCGCCTCTGACTTTGGAATTGGCAATCGATCAATCCAGCTAACTAGTGGCAACATCCAAATTGGATTGACGCTGGCTGTGTTGCCATCTGCGGTCTTAAAGACAAGTGGGTGAACGTGCTCTGTGGTCTCAAACCGTTTGCCGTGCCAGTGATAGGCTTCGAGAGCACCATCGAGAGGATGATCGGTAAGAAAGCTTGCCCCCCGCCATGAGCCAATCATGTCACTGACAGCAACGGTCTCAAGACTGTCAAAAATATCTAGGGCCTCAGCAGTGGTTACTTTGCCAATGGCAAGAGCTTCAGAAAAAGTTTTCATGGCGGCGATCGCTAAGAGTACAGCGGCTAGAGCAATGACTATTTCAGTTAAACGTAAGCGTACGCCCAATGCCATCGCAATTAAGGTGCATATTTAAGCAAAACTCAAGCCTAAATACTACCGAAAGACGCCCCATCCAATAGGATGGTGTCTTTAAGGTTCAACTTATTACTAATGAGAGAATCTGCCAAAACGTAGAGCAGATAACACTGACTCTGAACCGAAACGGTGTTAAAGATCCAGCAAGTCCAGAGTACTCAGTTGCCACCCATCATTTTAATTTTGTCGCTGATTGGATAAGTTGGGAGGCAGTGTCACGTCTTGTAAAAGTGGCTGCAATCCTTCAGCAATGCGATCTGCTAAAATCCTCTGCCCAGCTTGGTTAGGATGAATTTGATCGTATAGATAACGCGGATCGTTTAGACCTTCCAAAATCCCAGGAATAAGATGGGCTTGAGTATCATCTGCTACTCGCTGATACAACCCTTCGTAGCCGCTACTAAAAGAGCTGATATCCATACCTAATATCACTACAATGGCTCCTGCTTGTTGCAGGCGGGTCACAATTTGCCGCAGGTTTGCCTCGGTTTTGGCAGGTGGAACTTGCCTGAGGTAGTCGTTGCCGCCTAGCCCGACAATGACTAACCAAGGATCAGCTTCTATGACATCTTGCTGTAAACGATTTAGCGCGGCTTCCGTGGTGTCGCCACTTCTGCCCTGGTTGACAACGGGTAAGTCTAAGGTTTGACTGAGCAAGTTTGGGTAGGCAGCCTCAGGGCCAATGCCAAACCCTGCTGTGATGCTATCGCCTAGCGCGATGATTTGCGTTCCGCTGCCCCGGCGCAGGTTGTTGGCATCTTCGCTCAAAGTTTCGCTGGTTTCGCTGAGAGTATTGGTACCAGATTGGTCGATAGCGGGTAATTGAGGGTTATTGCACGCGGTCAGAAGTAGCAACCCGCTAAAGCTTAGACTCATTAACTTGGCTTTAAACGTCTTGCTCATCAAGAAAGTTTAGGTTGTCTGAGTACACCATAATGCTCTTTGAGGGTTTGTGGGGGCAGCCGCGATCGCACCAAACAGTTATCTCTCCAGCATCATTATCTCCGCTAGCCCTAATACTGCTCTAGCCCAAAGGGGTAATTCTGCCTGATCGATGAGGGCTTGCGCTCCCTAAGCCTGTTTGAGAGCGTGATGGATAGAAACAGGGGCGCGATCGCTGGGCCTATATCTTGCCGAGATTTGATAGGCCCAGCGATCCGTCTACTACCTCTTCTCTAGAGCGTTGGCTTGCTCTTGATTGGTGACAATACTACCTGGTGGAACTATAGTGCCGTCGGCCAAGGTTACATCGACTACGACCGCCTTATTGCCAATGGTGACATCGTTGCCAACCGTTGAGCGGAAAAGAATAGCGTCGTCTTCAATGGTTAGCCCATTTTTGCCATCGCTTGCCCAGCTAGCCAGCCGGTGGTCCAGGCGTTTTGGAAGTTGAAGCCGCCTGTGATGCCGTCGACGTTGAGAATTTCTCCCGCCAGGTATAGCCCTGGGCAGCGGCGGCTCTCTAGGGTCTTGAAGTTGACCTCAGGCAGGGGAATGCCGCCACAGGTGACAAATTCGTCTTTGAAAACGCCTTTGCCTGCAATCGTATACTGCCCTCGGGTTAGCTCCGTCACCAGGGCTTGCAGCTGCCCCTTCGACAGGTCAGCCCAGTTTAGTTGGGTGGTCAACTTGGCCCGGTGCTGAACCAAGTACTGCCACAGCCGCCGCGATAGTTCTGGAAACGGCGAAAACGCCGCCACCTGTCGTTTGCCCTGCTCTTGCTTGAGGCTCGTTAGCTTTTGCCGCACTTGGTCTTGCTTGAGGGCCGGGAGCCAGTTCACTGTCAGCGTCGCTCGGTAGCGCTGACCGTGTAGCCCCACCGCCCCGTAGGCCGAGAGCTTGAGCACGGCTGGGCCACTCAGGCCCCAGTGGGTAATCAGCAGTGGCCCGCTCTGGGTGAGTACCGGGGAATTTTCCAACGCCAGGCTGAGGTGAACAGTCTCGACCGAAACCCCGGCCAGGTCGTGCAGGGCCGGGTCAGGGACGTTGAACGTAAATAGTGAGGGCACGGGCGGCACCAGGTCGTGCCCGAGTTTGAGGGCCAGGCGATAGCCGCCGGGGCTGCTGCCCGTAGCCAGCAGCAGGCGATCGCAGTGCCACTCGGCCCCAGCCCGGGTCGTCAGCCAAAAGCCATCGTCGTCGTGGTGAATTTGGGCGATCGCCTGGCTGGTGTGAATTTTGATGCCCAGTCGTCGGGCTTCTCCCAGCAGGCAGTCGACGATGGTGCCCGAGTCGTCGGTGGTCGGAAACATGCGGCCATCGGCCTCCGTTTTGAGCCGCACCCCCCGCTGCTCAAACCAGGCCACCGT
This sequence comes from Leptolyngbya subtilissima AS-A7, assembly GCF_039962255.1. Classification (NCBI taxonomy): domain Bacteria; kingdom Bacillati; phylum Cyanobacteriota; class Cyanophyceae; order Leptolyngbyales; family Leptolyngbyaceae; genus Leptolyngbya; species Leptolyngbya subtilissima. Next base: position 61,598 of record NZ_JAMPKY010000012.1, on the reverse strand, counting down.
GTCCTGGGGCTGAAAGCGGCTAAAGGGACCGCGCAGAGCATTGCTGCCGCGCGGGTAGTGGTTAACCAGCACCGCTGGCTCAAAGCAGGAGTGGGTGACGTTGCAGCGCCCACCGCCGGAAATTCTCACCTTGGCCAGGGGTTCGCGCCCCGCCTCAAAAATGTGGATGGACTGGCCAGGGTTGGCTTCGGCGTAGGCGATCGCCCCAAACAGCCCCGCCGCCCCGGCCCCGACCACAATTACGGTCACGCGGTGGACTGAACCCGACATCCCAAAACCCTCATCCCTCACGGCAGGCTCCCCGGCAGGTAGACGCTGGAACTGATCGCTCCCTGACGCTGAGCGCGGCGGTAGAGAATCTCCAGCTTGCCCCCCGCTTCTAGAATAAATGCCCTCTGGCGACGGTATAGCCCCTGAAACAGGTTCGTTAGCAGCAGCGCCACCAGAGCTACCACCAGCCCCGCCGCCGTCGAGATCAGGGCCTCGCTTACCCCAGCGGTTACGCCGCTGGCCGCTGGACCACCGGTATCGCCCAGGCGCAGGGTCGAGAATGTTTGCATCAGGCCTAGCACCGTCCCGAGCAACCCCAGCAGCGGTGCCACCCCCACCACGGTTTCAAACAGGGTCTGGAATCGCTTCAGCACTGGCAGTTCGGCCTGGGCAGCACTCTCTAGAGCCAAGCGAAACTCTTCGGGAGTGGCATCGCCCAGGGTGAGGGCGGACAGAAAGATGCGGGCAATGGGTAACTGCTGGTGCTGCTTGAGCTTAGCGATCGCCCGCTGCGGGTTTTGGCTAAAGGTGCTCAGCACCTGGGGCACCAACCCCTGTTGCTGACGGCCAATTTGCAGCCAGAACCAGCCTCGCTCTATGGCAAAGGTCAGGGTCAGCAGCGAAAACAGCAGCAGCGGCCACATAACAACGCCCCCCGCCGCAAACCAGTTACCCATAGCGCCGATGCCCTAACCCAAGAACCCAACTATGATACTGGCCTTGGTAGGTTTACGGTTCAAGGTGCAGGGTACGAGGCCACCCCTTGAACCGTAAACCTAAAACCCCGAACCTCTCTGCCCCTACATCGTGCCGGGGAAATGCTCGATCTGGGCGTAGCCGCTAAACACCAGCTGTTTGCCCTGGGTTTCTAAGCGGTTGACCCGCAGCAGCACCCCGTCAAGGTTAAAGCGCTCTAGGTCGACCATACGGTTGAGCACCTCCGCAAAGCCCTTAGTCAGGGTCTCCGAGATCGAGGTCAGCGATTCGGGAACGCCCTCGGGCAAAAATTCTGCGTTGGCAAAAATAATTCGCCGCCGCTTTTCGACCGTGACCTGGGCCGACATTTGAATGGGCACATCCTTGTGGTTGGGCAAATCGGTCTTAGCCGTAATCTTGACGCCCTGGTCAGGCAGCAGCGTGATGTTGATATCCCGGAAAGTGACCGGATCGCCCCCCGAGAGCGAGGTGACCGCCTCATCAGTCACCCCTTCAAGGTGCTGGCGCACCAGCTCGGCCTCAAAGGAGCGGTTGATGGCGTCTTCGTTTAAGGTCACCTGGGCTACTGCCTGGGTGGGCTGGCGCAAGCGAATTTTGCCGCCGATCGCTGAGCCGACGTCTATCGACACTGTATCGGTCTCAAACATCATCTCGGCGGCCTCAAATTCTTTGCGAATCACAAGGCCGCGCCCTTCCATCCGAAAGCTGTCGATGGTGCCCTGAAGAAGCTTGCTAGAGGGAGAGCAGCGCACCGACACTTCCACAGCATCGCTGCGGCTAAACAGGTGACGCAGCGACTGGGTAGCCACAGAGTTAATCATCCTTTCGCCAAAGTCATTGGATCCTTTGGACTGAAACCCGGTAAAGCCACCAAACATAGAGGTTATTACCAACCTAATTCCCCTTATGTTGTAACAAAATATGAAGCCCATTGACAGAGGACTTTGCTAATGGCACCCATTGTGAATGCTGATGAGCCCGCTTTAAGCGGCTAGCACTGGGCTTTCTAGAGTCCGGTCGGGCTCCTTCAAGGTGGTACCAATGCCCCCTGATTTAGCCAAGCGTCTTCCCAGAGCTGCCGCAATGGGGTCAAGGCTGCGAGCCAGTGCAACCATCTCCTCTAGGGTAAGGGCTTGGCGCGCATCTGACACCGATTCGTCGGGTGCCGGGTGGCACTCGACGATCAGCCCGTCGGCCCCAGCCGCGATCGCCGCCCGCGCCAGATTGGGCACCAGCTCCCGCTTACCGGCCGCGTGGCTGGGGTCTACCATCACCGGCAGATGGGTGAGTTGTTTCAATGCTACCACCGCCCCCAGGTCCAATACGTTGCGGGTGTAGGTATCAAAGCTGCGAATGCCCCGCTCGCAGAGAATCACATTGGGGTTGCCGTGGCTGAGAATATATTCCGCCGCCATAACAAATTCTTCAATCGTGGCGGCTAGCCCGCGCTTGAGTAGCACCGGCTTGTCGATACGGCCCAGAGCCTTGAGCAGGTCAAAGTTCTGCATGTTGCGGCTGCCCACCTGCAACACGTCTACGTGGGCCACCATCGATGGAATTTGATCCATCGCCATCACCTCGGAGATCACCGGCATCTGAAACTGCTGCCGGATGTCGTCCAGAATGCGCAGGCCGGCTTCCCCCATGCCCTGGAAGGCGTAGGGTGACGTGCGCGGCTTGAAGACCCCGCCGCGCAGCGCCTGAACGGGGGTAGGGGCCAGATGGCGGGCTACCTGCTCCATCTGCTCGGCGCTTTCGACGGCGCAGGGGCCGCCCACTATCAGCAGGGTGTCACCGCCAATAGTGATGGTATCGGTGAGAGCCACTACCGAGCGGTGCTCAAGGCTTGATTTACGGGTCAAAACAGCATCTTTCATAGTGAAAAAAAGTGGGATAAAGAACGGGGCGATCGCAGCAGAAAACAAAAAACCCGAAGCTTGTGGCTCCGGGTCAGGTAAAGGGCATAGGAGAACCTATCACCACAAGCCTGACCCGGTGGTGTAAAAAAATCCGTAGTACCAATTGGTGGTGAAAGTTTGCATAGCGGCTAAAGAGAACAGGGCTAACGAATTAAACCAAAAAACAAAACCGCAGAGGGTAAGCTCCACGGTTCACAAGGTTGGCAACACAAAAGGTGCTCACGACCTGTGAACCGACGGCTGCCACCAAAAATAAAATGCTCTTACGGACGCGATCATGGTTGCGGGTGAACTGAAACGTATTTGCAATCTAACAGGGCTGCTGGGGAGCGTCAACCGGGGCGAGGGAATTTAGCTCTGCTCAGCCCAAAGGCGTCGGCAGGTCTCCAGTTTAAGTTCGTGGATTTCTCGGAGTACATCCTCAAGGGATAAACCTAGGATGAAGACACTCGGCCTGCATGAAGCAATTGTGAAGACAGGTCCCCCATTGCCACTATCACCGCCTCAAACTGCCATTAGGGAAATCACCATGATCTGGGAACTTTGCGTTCGCTACGCCAACGGCCGAGAAACCGTTTTAGACGTATTTCAAAGTCAGGCAATTGCTCAAAACCAAGTCGACAAGCTCTACGCCGAGGGATACCCCATGCACTTTGCCTACTTTGTTAGACCGAAATGCGCAACATAGAAATATTCCGTAGAGACGCGATCAAGCACGTCTCTACTGCAGAATCTCACACGGTCATAATGTCTTTCTCTTTAGCTGCTAAGGCTTCGTCGAGCTGAGCGATATATTTATCAGTGAGCTTTTGAATTTCATCCTGGGCATCGCGCGACTCGTCTTCGGAAATGTCGCTGGCCTTTTCTAGCTTTTTGATGGCGTCGATGCCGTTGCGGCGCTGGTTGCGAATGGAGACGCGCCCTTCTTCAGCTACTTTGCCCGCTGTTTTGACAAACTCTTTGCGGCGCTCGCTGGTCAAAGGCGGAATGTTGAGGCGAATTACCCGGCCGTCGTTGTTGGGAGTCAGGCCCACGTCAGATAGCGAGATCGCTTTTTCGATGGTGGTTAGGCTGCTGGCGTCGTAGGGCTGAATCATCAGCGTGGTGGAGTCGGGGATGGAGATGTTGGCCATCTGCTTGAGGGGAGTCTGGGCACCGTAGTAATCGATTTCAATGCGGTCGAGCAGCGAGGCGTTGGCGCGCCCGGTGCGAATAGTGTTGAAGTTGTTCTGAGTCGCCCTAATAGACTTCTGCATCTGGTCTTCGGTCTCGAGCAAAATATCGTCAACTGACATCACAAGACTCTCCTACAATCGTGCCGATAGATTCGCCCATTAGCGCCCGCTTGATGTTCCCAGGCACCGACAGGTCAAATACCATGATAGGGATGTTGTTGTCCTTACAGAGGGCGATCGCGGTGCTGTCCATCACTTTTAGATCGTTTTGCAGCACATACCCGTAGGTGAGGGTGCGAAAGCGCTTGGCGTTAGGGTTAATTTTAGGATCAGAATCGTAGACGCCGTCAACCTTGGTTGCTTTGAACACCACCTCGGCGTTGATCTCCGCCGCCCGCAGCGCGGCAGTAGTGTCGGTAGTAAAGAAGGGATTGCCGGAGCCTGCCCCAAAAATAACCACCCGGTTTTTCTCCAGGTGGCGAATGGCGCGGCGGCGAATGTAGGGCTCGGCGACCTCCTGCATGGCGATCGCCGTCTGCACCCGGGTCGGCACCCCCATGCGCTCCAGCGAGTCTTGCAGGGTCATGGCGTTCATTACCGTGGCAATCATACCGATGTAGTCAGCGGTAGCCCGATCCATCCCAGCGGCCGAGCCTTTAATGCCGCGAAAGATGTTGCCGGCACCCACCACCACGGCGATTTCGATGTCTTCTTTAATCACCTCGGCAATTTCGGTGGCGATGGTTTCTACTACGTTAGGATCGATGCCATAATCCATGTCGCCCATGAGGGCTTCACCGCTAAGTTTTAGCAGCACTCGCTTATAAGGTTTATCCATAGGAAGTTGGTGTAGTAAGGTCTAGAAGTCCCACACCACTATACTTGCTTCCCCTGCCATGATGGCTACTGCGCTTGTGCAAATTGGACTGGTAGCCGCCTGGCTGGCAGTAGTTGGGGGAGTGGCTGAAGGGGTGCGTCGCACCGGCCGCTTCGCTACCGAAATTACCCGGAAAATCGTCCATATTGGGGCAGGTCACGTGATTTTGCTAGCCTGGTGGCTTCATACTCCTGCTTGGATGGGTATAACGGCCTCAGTCGTGTTTAGTGGCGTGGCGCTGCTGTCGTACCGGCTGCCGATTTTGCCGGGGGTTGACGGTGTTGGTCGCAACAGTTTAGGTACTTTTTTTTACGCTGTCAGCATTGGGGTACTGACGGCGGTTTTCTGGCCCTTGGGTCTACCGCAGTACGCTGCCCTCGGCATTTTGGTCATGACCTGGGGAGATGGTTTGGCCGCCTTGGTGGGGCAAAACTTTGGCCGCCATCCCTACAAGATTTTTGGTAACCAGAAGAGCTGGGAGGGCAGTTTGACCATGGCCCTGGCTAGCTTGCTGGTGGTCTTGCTGGTGCTGGGGCTGACAGCGGGGTTCACCGGGGCGGTGTGGGCAACGGCCGTGGTGGTGGCGATCGCTGCCACCCTGCTAGAAACGCTCTCTTTCTATGGCCTCGACAACCTTACGGTGCCGTTGGGGAGTGCAGCCCTAGCCTATGGACTGATGAGTTGGATGGGTTAAGGGCGTGGGTGAGCCGACGCCAACTTGGATATCGTCAGGGCAATTGGCACTTCGTAATGGTGTGTTAATCGCTGGTTTTTTCGTACTATCAAGTAGTACAAGTTGTGCGTTGGTCGAAGACTGGCCCAAGAGTGGATGAACCCCGTGAATGCCGCCTCTTCCTCTACTTTAGACCTCACCGATCGCGTGTTGACCATGGCTAAAACCGGGGTCTACCGCCAGTCGGTGTTTGAGGCTCTGAGGCCAATTGCCACCCGGCGGCAGATTCGCGACGCGATCGCCCAGGCTAAGCAGTTTGGTCTCTACACCGTCTCCGCTCTGCGGGATGACGAGCTAGGTACCTACTATCAGGTCGAGGTGGCTAACTACGAATCATTTCAGGCTGCCTCGAAGACCATAGCTGCCAGTGCACCCTCAGACGACTTAGCCGGCCAATTCGTGGCTACCCACGATGCCCTGCGGGCCATGCTGACTACCGTAGCGAGCAGCACCCTGGGTTTAGCTGTTTTGGGTGGATGGTGCTTGCTCGACGGACAAACCCAACTAGGCCGAGGCCTGTGGCTAGGGGCCATAGTTGCCGGAGGACTGTGGAGCGTGCAGCGGTGGATCGCGCGCCGGGTGTTGGGGTAGCGAGGGAGGGGGGTTAAGCGGGTGGATGGGTGGGAGAGTGGATGGGTAGGCGGGTGGAGGTGTAAAGTTCAAAATGCAAAAGGAAAAATTTCGAATTCTCAATTTTGAATTATCCACTCAGCATCTATATTTCCCCATCCCCCTTCTCCTCAACCTCCTCATCTTCTCCCTCTCCTACTTCCCTCACCGCCGCGCAAACTCATCCGTCGCCTCAATCAGCGCATTGGCAATGCCCGGCTCCATAGCTGAGTGGCCGGCCTCTTGCACCATGACAAACCGGGCTTCGGGCCAGGCTCGGTGCAGTTCCCAGGCGGTAGTAGCGGGGCACACTACATCGTAGCGACCCTGCACGATGACGCCGGGAATGTGGCGAATGCGGTCTACCTGGCTGAGGATATGATCGTCGGTTTCGAAAAAGCCTCGATTGATAAAGTAGTGGCACTCGATGCGGGCAAAGGCGATGGCAAACTCGTCTGCGCCGAAGTGATGCAGCAGTCCGGGGTCTTGTACGAGCTTGCTGGTGCTGGCTTCCCACACAGCCCAAGCGCGGGCGGCAGTCAGTCGTTCTTCAATGTTGTCATTGGTGAGGCGGCGATAGTAGGCCCTGACCAAATCATCGCGCTCGCCCTCAGGGATGGGGGCGAGATACTGCTCCCAGGCATCGGGATAGAGGAAGCTGGCTCCTTCCTGGTAAAACCAGCTGATTTCTCGCTGGCGCAGGGTGAAAATGCCGCGCAAAATTAGCCCCTGGCAGCGATCGGGGTGGGTTTGGGCGTAGGCCAGAGCTAGGGTGCTGCCCCAGCTACCGCCAAACACGGTCCACTGGTCAATGCCTAGATGAACGCGAATTTTCTCGATGTCGCTGACCAAAGCCCAAGTGGTGTTGTCGTCTAAATCAGCGTGGGGCAAACTTTTGCCGCAGCCCCGCTGGTCAAACAGCACAACGCGCCAGCGCTCAGGATCAAAGAACTGTCGGTAGGTGGGGTTGCTACCACCCCCAGGCCCGCCGTGCAAAAACACCACTGGCTTACCCTCGGGGTTGCCAACCTGCTCTACGTAAAGCCGATGCCGTTCTGATACCGCTAGATATTCGGCATGGTAAGGCTCAATGGGGGGATAAAGTTGGCGCATGGCAGTAGGTGGTGTTCCGCTACAGACGGAATGAGCCCACACTATAGCCCAGCGATCCTGGCTCTGGTCAAAGCGGTTTGAAGACTTACTTCCTTCTCGATCGCAGATACACGACTAAGGACAGAGGAATGAGTCTGACCAGGTGCAGCGGTCTGATCAGAATTCTTGCTATGGTCATCCCCAGGAATTATCGACGACTCCTGGGGTGAATCTTTACCACGTGCCATTCCCCCGTGTGTGGATCGCGCTGGGTGGTAAACGGATTGTTTTTGAGGGGTTTGCTGCAGGGATTAGCCATAGCACTTACTGTTGCAGAGTTGTCTCTATCGTAAGAAATGTCACATTGCCCACAGGTGACTCACAGGCCCCTTTCCGGGTGATGTTGCAGCCTGTAACAGGTGATCTGAATCACACAACTGGTGGTGCGGTCTGTGCTGACCAAAAGATCGGACGAGAACGATGCGGTTTTTCAAATCTGCGCTAACATCCTCAAGGCATATAGAGGACGGGCAAAAAGTCGTTGATGCTTGACCGTCTACCGGTTCACCATACGAGCAATGGGCAGGAGTCGTGATGGCAATGCAGAACAGTTTGTTGGGGTTATGGAGTAGCTGCGGGCGCAGGCTGCCCCTAAAAATGGTAGCGATGGTAGCGATCGCCGCCACTGCGGTAATCAGCACAGCGTCCCAAGGTAGAGCTCAGGGCTATGAAGTTGTGCCGCCGCTACCCGCTGGAGCGGTGCCCGTGCCTGGGACGGCTATGCCTCAGCAGGTGCCCACCAGCGGCCAGCAGTATTTAATCTACGTTGGCGACACCAGCGAGGCCACGCTAAGCCAGGTGCGTCTGGTGGAGCCGACGGCCTTTCGCACCTCGTTTCAGGGGCGATCGGTGATTCAGGCAGGGCGGTTTAACATGACCGGTAATGCTCAGCAGCGCATTACTGACCTGGGGGCTTTGGGGGTCAGGGCTGAGATGGCCCAGGTGGCTGCTGCTGTGCCCTACTATTCTCAAACGTCTGCATTGCCTAACAACGTCTACGCCTCCAACGGCGATTTGCCGCCCCTGCCCGATGCGGCGTTCTCTCAGGCTGCGGTGACGGCTGTGCCTGTGCCAGCCCTGCCGCCGGGTGTCGCCGCGGCGCCTTCGACCGCAGGAAATGTGGAGTTTGGACAAGAGCTCAACTATGGCGTGCCGGCCGCACCTCCCGCTGGGGAAATCATGGCGCCGCCAACGGCAGCTCCACCGATGACTGAGTCGGCTAGCGCGCCCTACTACGTGGTCATTCCCACCGACGCTTCAAACTTGGGCACCGTAAGTAGCCAGGTAATTCAGCTAGGAACCCCACCCGATCGCGTGCAGCAGCGCACAGAGCCCCGGGGTCCCCACGTCGCTGTTGGCCCCTTTGCCGATCGCGGGCTGGCGAACCGTTGGAATGATTTTTATCGCCAAGCTGGCCTGGGCAATAGCCGGGTTTTCTTTGAGCGATAGAGACTGCTGGGCACTAAAACAATAGGATTGATAGGCGATCGGCCCTACTAAAGCTGTGTCGCCTATTGTTGGTTTGATGGGCCTATGAGCTGTGAATTTCTCGATCGCATCGTCACCGCCGAGCAAATGCGGGCCATTGAGGGTCACCTGTTTGACGCCGGTATGCCCGTGGCCGCGCTCATGGAAAAGGTGGCGGGCCGCATTGCCACTTGGCTGGTGGCTCAGTTTCCGCTCCAGCACTACCCCCGGATTGCTGTGGTGGCAGGGCTAGGGCACAACGGTGGCGATGCCTTAGTGGTAGCTCGGGAATTGGCGGCCCAAGGTTATCGAGTGCAGGTGTGCAGTCCTGCCGAACGGTTGAAGCCGCTGACCGCTGACCATCTGCGGTTTGTCGAGTATTTGAATATTCCGGTAGTGCAGACGGTGGCAGGGCTAGCCCCCTACGATGTGCTCATCGACGGACTGTTTGGTTTTGGCCTAGATCGCTCGGTCGAGGGGACCATGGCCGACGCGGTAGCGGCAATCAACGCGGCCGAATGTCCAGTAGTCAGTATTGACCTGCCATCAGGATTGCACACTGACACTGGCAAGGCGTTGGGTATAGCAGTGCAGGCTACCCACACTCTCTGCCTGGGCTTGTGGAAGCGAGCGTTTTGCCAAGAGGAAGCGCTAGCGTATTTGGGGCAGCCTCATCTCATTGACTTTGATATTCCCTCAACGGCGATCGCAGCTGTACTCGCAGCGCTGCCTACTGTTCGCCGAGCGACTCTGCCCGCAATCCGGCAGCGATTGCCGCTGCCTCGCCAAGTCAATACTCACAAGTACCGAGTGGGGCATTTGCTGGTGGTAGCAGGGTCACAGCCCTATGCTGGGGCGGCTTTGTTGGCGGCGTTGGGGGCCAGAGCAAGCGGGGTGGGGATGCTGACCTTGGCGGTACCCGAGTCGCTGCGGTTGATGATAGTGGCTCAAATTCCTGAAGCACTGGTGGTGGGCTGTCCAGAAACCGAGGGGGCGATCGCTCATCTGCCCGACACTTTAGATCTGAGCCGCTATAGCGCGATCGCCTGCGGGCCAGGTTTGAGTCGCCACGCTAGGGAAGCCGTGCAAACCGTTTTGCAGAGCCCCGTGCCTCTATTGCTTGATGCCGATGGTCTTAACCTCTTAGCGGATTTAGGCACCATTGAGACCCTGAAGCAGCGGCAGGCTCACACAGTGCTAACGCCCCACCGAGGCGAGTTTAAGCGGCTGTTTCCTGAACAGCTAGAGAACTCCGAAGACGGCGGCGCGGCAGCACAGCAGGCTGCTGCCCAGAGTGGCGCGGTGGTGCTGCTAAAGGGAGCCTGTACGGCGATCGCCCACCCCAACGGCACAATCTGGTACGTGCCCGAGAGCACCCCGGCTCTGGCACGGGGTGGCAGCGGCGATGTGCTGACCGGCTTAATTGGTGGTTTGCTGGCTCAGGCAATGGCCGCAGATGTCGACAGTTCCTTGGATGCAGCCCTGGATGCGGCGTTGGTAGGAGCCTGGTGGCACGGTCAGGGGGCTCGCGCCGCCGCCTGCGATCGCACCGAGCTGGGGGTCGATGGCACGCAGTTAGTCCAATACTTGAATCCGGTGTTGGCCCAGGTGCTAGCCTGAAGGGCGTGAGTTTAGTTGCGGCTGCGATCGCCTTGTTTTCCTTCGACCAAATCGTGTTGCCCGATGGCTTTCGTCAGGGAATCTCGCTGCTGGCCTATCTGCTGGCGCTGATGTGGGTGCTGGCCGTGGTGGATTTCGTCACCGGGCGACGGGTACTCAACAAGCTCAGCATTGCCCCTCGCAGCTTGGATGGGCTGCCGGGGATTGCGGTGGCTCCCCTGCTCCACGGCGACTTTGGCCACCTGGCCGCCAACTCTGGCCCCCTAGTCATCTTGGGCACCGTAATTTTGCTTCAGGGGCTAGAGGTGCTGGGGCTAGTCACGGTGTTTTGCTGGGTGTTTAGCGGCGTGGGCATTTGGCTGCTAGGCCGTCCTGGCACCCGCCACCTGGGCGCTAGCGGCGTGGTGTTTGGTTACTTGGGCTACCTGCTGCTGCGGGGCTACTTTGAACGCAGCCCAGGGGCGATCACCGCCGCTGTGGTCGTCGGCCTGCTTTACGGCAGCGCCCTGTGGGGTCTGCTGCCGCTTCAGCGAGGCAAGTCGTGGGTGGGCCACGGCATGGGCTTTTTGGCAGGCGCGATCGTGGCCCGCAAGCTAGACATCATGCTGGAATGGGTGAGGAATAATGCAGGCTTTTAGCCTTTACCACCAGAATTCAGTTCCTTCTTCGTTCTTTCCTTTTCCCTCGTTTGCTCCATGGCCGATTCCCCTTCCCACTTCACCCCCGACGAGCTAGAGCGCTGGCGCTTTGGCTTGGCCCAGGCCAATTTGAACAACATCCTCTGCCACTGCCGCGATTGCGACGCTACCTGGATGGTTTCGGACGACGAAAATATTGCCTGCGCCTGCGGCAGCCGTCGGGTCGAGCACATCCCCTGCTGGCAATTCCCGGACGGCTGAGTTTCCGTTAACTAAGCGGAGTCAAAGCATCAGAACTCTCAAGCCAAGAACGTCACTAGGGCTTGCAGCTTATCCCAGGCAGCTCCGCTGGCGAGAATGTCTTGGGCCAGGCTGATGCCCTCGGCAAGGGAATCTTCCAAAGATTCACCTTTTACCTTTTCGCCCACTTTCAGCGCCAGGGCCGCGTTTAGGGCCACCACATCCTGCTGGGCTTGGGTGCCTTTGCCTTGAAGCACGGCGGTCAGAATGGCGGTATTCTCTTCAACCTCACCGCCGCGCAGAGCGCTGAGGGGCGCAGCCGCTAAGCCCAGAGCCTGGGGATCGATCGCAGCGCTCGTGACCTGGCCGTTCTCCACTACCGAAATATCGGTTTTGTCGCCCAAACCGGCTTCATCCAACCGCTCGCGGCCGTGGAGCACGATCGCTTGGGGAATGCCCAGCTGGTTGAGCGCCTCGGCCATGGCAGGCACTACGGCCACGTCATAAACGCCAATTACCTGACCAGTGGGCTGCAACGGATTTACCAATGGCCCCAGCAGGTTAAACACCGTGCGTACCTTGAGGGCGCTGCGCAGAGGAGCCACCGCTTTCATTGCTGGGTGCCAGCCTCGGGCGAACAGAAAGGTGACGCCCACCTCATCCAATGCCGCTTTAACTCGCTCGGGATCGGCTCCTAGGTTAACGCCGAGGGCTTCGAGCACATCGGCAGACCCCACCTTGCTGGAGGCGGAGCGGTTGCCGTGCTTCGCTACCCGAATGCCCGCCGCCGCCGCAACGAACGCTACGCAGGTAGAAATATTAAAGGTGTGGGCCCCGTCGCCTCCGGTACCGCAGGTGTCGATGCAGGGGGTGAGATGGTGAATTTTGCCTTCGCCGCCGAGGGACTGCCCCTGAAGCACCCGCGCCATGCCCGCCAGCTCATCGGCGGAGACGCCTTTGGCCTGGAGTACCGCCAATAGCCCGCCCGACACCACCTCGGGAATCTCTTCGCTGAGCCAGCCGCGCATCAGGGTTTCGGCCTGCTCCTGGCTGAGCGATTCTCCTAGAATGAGGCGCTGCAAGAAAGCTGACCAATCTTGAACGGTGGCAGCGGTCATGGCTTGGGTCACGGCTTAGTTTCGGGGGTAAAGGACAGATGGCGAATTAGCCCCCCTATTTTCTCCTAGAACGTCCGTTTACGAGCGATCGCGTTTCAGAGGAAGCGAGCACCCCTGAGCCAATGTATTAGCCAATTCCTTTTTCCAAAACAGCGTTCGAGCGATCGCAGCGCCCCCTCAGAGCACCCAATTTCTATTTGCTCTGTCAAGAGATAGACGCTTTAACCCGGTTTAGCCCCGTATCGTAAAACCATTCATCGCGGAGGATGACCATGGCCACTCGCACTGCTGAAGCACCCTTAAACCCAGGGACGGTGTCCTCTGCCGTCGACAGTTACTTTACCGGCTTTAACGCTGAAGACTACCGTGCTGTAGCAGCGCTGTTTGCCGCCGATGGCGTCCTGCTAGCTCCCTTCGAGGAACCGATTGTAGGGGCCGAGGCCATTTATACCTATCTGGAAGCCGAAGCCGTATCTATGCGCGCCGTGCCGGTCGAGGTTGAGACCGAAGTGGACGCCGACGGCAACCAACGCGTAGTGGTCAGAGGCCGAGTTAAGACGCTACTGTTCACCGTGGGCGTGCGTTGGACCTTTGTGCTGACGGCGGCAGATACCATCCAGTCGGCTGAAATCAAGCTGATGGCATCGCTGCAAGAGCTAATGCAGCTCGATCGCGGCTAGGTCCTATGCCCTAGGCAGCTTTGGGCACCGATGATTGACCCCAGGCGGCGGTGAGCAGCGATCGCCCCAGGTTTAAATGCTGAGGCGCACATTGCCAGTCGGGGTGAGCCGTCAACAGCAGCGATTCTAGCGATTCGGTGTCGAACAGGTGCCACACCTCGGCCCCGGTCGAACAGTCGGCGATCGCATAGCAGTTCTGGGCAACGCAGTGAATCGTCAGGCGATCGCTCATCCCAGCGGGCAGGGTCAGTTCTTGGCCAATAGCTAGGCTTCTAAAGCTGCACATTGCTTGCTGAAAAGCCTCTTCGCTCTGAGTGGCTAACCCCGACATCACTCGCAGCGATCGCGGGTCGCCGTTGACGCAGATCCAGTAGCGGCGCAGCGGGTCAATACCCCTGAGCCAAGGTGATTCGTCATCTAAGCAATAGCGAGGTGCTAGGGATAGCTCGGAGAACATGACTTTACCAAAATGTGGCAAGCGATACATTCAGCATCGTGTAATCACCCAACTTTCCTCAATACAGGGCAACAAAAGTATAAAAATCTGATATAAGCCTTTACGTTTGCTTATGAATAATAGCTGCTGTCATCTGGCCACCATAGAGCTGCCGCTGCGACAAAGCGGTTAGTTCCCCAAAAGAAAGCGGCTGACTCAACTGACCTAGTCTGTGAACTCTCGGCTGGCAGAAGTCGCTGACGGTTCTGGTAGCAGAGCGGGCAGAATTAGGCTCTGGGCCAAGGGCATCTGCCCATAGGTAAACCCATGGGGCACCTGGTCGAGGTAGGGGCGTAGCTGCTCTAGAGCATAAGGGCTGCCGTAGATCACAATCCCGCGCAGCAGTTGGGCCGATCGCAGAGTCTCTAGCCAAGTGGTCGCCAGCTGTAGAAGCTGTGCGGAGCCGCGAAAAGGGTTGCCCCGCACAAAAATCTGCACCAGGCTGGGTCGCAGATCCAGCTCAGCTGATTTTTCCTCGTGTTGGGGCCAATGTTGACACCCCTGGGTATCGACTAGCTTGAGATGGTAGTGGTGGCGCTGGGGCCAGGTGAGGACCGCCGCCGTGCGCTCTAAAAAGCGACAGCCGATCGCATCATCGACGATCACAATATTGTGGCCGGGGTCGGCGGCGGTGCAGGGGGCGATCTGGCCTTGTACCGTCATTGATGCGACAAGTATGTCGGCGGCGAGCTGACGGGTCGCGGGTTGGGCCACGGCTGCCAAATTCACCGGTGGTGGCGGCAGGTGCTCCCAGGCGTGACCAGCCCCGTCAGGCAGCAGGGCAGGGGCCGCTTTTTGTTTGGCCCGCCAGAGGCGTTCCACGCTGGCCGTGATGCGCGTTGGGTCGATGCGCCCCAGATTCACGGCTTCTACTACCGCAGCAATTACCCCTTCAGGATCGCCGGGCATGAGCAGCACGTCGGCGCCGGCTTCCACTGCCAGCACTGCCGCTTCGTAGGGGCCATAGGTGTTGGCGATCGCGCCCATAATCAGAGCATCGGTCACAATTAGCCCGTCAAAGCCCAGATCCTGGCGCAGCAGCCCGGTGAGGGTAACGGGTGAAAGGGTGGCGGGCAGGCGGGCATCCAGCGCCGGAATTTGGAGATGAGCCGTCATGATGCTGTCTACCCCAGCGGCGATCGCATTTCGAAAGGGTGCCAGCTCCAGATTGCTGAGGCGATCGCGGCTGTGGGGCAGCACTGGCAGATCGAGGTGGGAGTCGGTGGTGGTGTCGCCGTGACCGGGGAAATGCTTGGCGGCGGTGAGCACCGGCTGGGTCTGTGCTCCGCGAATAAAGGCCTGGGTCAGAGCGCTAACTCGCTCTAGCCCATCGCCGAAGGCCCGCACGTTAATGACGGGGTTGGCGGGATTGTTGTTGACATCCACTACCGGAGCCAGCACCCAGTTGAGGCCAATTGCTAGCGCTTCGGCGGCGGTGGCGGCCCCAAAGGCCTCGGCGTAGGCCAGGGCAGCGGCAGGGTTGCGATCGGCCACCGCCGACAACGCCATCGGCGGCGGAAACCAGGTGGCACCGCTAAATCGCTGACCGACCCCCTCTTCCACATCGGCGGCAATCAGCAGCGGAATCCTGGCTTGGGTCTGAAGGGCTTGGGTTTTGAGCCCCACTTCGGCGGCGCTGCCCCCCAGCAAAATTACTCCGCCCACGCCCAGTTCTTCGACGTAGTGGGTGAGGGTGGCGCTGTCAGCTTCCCAATCGGGGTAGCGAATTTCGTGGTCAAACAAGTGACCCGAGGCACGCACCACCACCATTTGGGCCACTTGTTTGGCTAGGGATAAACTTTCAGGGGCGGGCAGCCGGGCCGAGGTGTTTACACCAGAGGGCCAGTCGTTGACTGTCGCCCAGTTCACTCTTCCTCATCTCCGAGGTTGGATTCATCGGGTGTAGCGGCCGCGGAGGTACCCGCGTCGTCCTCAAAAAACTCGTCGGTCAGGCCCTTTGCGGCCCGCTCTTGGCTGAGCTGGTTGATTAAGTTCAGCACATTGGTGCCGCGCTCCATGCCCACGTCTTCTTTGAAGATGATTTCGGGGGTGCGTCGCAGCCGCAGTCGCTGGCCCAGTTCGCTGCGCACAAAACCGGTGGCGGCGTGGAGGCCCTCCATAGTTTCGGCTTTGGCCTCGGGGGTGCCATAGATGCTGACAAACACCTTGGCGTGTTGTAGATCGCCCGACACATCGACATCGGTAACGCTGACCATGCCAGCCCCCACACGGTCATCTTTGATATCGAGCATCATCATCTGGCTAATTTCTCGTTTGATTAGAGAAGCTACCCGCTCAACGCGACGATTATTTGGCATCGGTCTGTACTCCTGGTAAAGGCATTAACCTAGGCCCAGCATTGCCCGCAGGGTAAAGGTGAGAAACAAGAAGCCGGCCACTACGGCACCGATCAGCGCGATCGCCGTAGGGGGTTGCTTCAGCAGCGGCACTAGTGGCTGGGCGGCATTAAAAAATACGCCCAGGGTGAAGGAAATAAAGTAGCGCGGATAGCGAGAGATGTTGTCAAAAAAATCTTTCATAGCGGCAGAGTAAGGGCTTTAGGGGCCAATGCGCGCAAAGCCCAGCGCACTGACTCTGAATTTAACTCGTTTTACATCCTAACCCACGACAAAAGAGTGTTGCTCCGGCTGAGCTTTGCTATAGTTGGGGCATTCTTTAAACAAGTACATTTGATCTCAGGCAGTTCTGTGACAGTTGCCCTCTCTGCACCTCCGACCTTACACCCGCGTCCTTTTCTCAAATGGGCTGGCGGCAAAGGTCGTTTGCTCAGTCAGTACGAGCCGTTTTTGCCCACGGCCATTGACACCTATTACGAGCCGTTTTTGGGCGGCGGGGCGATGTTCTTTCACCTGGTGGGGCGGGCGAGGCGGGCGGTGCTGTGGGATATCAACCCCGAGCTGGTCAACGTTTACTGCTGCGTGCGCGACCGGGTCGAAACGCTGATTCGTCATCTGTGGGATCACCAGCGCCGCCACAACCCGGACTACTACTACCAGGTGCGCCAGCGGCAAAATTTGCGATCGCCCGTAGAGCGCGCCGCCCGCCTGATCTACCTCAACAAAACCTGCTACAACGGCCTCTACCGCGAAAATTCCCAGGGGCATTTCAACGTGCCGGTGGGAAACTACAAAAACCCCACCATCTGCGATCCATCGCTACTGCGGGCGGCCTCGGCAGCGCTGCAAACCGCCGAGATTAAGACGTTTTCGTTCGAAAAGCTGATGGAGCGATCGCTCTCCTCTAGCGACTTTGTCTACTTTGATCCGCCCTACCATCCCCTCAGCTCTACCAGCAGCTTTACGGGCTACAGTCGCTACGGCTTTACCGGAGCCGACCAAGAGCGCTTGGCGACGGTGTTTCGCACCTTAGCGAGTCAGGGGCAACGGGTGATGCTGTCCAACTCCGACTGCGAGTTCATCCGCGAGCTTTACCAGGGGTTGACGATGCACCCAATTCTAGCGGCGCGGGCGATCAACTCCCGGGCCGGGCGTCGAGGCAAAATCGGCGAGCTTTTGATTACGCCCTTTTGACCTTGCTTAGGACGGATGCAGCGCCTCTATAGAATCAGCTATCAAATTGATATAACGCTACGCGATCCAGAGGCGACCTTTCGTGACGACTCCATCCCCCAGCGGCAATCCGAATGACCAGGCTCGCGACACCTTTCAGGCTGTAACCCAGGTGATGCAGGCCGTCGTCACTGTGCTGGATGACATGACTGCCAACACGGGCAATGTTCTGTTGTCGAGGCTTCAGCCTTTTTTAGAACCGGTGACGGCTACCGTAGGCAGCGTGGTCGGCCCGATTGTCGGTTTGCCCTTCATTCAGTACGCCACGGCGATACCCGGCATGAGAGTGCTGCTGGCGGCGCTGGGTCAGGTGAATGTGGTAGAGGTGCGATCGCAGGTGGATGAACTCCGTCAGCAGTACCCTCAAGAGAGCAAACGCACCCTAGCCCAGCGGGTGATGGCCGAAACCGCCCTCAAAGCCGCTAGCGTCGGCTTGGCTACCAACTTTGTGCCCCCTGTGGCCTTTGCCCTCACCCTGGTTGATATTGGTGCGGTCGCGGCCCTTCAAGCCAACATGATCTACCGCATCGCCACCATCTACGGCTATTCGCCCACCGACAACGATCGCCGTGGCGAAGTGCTAGCGATCTGGCTGCTGTCATCGACCACTGGTGGCATGGTTAAATCGGGGCTGAGCGTTGTGGAGCTGATTCCGGGTCTGGGTGCTGTGCTGGGTATTGCCACCGACGCATCGCTGATCTACAGCGTCGGCTACTTTGCCTGCCGCTACTACGAAACCAAGCGATCGGCTCCCACAGAGATCTTGGTGTAAGTCAGGGTTGTAAGGCCTGAGGTGCAGGTGTAGGACTGCACCTCAGGCCTAAATCTCGAACCCAGAACCTTTCCCCGCTCTCCCTTAGGCCAACAGCTCAAACAACCCGTCATCAATTTCATAGCCCAGCATCTGAGTCATAAATTTCAGCCGGGTGTACTGGGTAATGCCCTGCCCTTTGAGCCAGGCAGCGATGACAAAAATTTTCGACATCATAAAAATTTCTAGCCCCTCTGGGTTGTAGCGAATGCCCTCGGTAGGGCTGAACTGGTGAGGCACTAGCATCGCGGCATAACGCCCTAGCTCGCCTGCTTCCCAATCCAAAACCAGGGGCAACCAGGGGTAATGGGTGTCCAGTCGAATAAACCACAGCCTAACTTCCGGCAGCTCTGACAGCTCGCGGGGGTCGCTGGGGTCACGGCTGATATCGACGACGAACCGCAGTCCAAGCTCGCTGTCGAGCACCTTGCCCGCTGCCAGCAGCGGCTCGATCACCTCTTGGGCCGGGGTTAGGTCGAGGGTTTGCAGGTGAGATTCGTGCAGGGTGATGGTTTGAGCCATGGGGCAGCCAGATCGCAATGACAGAAGTACTGCCCATTGTCGCAGAGGGTGGTCCGCTCTGCCCTGAGTCTGCCTCACTGTACAGGACTATATCTGAGCGGACGTTTTGAAAGAATGGCCGTGGAACATAAAGGCCGCAATCGTTGACCGATGCCGAAGCTTACGGCACCATGGCTCGGGCGGTTAAATCTTAAGTAGTGCCTGCCGCCGATCGCATTCCAGCTACCTTCAGGACTTATGGTTTTAGCCGCCGGAGAGCGCCTTTGTAAACTACGCGGCATCCATGTCATCAGGACATGACAATGGGTGGTGGGCTAGTAAATTTACTATTCGTGGCAAAGACTTGTTGGCGATTTTATACCGCTAGAAAAACGGGCTTGGAAGGGCTCGGGCAGACAGATTTGAACGGCTAATTGGATGGGTTGGCGAGCGGCTTTGTAACCAGAGTCACACAGTCGTCTTGGGAGAACCACGAATCTCTGTCCGGAAACTTCACGCTTCATGAAAACTTGAAAACTTGATGCCGCTACATTAGAACTTAACCGCTGGTCATCTACCCAGAGTCATGCCGTCTCACCCTCCGTCAGAAACGCAGCAGTTCAACCATGATGTACAGCTTCTGCTCAAACCCAACAACCCCCATGCTCGATCGCTACTAGCCTTTATCAAGCGCACCATTCAGCAGTTTGGGCTGCAAGCTCACATCACCGAAATCGACATTTTCGTCGAAGCTTATCTGCGCGGCGTTCGATACACTCAGCAAAACCAGGAGCACATTCGCCAGCCCAAGGCGTGGATGCGGCGCACGGCCTACAACATTATTCGCGAGTGCAAGCGCGATCGCCAGCGTTACCTAGCGGTGGCGTTTGATGAACTGATGGAGCAAGAGGCTGCTGGCAGCGGGCCGGCAGCCGTTAATGACGAGATGATTACCCACGCTATTGCCTCGGTGCTGCAAGCCCTCGCTGCTCTGTCGCCAAGCGATCGCAACTTGATTCAGTGGAAGGTGGTTGAAGGCTTAACCTGGCCTCAGGTGCAAACCAAGCTAGTGGCAGCAGGCGAAGAGTGGGTATCCCTAGCGACCCTGCGCAAGCGCGGGCAGCGTGCCCTAGAACGGTTGCGCACCGCGTACCACGTTTGCGATGGTGACTCCAGTAACGACGACTTACCCGATCCTCCCGATTTGATGCCGTAGTGTGCAGCGAGTGGATAAAGCACCTCTAAGCAGGAACCAAGATCGGTCGAATGGCTGAAACGTTGGCTGAGAATAGTCCGTCAAAGAAATCTGCTGGGAAATACTAAATTTGAACTGGAGAGTAGACTTGTTGAAGTTCTCATAATGGATCCTCTACAGGTGTGACAATAAACCACCGTCTAAGTTTGGCTGTCGAGGTGCACAGCAAGGCATCGCCGTCTAAACTTGGTGAAACGTTGAATTTGCATGGCCAACATCGCTAGCCCTTCCGACGCCCTATTCACTGCTCAGCCTGGGAACCTGACCCAGCCTGGAACCGCTGCCCCAGCGCAAGCCTTTAGGCTGACTTTTTGGGGAGTGCGCGGCAATATTCCTGCACCGGGGGCCGACACGGTGCGCTACGGCGGCAACACATCCTGTGTTGAAGTGCAGGTGGGTGGCCAACAGCTGATTTTTGACGGTGGCACCGGCCTGCGGGTGCTGGGTCGCCACCTCATGGCCCAGGAGCAGCCTGTGGCCGCCCACATCTTTTTTACCCACACTCACTGGGACCGCATTCAGGGGTTTCCTTTCTTTGCCCCAGCTTTTGCCCCGGCGACTCAGCTCGATATCTACGGTGCCCAGGCCCTCAACGGGGCGTCCATCAAGCAAAGCCTCATGGATCAAATGCTGCGGCCCAACTTTTTTAAGCCACTGCAAACCATGGCCGCCGCCATGACCTTTCACAACATTGCAGCGGGAGACGCGATCGCCCTGGGCGATGTCTTGGTAGAACCTTGGAGCCTGAACCGTCACACCAGCGCCTTGGGCTACCGGGTCAGCTGGGGCGATCGCGTGCTGGTCTACGCCACTGATACCGACCCTACCCAAACGAGCGTTGACCCCAATCTGCTGATGTTGGCTAGCGGAGCCGACGTCTTAATTTTTGATGGCACCTACGCCGACGCGGCCTACTCAGAGCCCAACAGTGCCGGCTTAGTCCCCTGGCATCTAGGTATTGAGGTAGCCCAGGCAAGCCAGGTCAAGCGCTTGGTGCTGTTTCACCATAACCCGTGCCACACCGACGATCAGCTCGATCAGCTGGAGCGTCAGGTGCAGGCCAGTTTTGCCCAAGCCAGTTTGGCTCGCGAGGGCATGACCCTAGACTTAATTTCTGAATCGGTTGAGTGACCGTCCTAGGATGGCTGCAACAGGTCGCCTCGCACCCAGCCGGTGGTACCTTCGTAGTTGACCTGATACCAGATAAAGCCGTCCTCTGGGTTGCCCCCGCGATCGAGCACATCTACTACGGCGCGACGGGGCGCTGTGCTCAGGATGGTGCTACCTAGACGCGGTGCCGATCGCAGCCGAGCGGCTTCAGCAGACAGGACAAGCGCCGGAGTGCCGGGGGCAAAGTTATTGCCGCGAAAATTGGTGGCACCTAGAGGTACCCTGACCACCGGGTTAAAGCCGGGCTCTTGGAGCACAACGCTACCGTTGGCCGCAAGAATTTCTAGCTCGGTTTCGCCTACCACATTGATGCGGGCAAACCGCTGGGCCTCGCCGCCGGCTCTGTAAACCGTCTGGTCGCGGGTGCTAGGCACGAGTTGAGTAGGGGCAGCCCGCAGTTCTACCGCATCAGTGGCCTTGTTATAGAGATTCATGAATAGGCCCGTGCCGCTGCGGTAGACGCGCACCACTCTAGATTCAGTCTCGAACAGCAGCACCGTTTCGATGGTGTCCGCTTGGGCTAGCCAGGTTTCTGGGACGAGTGAGTTGGTGGCTCCGGGCAGGGCTGGGGCAGCGGCCAGAGTAGGGGTAGCGCTCAGCAGCGCCAGTGGGGTCAGCGATAGGCAAACGCGTTGAAAAACCCAATTCATGGAATCACCTGAAACGATAAAACAGGGGGCTAAAGCAGCACGAAACCACTTGCAGAATCTAAGCGTAACCATACTGCAAAACGCTGGTGCTGGGCGGTATAGGGGCGATCGCTACCGCAGAGAAGGAGCCGAAAGCGGGCTGTGCGTTCCATTAGCTTGAGGAGTGTATAGGCGCAACCGCTGAGATGGCACCGTGATTTGAACCCGGCTGCCCACCTCGATAGCGCTAGTCATGGGCAGTCGAGCGTAGAGCAACTGCCCCGAGGGGGTTTGCAGACAGTACTTATACTCTCGGCCTAAAAACTGGCGATCGCGCACTACCACAGCGCCTCCAGCATCCTCCACCAGAGCCATATCTTCTTGACGCACCATCAGGTCAGCCTGGGCGGTCTCAGCACCGGTGACCCCAAAGCAGCCCACCTCGGTTTGCCAACCCTGGGGGCTGGGTTGGGCGGGCAAAAAGTTGGCCTGGGTGACAAATTCGGCGACAAAACGCGAGGCGGGCTGCCCGTAGACGGCCTCTGGTGTATCAATTTGCTCTAGCTGACCCTGGTGCATGACGGCCACGCGATCGGCCAGGGCCAGGGCTTCTTCCTGATCGTGGGTGACGAAGACGCAGGAAGCCCCCACCTGGCGCAAAATGTCGCGCACCTCCTGGCGCAGGTACAGACGCACCTGCACGTCCAGGTTGCTAAAGGGCTCATCCAGCAAAATGATGGCCGGACGCGGGGCCAGGGCGCGAGCTAGAGCCACCCGCTGCTGCTGTCCGCCCGACAGCTCGTGGGGAAAGCGATGGGTTAGGATTTCTAGACCGACCAGGGCGATCGCCTCAGCGGTGCGCTGCCGGAGATCGGAGGTAGCTTGCCGTCCTTTGCGATCGCGTCGTTGGAGGCCAAAGGCAACATTCTGCTCCACTGTCAGGTGGGGAAACAGGGCGTAGTCTTGAAACACTATGCCCACATCGCGGCGCTCGGGCGGTAGCCAAGTTGTTCCACCCACAGGCTGACTGCCCAGGTACAGGATGCCCCCATCAGGCTTCTCAAATCCTGCAATCAGCCGCAGCAAGGTGGTCTTGCCGCAGCCTGACGGACCTAACAATCCTAAAATCTCCCCCTGCCCCAAACTGAGGCTAACTTGGTCTACCGCTGGCGGTAACTGAGGACTGTAGCGTTTTGTAATAGTATCAAGGCGAAGAATAGGCGGTAGGGTCATAGCCTGGTTGATAGCGCAGCGATCGCAGGGCCGCTTATAGCGCGAGGATAATTAGCAAATACTCTGGGTTTAATATACCGTCTGATGGGCGATCGCCCGGTTCACTGCAGCCTGGCCCCATGGGCCTTTTCTGTATAACGCTATCCCACCGCAAGCAGCGCCAGCGATCGCCTAGCCCATCTGCAGCGCTGTGGTAATTGTCCAACCGTCAACCAGCAGCAGCAGCAGGGTAAACCCCAGCAAAATAAAGTACATCCAGGGCTGAGCCAGGGGTCTAATATACTGAGTGTCGAGATCAGTGTAGGTCTCAACAAGGCATAGCAGGCGGGCAAAACCCGCCACCCGCATCGGCAACAGGTAGGCCTGCTGATCGGCCCCGACAAAGTAATATACGATGCCCCCCTGCCCGGTCGAACGGGGCTTCAACGCCTGGGCTTCGCGCCACGGCAGCTGCCACCCGCCGCGGAACAGCCAGCGTATCCACACCGGGTAAGCCACTCGAATGCCGTCGCCATCCACCTCGACCCGCTGACCCAGCGCACCGTAAATTCCCAGGCCGCCCAGCCCAATGCCAACTACCAAAACCATGGGCGATACCGCCGCGTCGGTAGCATCAGCCAAAAACGGCAAAGGCCCCATTAGCGCCAGGTAGAGCAGCAGCAGCGTCAGGCGAATCAGCGGCGAAATATGAAAGACCTGGGTCTCTGTGGGGGTAGTAGCCGAAGGTGAGTACTCAACCATACCAATCCAAGACCTGATCTAAGGTTAAAGCCCCTTGCGACCAGCTCAAAACTGGCTAGACACGAGGGTTTACCCCTTTAAGGTAGATACTTTTGCACCACCTGCCAACCCGATAGCCCAGCGGCCGCCAGCGCTACCCCAAGGGCACTGTTGAGGGTGACATGGAGCGATCGCGCCCAAGGCCGATCCACAGAAATACGACTAGCGCTCCACGCCGAAGCCAGCACTAGCGCTACTACTATCAACCCAAACAGCAAGTGTACTGAATGGCCCAGCCGGCCATACTCCCCTATGGTGCCAACCACTCCAATGGCGAGCAGCACCAAGACTAGGCTGACTGCCCCTGTACCCAGAACAATGTGCAGCGGTCGTAGCCAGGACGATCGCTCTTGATCGTTAGAGCGGGTGTAAAACAATACCCCACCCGTAACAGCCAGCAAGAAATAGGCCGTCAGCGTAAGACCCATAGACCAAGCGGCGATCCGCCACAGCCACAGAAATGAAGGTAAATTCACGGCTCGTCCCTAAATGTCACCATTAGCTGTGCCCTGGTGGCATAGGGAAGGTAGAAATTCGACCTTCAGCCCGCTATCAAGCTACGCCAGAACGCTATCGCTATAGCCAGGGCTCAGCGCACCACCCCTTTAGTCTACCGAACTAGCTGGCGGGTGAAATGGCTACTGCGGTTGCAGGTTCATCTAGGGGTGCTGCCAATCGACTCGCCTCAAGCTCATCACCTGAGGCGGGCTCAAAACCCGCGGGTTCTGGGGCATCGATCTGCAACCGTTCGCAAGGGATACTGTCAGACAAAATGGCGCTGGCCATCATGCCCGTATGAATCTCTAGGAGAGCCTTGGGAACAGTTTCAAAAAGCAGCCGCTGCCCCGGAAACACGACCCGCTCGAAGTACCAATCAGGCACATTGGTTATGCGAGCAATCTGAATCTTACTGGTGGCATTGACATAGCAGCAGAGCACCTGGCTCTGGCCATCGGAGGGGAGGGGATCAAGGATTTGTGCCATTGATGCTTTACGGCAATATTGCAAGAATCACCCGCAAAGCGTAACACCTCGCGATCCCCGGCTGTTGTAAAGGCGACTACCAACCCCCACAGCACCTTAACTATTCAAAATAATTGAACACAGTGCTTTATATTTCGCAACTGCTGAGCCCTAGCCAATGCCACTGTCCGTCGCCAGCCCTTAACTCAAATCTCAAGGCAGTCTGAGACATGCAGCATAAAGCGTTGCGGAAAATCTTAACAGTGTTTTTATACCACGATTCTGCGACCTCAGAGCGGCCTGGTTTCCCCTGCTAAGGCCTGTACCGCCGCTACCAGTAGAATCGCCCCAACGAGTCCCCGGTTTGCTGAAGAGGAGATTTGTCAGCTTTTCCTATCCTGAGAAGAAGACGGTGTTATCGTGAAGTTATATGTCAAGCCTGAGAAGCATGCCCTCTAATATCGCCAGCCAGGCCCGTGTGCTCTACGTGCGGCTGCCCTGTAACCCCATCTTCCCCATCGGGGTGGTTTACCTGGCCGACCATGTGCACAAACTGTTTCCCCACGCGGAACAGCGCATCTTTGATCTCGGTGCCGTGCCGCCCCTCGACTACGGTGCTGCCCTCGATCGCTGCATTGATGACTTCAGGCCAACTCTGCTGGTGTTCTCCTGGCGGGATATTCAGATTTTTGCGCCGGTGGGCGGTCGCGGCGGCAATCCGCTGCAAAACGCCTTTGAGTTTTTCTACGCCCGCAACCTCTTCTTAAAAGCGCGAGGGGCTTTAGGTGGTTTGCGGATGGCCACCACTTACCTAGCCGAGCTGTGGCGCAACCAGGGATTGATCAAGCGTGGCTTTAAGCGGGCCCAGCGCTATTCCCAAAATGTCACGACCGTCGTGGGTGGCGGTGCGGTGAGCGTGTTTTACGAACAGCTGCACAACCGGCTGCCTAAGGGCACGATCATCTCCGTGGGCGAGGGGGAAATGTTGCTGGAGCGGATCCTGCAGGGCAAAGACTTTTCTGATCAGCGTTGCTACATTGCTGGGGAGACGACACCGCGCGATCGCCTCATCCACGAAGAGCCCGCTCCGCTCGAAAAAACCGCCTGCAACTACGACTATATCGAGGGCATTTGGCCTGAGTTCGACTATTACCTGCAAGACCAGGATTTCTACATTGGTGTGCAGACTAAGCGGGGCTGTCCCCACAACTGTTGCTACTGCGTCTATACAGTGGTTGAGGGCAAGCAGGTGCGCATCAACCCCGCCGATGAGGTGGTGGCCGAAATGCAGCAGCTCTACAAGCGGGGGGTGCGCAATTTCTGGTTTACCGATGCCCAGTTCATCCCCGCTCGCCGGTTTATGAAGGATGCCGAAGAGCTGCTGGAGAAGATTCTCGAGGCGGGTATGACCGACATTCACTGGGCCGCCTATATTCGCGCCGACAACCTGACGCCCAAGCTCTGCAAGCTGATGGCCGACACCGGCATGAACTACTTTGAGATCGGCATCACCAGCGGATCCCAAGAGCTGGTGCGCAAAATGCGCATGGGCTACAACCTGCGCACGGTGCTGCAAAACTGCAAAGACCTTAAGGCAGCCGGGTTCAACGACCTGGTGTCGGTCAACTACTCCTTTAACGTGATCGACGAACGGCCCGAGACCATTCGTCAGACCCTGGCCTACCACCGCGCCCTAGAGCAGGTGTTCGGCCGCGACAAGGTAGAACCCGCGATCTTCTTTATTGGCCTCCAGCCTCACACCCATTTAGAAGAGTATGCCTTTGATAAAAACATTCTCAAGCGCGACTACAACCCCCTCGATATTCATCTGCCCTGGGTGTCGAAGAAACTGTTGTGGAATCCAGAACCATTGGGCTCGTTCTTTGGGGAGGTGTGTTTGACGGCATGGCAGCGCAACCCAGACGACTTTGGTCGCGAGGTCATGGACATTCTAGAAGAGCGCTTAGGGTTAGCTCCTTTAGAGGAAGCGTTGAGCGCGCCGATTGAGGCTGACCGCCGCCCCTTGGCTGCGTTATCATCCTGAATACAAGGGTTACAGGCAATAGAACTATAGGGGATTGCGATGCTGGAGGGGTCAATATTGAAGCTGTTGGTGGATGGTCGTACTGATCCAGAGACGACCCCACTCAACTATGGCGTGTACTACAAAAACACCCTGGTCGCTCTTTGTCACGCCCTTGAAGACTGCATTTTGACCTCTGGCTCGGCCCCCTTGGTGGTTACGGCTTTTCAGCGGGGGAAGTGGTATTTAGAAGAGGCTGATCGCTATAGCGCGATCGCAGACGCTGCCCAGCAAATTGTGATTATGGCCTCGCCCGAGGCTGGCTTTCACGACCATCCCACCAGTCAGCGTGAGAACGTAGCCCTTGTCGACTTGGCTGACGACGATCCGGTCGCTGAAGAATGGCACTTGATAATTTTTTCTCCCGACTACACTGCCATGGTGCTGTGCCAGGAGCTGTCGGAAGCGGACTACGGTAAGACTGGGATACCCGAGCACGATCTAGAGCGCAAGTTTTACGGGTTTTGGACCTTTGACTCGGC
Source organism: Leptolyngbya subtilissima AS-A7 (assembly GCF_039962255.1). Lineage (NCBI taxonomy): Bacteria > Bacillati > Cyanobacteriota > Cyanophyceae > Leptolyngbyales > Leptolyngbyaceae > Leptolyngbya > Leptolyngbya subtilissima. The sequence goes on along the minus strand of NZ_JAMPKY010000012.1, from coordinate 34,390 downwards.
CCTGGTGAGCGAAACGGTGGAGCTGGCGATCGCTCACATTGGTCGCTATAACCCAGCTCTTCAGGCGCAGCTAGCTGACCACCTGGCCACCCTCAAGCAGCAAAACCCCGCCCTCCGCCACGACGAGCCTGCGGTTGTTAGCCATACCGTGACCCAGGTAGTGCACTACCTGCAAAATAGCCGCAACGACCTCCAGGGCAACCTCGCTTTTAACGTAGTTGACGACCTTGACCAAAACCTGCTCTCAAATGAGCTCCAGGCGTTTTTGCGCATGGCTCAGCTGGTGGATCTCAGTGATCCCATTAACCCTATGGCTGCCAGCGAAGTGGTGGCGCTTCTAGAAATGATGGGGCAGCTGCTCGACCTGCCCGCTTGGCAGCTCCAGCGGCTGCGCCTAGCGGGAATGCTGCACCGCATTGCCCCAGCCCCTGACCTGGCGGCCCTGGCTGACGATGGACCCAGCTGCCCGCTTATTCCCGAGGTGCAGGCCTTGCGACTGATGCCCCGTATGCGGGCGGTGGCCGCCATCATTGCCCACCAGGGCGAATGCTGGGACGGCAATGGCTACCCGGCTGGCCTCGTCGGTGATGCGGTGCCCCTAGAGTCGCGCATGTTGGCGCTGGTAGCAGAGTTTCAGCGCCGGGCAGCCCAGGCTCGCCATGGCAAAGACCCCGCCGAGGTCGACGTGTCTCTGCTGAGTGACGTTCTCACCACCTGCCAGGCTGAGGCCGGTCAGCGGTGGGATCCTAAACTTGTCGAAATTTTAGGGCTAATGGTGATGGGGCTTCAGCAGGGTATGAGCCTGCCCACAATACCGACTAAAATTACCCTGGGGTCGGGGTTGTTGAATCCCGATGTGGCTGACCAAGCCTCCGTCTTTCCCTCCTCCTCTGAACTGCTCCCTCGATAGTGACTTCTGTGCCCACCTACTCCATAGATATTGCCGCCCTGCGATCGGGCAAGCTCCGTCACCTAGCCGGGGCTGATCTGGAAGATGAGGACCTCTCTGGTGCTGACCTGGCGGGTATCTACCTGGCTGGGGCCACCCTTGTGGGTGCCAACTTAAGCCGCACCTCCCTGGTCAAAGCTCATTTAGAAGGGGCTAACCTTATGGGAGCCAACCTGATAGGAGCAGACCTGCGGGCAAATCTATGGGGTGCGAACCTGATGCAGTGCGACATGACTGGAGCCGACCTGCGAGGCGCAAATCTGCGAGGCGCTAACCTGATGGGGGCGCGCCTGGGCGGAGTTAGCCTAGCTGGAGCGTTCTTAAGTGGCTGCAACCTGATGGGGGTCAACCTGCAAGGGGTTGACCTGCGCGGGGCCGACCTGCGGGGAGCAAACCTCAGCGATACTAACTTGAAGGGGGCCGACCTTTCTCAGACCGATCTGCAGGGGGCACGGCTCGACAACGCGAATTTAGAAGAGGCGGATCTGCGTCAGGCCAATCTGTCGGGAGCCTCCCTGGGCGGCGCCAACCTGCTTTGTGCCGACCTCTCTAGTACTCAGCTTGACGGCGTTAGTCTTACTGGAGCCTGCCTGATTGGCACACACCTAGACAAGTAGGGGGTTGCTCTTGAAGGGGGTTCGTCTGTCGGGGCTGCGATCGCGGCAGCCCGCATCAGCCGGTGTGGCTGTATTGAGGAATGCAGGGTAATTCAGCAACGGTTAGCTAGGCTGGGTGAATCGCCAAGGCGGCAGAAAACCAAGCTGAGACTCTCAATGGAGAGGAATCCCATGAGCTTTGACCACAAACCGAGAATTTTATTTCTCTATGGTTCGTTGCGCGATCGCTCCTACAGTCGGCTGCTAGCTGAGGAAGCCGCCAGAATCATTGAGGGCTTCGGAGCCGAGGTGCGCTTTTTTCATCCCCACGATCTGCCGATTCACGGCAGCGTACCTGATGACCATCCTAAGGTGCAGGAGTTGCGCGATCTTGTGCTGTGGTCGGAGGGGCAGGTGTGGTCTAGCCCCGAGCTGCACGGCAACATTAGCGGCCTGATGAAGCACCAGATCGACTGGCTTCCTCTGAGCCTGGGGGCGGTGCGACCCACCCAGGGCAAAACCCTGGCAGTGATGCAGGTGAGCGGTGGTTCGCAATCTTTCAACGCGGTGAACACGCTGCGGGTGCTGGGCCGGTGGATGCGGATGTTTACGATTCCCAACCAGTCATCGGTGCCCAAGGCCTATCAGGAATTTAACGACGATGGCACGATGAAAGACTCGGCCTACCGCGATCGCGTTATCGACGTGATGGAAGAACTCTACAAATTCACCCTGCTGCTGCGCGATCAAGTAGACTATCTCACCGATCGCTACAGCGAGCGCAAGGCCGAGACTGAAAAGCAGGCCCAAGCCATCATCAGCCAGTCCATCGGCACTGCCCCTAGCCAAGCCTGAGCACCCTCAACCGGAGTTGGCCATGTCCCTATTTCTCCGCTCGCGCTCCAGCGCCGCCCTGCCATTAGGGGCAGCGGTTCTTGCCTTGACCTTCGCCTGCCAGCCCGTGCCCTCCGCAGATCACAGCAGCGCAATCAATAAAATTGCCTTTGACCTAAGCAGTTTGGATGAAAACGGACTCTTTGGCCCAGCCGACGGCAAGCGATCGCTCGACTACGAGTTTTGCATTCCTGCGGGCGGTGCCTACACCCAAGCGGTGGGCGCCATCGACCCTTCAGCGCAGTTCTTCCCGCAGAGCCGAGGACGTATTGGCTGCGGCGAGGGTGAGGTGCTGACCATTGGCAACACCTACCAGACCAACTACCAAGACATTCTGATCGAGCTAGCCAACCTCAACTACATCGATCGCATTCAGCTGGTGGATTGGGAATAGAATGCATGGGTTATGGGTAAGGCTCCGGCGCTGAGGGCGATCGCGTCAGCAAATTCGTCAACCTGGTGAAGTAAGCTACGACTCCACCCAGAACCTCGATGCCGTTGTCTGTGCTCAGCTGATCGGGCCAATTTTGAGGCAACTACAGCATTTGAGACTGCTTTGCTCTATCTAAGAAGGCCGCAATTTGCTTTCCTGCACCAGTCTCTAACAGTCTCGCCCCCACTACTTAGCGCCAAATTTTGCTTAACTCCTAGGAACCCGAAAATTTACATTGTTTAATTTCTAAACAGCCCGTTGGCATCCGAGGCATTACGGGGCTCGAAGGGCCATACACTAAGGAGAATTAGTTGGCGTGAGCAGTCGCGCTGCGGGTGTTTTTGGGTTGCAGGCGTGAGGTCAATGAAGTTTCGCTCGTTTATTCGACCCCTTGCCATTGTCGCTGGGCTGGTTTTGGTCTTGGGTTTGGGCCTGCTGGGGCGTTTGACGCTCAACACTCCTCTATACCTGATTGAGCGCGGTGGGCAGGCTCAGCCGCTGGCGCTTCAGTTTGTGCCCAAGCAGTCGCCCATCGTTGCCTCAGTGTTGGTGCGCCCCGATCGCCTCGCCAGCCTGTGGGAATACCTGGCTACCCCCCGCCTACGCCAGGAGACCCGCCACGACCAGGAACTGATTGAGCAAGCGCTATTGGCCAATACCGGTCTCAGCTACAGCCGCGATATCCAGCCGTGGCTAGGGGAAGAGGTGACCGCCGCCATGGTAACCCCCGATCTCGACCAAGACCCCACCAACGGCACCACTCCTGGCTATCTGGTTGCCCTGGCCTGCAACGACAGTGCGGCGGCCCAGGCGGCGCTAGAGCTGTACTGGCAGAACCGTGCGATCGCTGGTGACGCTCTTACCTTTGAGGATTTTTCAGGCAATCGGCTGATCTACGCCCGGCGGAGCACGCCGCGATCGGCCCAAGCAGAAACGGCCTCGCTGGCCACAGCCCTGGTCGCCGACCGCTACGTGTTGGCCGCCAACCACCCCGATGTATTGCGCCAGGCACTCACCGCCGCCCAGTCTACGGACCTAAATCTTCAAAGCGATCGCCGCTACAAAATCGCCCTGGGGGAGCTGCCCAATCAGCGGGTGGGGCTGCTGGCGCTGAACCTGCCTGCGGTCAGCCAGTGGCTCAACCCCGATAGAAATTTTGCTGAGACATTGGTTGATCTGGGTGAGATAGGAACCGCTGATGACCAAGTGGGCTGGGCACTGATGTCGTGGCGGCTTTCCCGCGAGGGGTTAGTGGGCCACACAGCCCTGCTGGCCGCCCAGGGGCATCGTCTCCATCCTCAGCGGGCTACGGCAACCGATTGGGATATTGTGCCCTACCTGCCAGAGAACTTGGCGGTAACTGCGATCGGTTCTGACCTAGCAACCCTGGGGCAGCGAATCAATCCCCTGCTGGCCTTGGCCTCTCCCACGGGCGAGGGAAGTTTTCCGTTGGCTAAGCTGATTGACGGTGCTTTGGGCCAGGGCGCGACGAATCTTTTAGAGACAGGAGTAGACCAGGCCTACGGTGTGGGATTTGGAACGGCTGCAACCGGCTTGCCCGATTGGGTGGTGGTGGCACCTCAGAGCGAGCCATTGGCTGCCGCGCTCGATGCCATGACCGCTTTGGCCCAAGGGCAGGGGCTAGGGGTAGGGTCTCTGGATCTGCGAGGCACTCCGGCAATCGCGTGGACTCGTCTTGCCCTGCCCAAGCGAGGATCACAGCCTTTGCAGGTGGTGGCTGAGGTGGCGGGGCTGCACGCCCAGGTCGATCAGTACGAGGCGCTGGCCGCTTCCCCCGCCATGCTGGATGCCGTCATTCACCCCGCTGCAGTACCTCGGCAGCGCCCGGCTTGGTGGTCTCAGGTGACCCAGGTGCCTGGCCCCAGCACCGGTTATGTTCACATCGACTGGCCGCAGATTCAGGCTGGCTTAGCCGGTCAGCTGCCCCGGTGGCGGCTGTGGAGCACTGCGGCCCAGCCTGCCCTCAAGCATCTACGACAGATTACGCTAGTCAGTGGCGATCGCAGCGATGCGATGCAGACCGGCAGTATTCTGGTGCAGCTCAGCAATCAATCGTGACGATGCAGTGATGGCAGACCCGATAAACTCAATGGATTTCGCGATCGCGCCCCTGCTGGCCGCCTACCTGGCGGGCAGTGCCCTCGACGACGCCCAGCGTCAGCAGCTGCTGGCGTGGGAACTAGCTGACCCCAGCCAGGCCGCGGCCTGGGGCATTAATCCCGAGAATGGCACGGCTCAGCTAGAGGAGCGCTTGGGCTGGCTGCAAACCCTAAAGGCCCATCACAACACACTGCCCCTGCCTCCCGCGCCGATGGAGCGCTACCTAGGACTGTACTGGCGACTGTGGCTGCCCCTGGCCCTCACTCTCAAACGGGCCCGCGATGCCCAGGCTGGCCCACTAATTCAGGGAGTGCTCGGCGGCCAGGGAACAGGAAAAACCACCCTGACCTTGATTCTGCAGCACATTCTACAGGTGATGGGCTACCGGGCAGTGGGTCTCTCCATTGACGATATTTACAAGACCTACCGCGATCGCCAGGCGCTAATTAAGGTTGACCCGAGATTGCGGTGGCGCGGGCCGCCGGGCACCCACGACATCGACCTGGGCCTAGCCACCCTGACCCAGATTCGCGCAGCGGGGGCAGGGGAGGCTGTGGCCCTGCCCCGGTTCGACAAATCGCTGCACGGTGGCGAGGGCGATCGCACCGACCCGGAGTGGGTGCAGGATGTGGATATTTTGCTGTTTGAGGGCTGGTTTTTGGGGGCACGCCCCATCGAGCCGGCGCAGTTTGACCAAGCCCCAGAGCCCATTGTCACTGAAGCCGATCGCCAGTTCGCCCGCGACATGAACGCTGAACTGGCTACCTACCTGCCCCTATGGGACTGTCTCGATCGCTTGATGGTGCTGTGCCCAGCCGACTACCGCCTGAGCAAACAGTGGCGCAAAGACGCCGAGCACCAGATGAAGGCCCAGGGCAAAACCGGCATGAGCGATGCCACCATCGATGCGTTTGTGGAGTATTTTTGGTGTGCCCTGCACCCCGAGCTATTTATTGCGGCCCTCAAGCGCGATGGTGAACACGTTAACCTAGTGGTAGAAATCGACCGCGATCGCACCCCTAGGGCCATATACTCTCCAGCATTGGCTATTATTTAGCTAATGGGCTAAGTTGCTGTCTACCAAACAGTTGTTAATTTTGGATAATGATTTTTTATTATGAATTCTAACGTTCAAGTTATTGAGCCTACTGGTATTTTAGATAGCACTAAAGCTGAAGAATTTCGCGAGTCTGTCGAGGCACTACTCGAGGAGGGAGTCGAAGTTATTTTAGTTGACTTAAAAGAGATTACCTTTATCGATAGTTCAGGGCTGGGCACGCTGGTTGTACTGCTCAAAAAGGCGCGAGCGCTCAACCGTAGCTTCTGCATTTGCTCTATGAATGACCAGGTCCGTATGCTGTTTGAACTTACCAGCATGGACCGAGTATTTGAAATTTATGAAAACCGTCAGGCCTTTGAAGATACCAAGCTCAAAGTATCTTAGGTCTAGATACTCAAAGAGGTGCAAGGTTTGAGGTTTCAAGTATAAAAAATGGCCCTAAACCCTGCACCTAAAACCTGACACCCTTGGTAAAGTCGCTTTCTTGAGGCTGCCGAGGACTAGTCTAAATTGACCATCATTAAAGACATATCATCACTGGCGACATCCCCCGCCTGACGCTTAATTACGGTGTCGAGAATGTGGTCGATACTGCGCTCGCGCTTAGCCACAGCTAGCAAATCTACAAAATTGTCCAACCCGAGGTACTGCTGATTGTCTTGCAGCACCTCGTAGAGACCGTCGCTGAATAAATAAAGGCTGCTGTTGGGGGGCAGCTGGCAGCGCTGCCATTGGTACTTGGCCTCGGGCAGCATGCCCACGGGCATGCCAGGGGTGCGCAGGCGGGTGGTGGTCACATTTTGGTCGGCATCGATTGACACCAGCACCGCCGGGGGGTGGCCAGCGCTGGCGTAGAGCAGCTGGCGGTTGGCGCAGTTGAGCACGCCGTACCAGATAGTGAAATATTTTTGGTTCTGATCGCTCATCTGAAAGGTTTCGTTGAGCGCTCGCAGCACTTTTTCGGGGCGGTAGAAGCTGACATCGGGCAGCGACTGAGCACGCAGCACGTTTAGCACCGAGGTGGAGAGCAGCGCCGACCCCAGCCCGTGGCCCGAGACATCGAGCAAATAGATCACCAGATAGTCAGGGTCGAGCCAGTAGTAGTCGTAGCAGTCGCCGCCGAGCTGCTGAGAGGGCAAAAACCGCGATTGAATGGGCACTCTGCCGACCTGGTCATTGGGCAGGAGCGATCGCACATAACCCTCCGCTTCCGCCATTTCAGCTTCCATCCGCTGCTTTTGCTGGCGCAAGTCCTGGGTGAGCTGATAGATGCGTAGCCCTGCTCGCACCCGCGCGTTGAGCTCGTTGATATCCACTGGTTTTGAGAGCAGATCGTCAGCCCCCATCTCTAGCCCCTTGACTCGGTCGGCGGTGCTGTAGCGGGCCGTCAGCAGCAACAGTGACGTAATCGAGAGCACTGGATGATGCTTAAGCGCCTGGCAGATAGCCAAGCCGTCGATGCTACCTGGAATATTCCAGTCACAGATAATCACCCCCGGCAGAAGCTTTTCGGCCAGGGTGAGGCCCTCTGCCCCGCTGCGGGCCGTGGCTACGCTGTAACCCTGCTGCTTGAGAGCGCTGACCAAAAACTGCTCTGTGGCGGCATCGTGCTCAATGATGAGGATGTCGATCATGCTGCGTTTGAGACCAAGGGAGTAACCGTAGACCTGGAGAACGAGTAGCGTTGATAACGGTAGTAGAGCAACCAGGCGTTTCTAGATTTCCCCACTGGCCTAGCACCACAGCTAGATGGGGATACTGAGGTTTAGCGTAACCCTAAACTGTTCCAGCCAGGGACTTCATAAAGATCCTACGCAATCTCTTTAGAGTCCAAAAGCTACAGAGGTGAATGGTTAACCATTGGAACCATTCCTGCCCGCTTAAATCTGTAGTTTTAGTTTCGGCAGTCACCCCTGACTAGGCAACTTTTTGTGAAAGGTACGGTGAGCTACTGTGATCTACGCGGGAGTCTGTTTAGCATAGTCATGCCGTTCCGTTAGGCCAACCGGTTATGGATACTATGGTTATGGATCCCTTGACCTGCTCGTTGCCTACTAGTTGCGTCGTTCCGGTGTACAAGTCGCCGAAGGATTACCAGGCTTTTCGCATTAGCCCCGGCGATAGTAACCGTCTTGCCCTGGTGTTTGACCCCACCATTGCCAATATGTCGCTGACCTACTGCGTCGAAATTTTTGACGTTGGCGGCAAAACACCACCTAACCGCCACCAGGTTGCCGTTGAAATGTTCTTCGTGCTCAAGGGCGAAGGCCGCGCCACCTGCGATGGCAAAACCGTTGCGATTCAGGCGGGAGATAGCATTCTGGTGCCACCTAGCGGGGTGCATGTGGTCGAAAACACTGGCTCTACCCGACTCTATACCCTGTGCATCATGGTGCCCAATGAAGACTTTGCCGAGCTGATTCGCAGTGGCACCCCCGTTGAGCTAGACAATGAAGATTTGGCTGTTTTAGGCCGTCACGATTCTCCCAAGCCCTAAAATCACTCTTTCTGTCCCGTAGGGTGGGCATCGCCCACCATTCCCATTTAGGGCCAGCATCCTACCGTTCTGTAAACCCTTGCTCACTCCCGGCCTCTACGCTGTTGCTCCCCCGCAAACCCTAACGCTGGTGCTGCCCCCACCCGAGGGGGAGGCGATTCGCCTCGATGCCGATGTGTACTATCCCATCGGCGAGGGGCCATTTCCGGTGCTGCTGATGCGGCAGCCCTACGGACGAGCGATCGCATCCACCGTGGTCTATGCCCACCCTACCTGGTACGCCAGCCACGGCTACATTGTGGTGATTCAAGATGTACGGGGGCGGGGTACCTCCGGTGGGGAATTTGACCTGTTTTGCCACGAGGCCAACGACGGCTATGCCACCGTACAGTGGGCAGCAAACCTACCCCAGAGCAATGGAAAAGTCGGTATGTACGGGTTTTCCTATCAAGGGATGACCCAGCTATATGCGGCGGCGAAGCAGCCGCCTGCGTTGAAGGCGATCGCCCCAGCGATGGTGGGCTATGACCTCTACGCCGACTGGGCCTACGAAAACGGAGCTTTGCCCCTGCAAATTGGCCTGGGCTGGGCGCTCCAACTCGCCGCCGAAACCGCTCGCTTAAAAGAGGATTCTATTGCCTATCAAGCGCTTCGCCAGGCTGCCCGTACCTTGCCCTTGGGCGATGCCGTGCCTGCCCGGCCTGAGGTGCTGAAAACCCATGCTCCCGACTCTTTTTTTCACCAGTGGCTCGATCGCCCTCAGCCTGACGACTACTGGCAGGCGCTCAAGCCCAACTTAGCCGAGGTGAATCTGCCCATGCTGCACATCGGTGGCTGGTACGACCCATACTTGCGAGGTAACCTGCGCCTGTATGAGCAAATGGTCTCCCAGAGCAGCGCCCCTCAAGAACTGTGGATTGGCCCGTGGGGACATCTGCCCTGGAGTCGCCGAGTGGGAGCGGTGAATTTTGGCCCGGAGGCCGACAGCCCGATCGATCGCCTGCAAGTTCGCTGGTTTGACCGGTTTTTGAAGGACTCCCCTTCTGACCCAGGTGATCAATCTCCTGTTCAACTGTTTGTGATGGGGGTGAACCAGTGGCAGGGGCGCGATCGCTGGCCGATCAACTCCGGCCAACCCTTCTACCTAAGCAGTAGCGGCCTGGCAGGGATGCGCGAGGATGACGGCGTGCTTAGCCCACACCTGTTTCAACTCCCGACACAACCGGCATCTCCATCTGAGGATGTGATTGTGCATGACCCTTGGCGACCGGTGCCCTCCATGGGTGGCCACTGCGGGTTGCCCGCTGGCCCCTTTGACCGAGGGTTGATCGACAGCCGCGCCGACGTACTGACCTACACGACCGCTCCCTTGACCGAAGGACTAAGGCTGGTGGGGACGGCGATCGCTACCCTTTTTTGCCGAGCCGATGCCTCCAGCTTTGACCTCAGCGTGGTGCTCTCGGAGGTGCATGACGATGGTCGGGTGATCAACCTCACCCAAGGGCAGTGCCGGGTTGATAACCCTGATGTGGCAAACCTTAGCCCTCAGAGGGTGACGCTGCCCCTACAGCCCACGGCTGCTACCCTAGTCCCCGGTCAACGCCTGTGGCTGAGCGTGGCGGCCTCTTGTTTTCCCGCCTACGCAGTTAATAGCGGTACTGGGGCGAGACCTGGAGACTGTGCGCAGATAGACTATCGGATCATCACCGTAACCCTTGCCCACGGGGCGGTTTACCCCTCCTGCGTAAAGTTACCTCTAGAGGCAGAGTGAAGGGCGATCGCGATCGTAAAGAATAAAAAAATCGGCTCCCTAGGGAAGCCGACGTGGGTGATACTAAATATCTACGTTGTTCTCTCAATCTGGAAGAAACCATCAAAAACTCAGCGTTTTGTGCAGCGCCGAAGGTTAGATAATTTTTCCGCTGGAGGGCTCTCATCTCCTCCGTCTCTCATTGTAACAACAAGTACAGATTTTCATTAACACAATCTCTACTGATTGTGTGTTGATTTGATAACCTAAGCTAATGAGCAAATGTACTCAGTATTTTCTCGTAGAGCTGTTTAGAGGCTTAGCGTTTAATACTGAATCCAATGCCCTCAACCTGGCAAAAGCTGGCTTGGAGGGGTTTTAGTGCAGCCTAGCTAGAATCTTCACGCTGCTTGCCTTGGAAAGTCAGGATAAGTAAACAGCATTGGTTTGCGGGTGGTTCTCACGATTAGTTCTATAACCGATAGAACCACTCGTTGCCCTAGGCTTACCGCGAAACCTGTTCAACCCGAACTTCTACATTGGTGGGGTTACCTTGGGTGATTACTGCAAAGCGGCTGGTGGTGGTAAATCGTAGATCCCCGTCGACAATAATGCGGGCCTGCACCGCGTAGCTCAAGCGTGGGTCAATCTGGTCGGGGTTGTAGACCAGCTCAAAGGGGATCGGTACCTGGCGATCGCCAAACACCATGCTCTGAGAAGCAAGCACCACCCCTGGCGCATCGGCCCGGCTGACATCTACCAGGCTGACCTCCAAAACAGCGTTGGGGGGCATGGCAATGCGGGGCAGATAGCCGACGGTGCCAGTCACGCTGGCGGAGTTGGTTTGCACGGCGTTGTTGACCTCAATGGTTTGGGCGCCGTTAGCAGCGATCGTTACCTCTACGGCGGGAGTGCCGTTGTGGGTGAAGATGGTGCCTGCTGCGGAAGCGTTAGCGGTCGCCGGGGCCGCATTTAGCTCTTGCCGCCCGGTGGTCTTGTTAAACAGGTTGATGCGAGGCTGCCCTTGCTGAGTAAATACCCTCACCGCGTAGGTTGGCGTCTGCGAAAACACGATGGTGCCATCGAGCACGCTGGAATCTACCGGCCCCGGCAGCTGAGCCAGCTCGCTGAGGCTGTCGTCATCGACCACGAAACTGCGGTTGATTACCTCAGTTTGGGTCAGCTGCGACACGTTAATGCGTTGATTTTCAATGGTGGTAGGGCCGTTGAGCATAATTCGTTCCCCCACAGCGACGGGGCGCAATGCCTGAGCTTCGCCGTCCACATCCATCACGGCTGCTGCGTAGGTGACCAGATTAGTGCCGCCCCCCTGGTTAACGCCAAAAAATACGGCGGCATCAGTTTTGCCGTCGCCGTTGATATCGCCAAAGGCCAGCCAGTTGGGTTCTTTGGCCATGCTGACCAGCAGTTCGCCGGGGCGATTGTACTCGCCATTTTCCAGGGTGACGGTTTCAAAAGTAGGCTCGGAGCCAAAGCCGAGGGGCACAGTGTAGGTACCGTTGATCAGGGTGTCCCAGCGATCGCACCAAGCCTGCTTCTCGGGCGTAAACACCTCACGGGTCATGCAGTTGTGCCATTCGGGCTGGGGCTGGGCCAGGGCTTGGCCCCCTGCCATCACTCCACCGCCTAGAGAAGCAGCTACTAAACCAGCGCCTAAAAGAGTAGAAAACACTCGCTTGTTCATGATGAATCTCACACCTAAAGTTCAGCAGGGAGAACCACAGTCTTCTGCTTAGGCGTGGCTCAAAACGCTGACTGTATCTCCCCTGAGTCCTTAGGCAATCTATCAATGAACTATAAGGAAGCGGTGTGGAGTTACGGTTTTGGCAACGTAACCTGCCTAGGCCCTCGCTAACTGATGACCGTGCCAACCCGAGCGGATGCGCTAACGGCTAGACCTGCACTGATAACCCCTGACCCACTTCACCCATTCCAGATGTAGTTTTGCCACTAGTGCTCTCTCAAGGGTGCTACGGACGATGAGTTTAGGATTATTAACCCCCAAGCTATGAAGTTTCTTGGATACTCAAGGAGAGGTTCTAGCGATCTACAAACTCTACATTGAATGAACTATTGGAGAACCCGTGATGCAGGTGAGCTCTAGCTTTAAGCGGCTTTGGTGGATGATTGCTGCCACTACCGTCATGATTGCGATGGTGGTCTATCTGGGGGTAGTGCCGGTGGTGAAGAGCCATCACCTTTCCCTAGGGGCGATCGAGGAGCGGCTCAGCCAGGGCTTTTTGCCATCGGGAACTGTTAGAGAGCAGTCCGTCAGCGGCGGCATGAGCCGAGGGGGCTCCTTCAGCCGTCCCTCTGCGCCTGCGCCCTCGGCTCCGCGCAGTTTGCCTAGCTATGGTGGTGGTTATGGAGGCAGTTATGGTGGCGGCTATGGCGGCAGTTACGGTGGCGGTAGCTACGGCTATCGCTCGGCCCCAGGGCCAGTGATTGTGCCCTACCCAACTTATGCTCCTGCTCCGGTGTATGTGGGCACGGGCGGTGGCGGTGGCGGTGGGTTCTTGATTGTGATTGTGGTGGTAGGTTTTATTTTGCTGCCCATCGCGTTTAACTATCTGCAGGGCGGCACTAGTCGGTTTGACAGCCCAGCGACGGCGGGTAGCCAGAGTGAACTGCTCAACAACATTGTCACCGTGACGCGTCTACAGATAGTGCTGCTAGCGGGGGCAAGAGATCTTCAGCGCGACCTCGATCGCATTGCCCTCAATGCCGACCTCACTACCCCGACGGGGCTAGCCGCACAGCTGCGCGAAACAGTGCTGGCGCTGCTGCGTCACCCTGATTATTGGACCCACGTGCGAGCCGAATCGCAGACGGTGGCCGGACGTGAGCAGGCGGCGGAACGATTTGAGCGGCTGTCGATTCAAGAGCGCAGTAAGTTCACCGTCGAAACTTTGGTGAATGTGGGCGGCGAGGTGCAGCGACGGGCGATGTCCGTCGGCCCCAGCGGAGATGTGGCCTCGCACATTGTGGTGACGCTGCTGTTGGGCACGGCAGACGATCGCCCCCTGTTCAGCACCGTCAACTCTGTTGCTGACCTAAGAGCGGTATTGCAGCGCTTAGGCTCTATTTCTCCTGCCTATTTGCTGGTCTACGAGCTGCTGTGGACACCCCAGGACCCCACCGATAGCCTAAGCGGCGATGAACTGCTCGCCAACTATCCCGACCTAGTCACGCTTTAGACTGCCCATCACTTGCAGCTGAGAGCGGCTCTGAATTTGGGAGTATCGGTGGTGAGAACGTCTCGATGCTCGTCGAGCCGGTTTCGAGCTGAAAATTGCCTTACGGTTAACCCCACAATTGGTACGGGAGGGAAGTTCGCCATCACAGTAGGGTTCCTACGACTGGAGGTAGAAGCAGCTCTGGCGCACCATAGTAGCTGTAGAGAGTGAAAGCGCAAATGCTTGACCTGACTCACCTTAGACGTTTGCAAAGGCAAGTACCAGGAGGTTTAGAACCTATGATTATTCGTCGCTACTTAGACCCCATCACCGAAATTAATGCCATTCGTCGCCAGATCAACGAGGCCTTCGGCGATCTCACCAATGAAGCATTGACTAAGACCGATTGGGCTCCTGCCATTCGCTTAGTTGACCACGGCCATGATTTCGTGTTGACGGCTCACTTAGTGGGCGTCACTGCTGCCGACCTCGACGTGCAGGTAGCCGCTGACAGTGTAACCATTGCTGGCGTTCGCAAAGCTCCCGAAGCCCCTGCCGAAGAAGGCACCCAGGTGCTCTATGACGACACCCGCTACGGCAGCTTCCAGCGCATGGTCAATCTGCCCGACGCTGTGCAGAACGACAAAGTTGTGGCTGACTTTACCCACGGCGTGCTGACTCTGACTCTGCCCAAGGTGGTTGAAGCCCGCAATAAGGTCGTCAAAATCAGCCTAGGTGGCAACGAAAACCCCGCCATTGAAGCGGGTGAAGCCTAACTCAGAGCAAGAGATGTCTCTGCGCTAACGATTGATGATTGAGAGTAAGTCATGATGACTGGGGAGGCATTGCCTCCCCTTTTTTTGCTGCGCTGATTGCAGCATTGCGCCACTGAATTTGCAATTACCCTAAACTCAGTTCTCCTGGAGCTAGCCCAGGCAATTCTGCTGGGCCTCTACGGCTGCGGCTTTTCGAGATCGGCGTCGCCTACGGTAAACGTGACCGAGAGGGGACTATCAACCCGGCGAGAGGCCTCGCGCAGCTCAAGCCCCACAACCATGCCGTCGTCGTCGTAATCGAGAATGAGGTTGGGCGAAATGCGGGCGGTTTCGCCGACTTCGCGCTGATTAAAGGCGATTTGCAGGATGTCGCGATCGGGGTCGTAGGTGATCTGCATAGGCTGGAGCGCAGGGCGACAAAGGCGCGGTGGGTAGTGTGATAGCCGCCATCATAGAGTGTTTCTGGGCGGATGGTTTACCCTTTGGCCACCGGCATTGCTCTAGAACTGAGGTCCTGCGCCCATCTTGGCCAAAACAGCACCCGTAGCAGCAGCCCGAGCGATCGCAGCTCGCCGGGGCTGTTCCACCGCTTCCACTGACCAGGGCGGCAAAACAGGGTGGTGACCAGGGCACGGTAGGTGGCAGGGGCCATGGGGCCAAACTGCACCCGCAGATGGGGCAACTCGTCTTGGTAGACTACGGCGGTGACGATGCCTTCTAGGGCGATCGCCTCCTCGGCGATTTCTAGATCTACCGCCATCCCTACGCTGAGGGGATGCTCTGGGGAAACCTGCTGGGTGAGGGCGACCTCAACCCCGGCCTCTGACATTTGCGTAGTAATGCCCCACCAAGTTTTGGGGATAGGGCCACTGGGACTGGGGTCGAGGCCATCGTCCGACGCCACCTGAAACAGCCGGGGCGACAGCTTCACCACCCGGCGCAGATCCAGCCACACATGGGGGTTGGGGCGAGGGACATCCAGCAAAATTAGCAGAGCGATCGCGATCATCGCCAGGTTGTAGGCGCTCCACAGCCAGCCCAAGGCCAGCCCCTTTGCTTGGAGACCATAGCTGTCACTGCCCCAGCCGACCATCAAACACAGGCCCAAGTTGCGCCACAGGCTGACGGCGGTCAGCCCAAACAAAATCACCAGCGGCAGGCTCAGCCGCCAATTAAACTGAAACGTTTGGTTAGACGTGCCCTTTGGGGTGACATCAAAACCCTTCGAAAATGGTCTGACTAGAGCTTGCACCACCGCCGCCGCTAGGGGAAACACCAACACTACCGAATAAATATCAGAAATCAGCGCCGAGCGGGAGTAGTGGTTGAGCCAGGCAAACACGGTGAGCTGCACCAGGTAGTAGGGCAAAAAGAAATACAGCACTTCGCGGGTATTGGCCTGAATAGGCACCACATTGAGAAACGAGTAGGCCAAGGGCATCAGCAATAGCACTAGGCGGGGAATGCTGCCCAACTGATTCATCAGTCCTTCGAGATGCCCCAGGCGCTGCAGCAGAGACAGCCCTCGAATAGTTAGGGGATTAGAGTCGATGAAAAACGCCTGAAGGGTACCCCTGGCCCACCGCAGCCGCTGGGTGACGTGGGCTGAGATGTTCTCCGCTGCCAGGCCCGCACTGAGCTGTTCGTCTAAATAGATAACTTCGTTGCCCAGGGCCGCTATGCGGATGGCGGTGAAGTAGTCTTCGCTGAGCGATTCGGTGACAAATCCACCGCTGTCTTCTAAAGCGCTGCGGCGCACCACAAACGAGGTGCCGGCACAGACCACGCTGCCTGACCCGTCTCGCATGGGTTGAATCTGGCGGTAAAAGACCTCTTCGTCGGGGGTTAACACCCCTTCTAAACCCAGGTTGCGGGCAATGGGGTCAGGGTTGTAGAAACTTTGGGGGGTCTGCACCAGCCCCACCGTTGAGTTTTGAAAAAAGCCCACAGTGCGGCAGAGAAAATTGCGCGTTGGCACAAAGTCGGCATCAAAGGAGGCGATCAGTTCTCCCTGGGTGAGTCCAAGGGCATGGTTGAGATTGCCCGCTTTGGCGTGGTTGTTGTTGGGGCGCGTCAGGTACTGGCAGCCCAATTCTGCTGCTAAGGCTTTGATTTCAGGTCGGCGGGTGTCGTCGAGTAGATATACGGTTTTGCGCGAGTAATCCATTGCCTGGCAACCGATGACAGTGCGGCGCAGGATAAAGGCTGGTTCATCGTAGGTGGGGATAAATACGTCTACCCAGGGCTGGTAATGCCCCTGGATGACCTCGTGCTCTAGCGCATCGGCCTGGAAGCGGCGATCGCGCACCCGCAGCAGCAGCAGCAGTTGAATAATGCTGATGGTGAGGCCAAACAGCTCCACCCCAAGCAGCAGCAGGCTAAAGGTGCTCTCTAGGGGTGAGGCTAGATTGAGGGTAGAGAGGCAGCGCCAGACGAGATAGCGGGTTACCAAAACCAGCAAAATGCTAATCACAACGCACCGCGACCAGGGCTGAGGCCGAGGCGAAATGCGGGTGATGGCAAAAGCCAGCAGCAGCAGCACCACCGTGGGGGCCACCAAATATTGGGCAGCCACCATGGGTACCTCAAGCCACATCGGGGGCTGATTCTGCAACATCTGGAGCTGGGCAAAAATTTTGGTAATCTGCGCTTCACCCACAAACCAGGCCAGCACAATGGCTGCCGACAGCCCTACGATCGCGGCTATGATCAAGGTCGCCCAGCGTACCGGCGGGCGCGATTTAGCCTTGTCGATCGGTTTAGAAACAGATCTCGATAGAGACGGCATGGCTAAAAGACGGTAAAGAGCAGAAGCGGCGGGTGCAGCCTCAGGCCAGCTAACCGAGCACTATCCAGTAAATTTTGGCCGACGTGTTTGAGAGTGGCCTAAGTAGAGCAAGCACGCAGTAGCAGACATCCAGAAATCGGGTCTAATCTACCGCTATCGAAGACAAAGCTCGTAGTAGCCGGGCCACAACCCTGCCTACTGTACGCGTTAGCGCGTTATTCAGATGACGCCTACCCAACAGAGGGAGCGATCGCTCCCAGGTTTTTCTAGTGCGTTGGCCCCTAGGGCTGGTCTTCGACCATCGCCTGACGCAGTTCTTCGTGACCAAAGCTATAGCCGCCTCCGATGCGCCGCAGCAGCCCAGCCGTCACCATGGTCTCAAGCCAGGGTCGTGCCGCCTGAGGCAGACCTTGCTTACCGCCCAACAGCAGCCGCACCAGAGCGTGCTGCAAGCTAAAAGACAACCACAGGGTGAGAATCACCAGGCACCCCACGATCAGCCTCAGGCGGCTGAGGGGCAACAGCATCAGCGGCGGCTGACCGCTCACCACTGCAGGGAGTACTAGCAGTAGCCCCAAAATCGCGCCCAGCACCGCCACCAGCACCACCGTATTCCGCAGGGCCAGGGTCACATCTTGATTGGGGATCTGGCGAATTTGAGCCGCCCCAGGCACCCCGCCCTGGAGCAGCCCGACCAAACCTAAGCTCCAGCCCAGCACGGCACCTACGGCCCCGGCTCCGCCAAACCCGACTACCCCAAGGCCAAAGGGGCTGAGCACTAGGGCGGCCACGCTGCCCAACCCGAGACCCAGCACCAGGGCTAGCCCGCCGCAGGTGAGCGCTAGGGAAATTAGGCGACTCATGGGAGCGATCGCCACCCCCAGCCGCACATAGGGAAAACTCTCCAGATCAATCTGCGAGGCCATCAGCCCCAGGGCTACTCCCAGCAGCAGGTTGCCTCCCACCAGCCCCATGATTAAGGCGATCGCTAGCCCCACCAACAACCGATAGAGTAACTGGCGCGGTTCGGGCAGCCAGCTCCGATCTAGGTCATCCAAATAAAAGGTACGAGGGCGCTGGCTGAGCTGCTCGGCCAGCCAGCTCAAGGCTGCTCGGTGCTGGGCTGGGTCGCCCTTTGCTTTAGCTAACCCCTCAGCCAGATATCGCCCGATTAGGTCGGCTCGACTGCGCAGGGGGGGCACCGCCAGGTTGGGCATCGCCACTAGCAGGTTTAGCACCAGGGGCAATCTGGCCAACTGCTGAAGCAGCTTGCTGCCCTTGATCATCGGCCATAGCTCGGGCCGGTTCTGGGCCAGCACGTAGTCTTTGACCTGCTGGGCCGCTAGAGGAATGATGTTGATGCCGCCGTTGAACTGGTCAAAAGTGAGCCCTGACGACTCCAGCACCTGGCGGCGGCAGCAGAGCAGGGCGGTTTGGTTGGGGTTACTGCGCAGCAGGGTTTCAACCGCCGCGGCGCACTTGCGCTTTTGGGCGGTGGGCAGGTGGTCGAACCCGTCGATTAACAGTGTGAGCTGGGCATTGTCGATCCAGTAGCTGGCATCGGATTTTGCTACCCGGTAATCGCGCCACAGGCTGACCATCAGCCAATCGCGCATGGTTTCTCCAGTCCAGGCTGAGACATCCACCAGCACCGGCACCGGCCCGCTGCGCTTCGCCAGTAGTTCGCCTACCGCCAGCAGGGTGTGGGTTTTGCCGACGCCCGCCTCGCCCAAAATCAGCAGGCGACCGTCGATGCCGTCGCGCTGAAACCGGTCGGCGATCGACCCTACCGAGGTCAGCACCTCATTGTCTTGGCTGCCAAACTTGAGTCCCCACACCCGATAGTTCATGGGGATATCGCGGCGCGGCGTGACCAGCGGCAACCCCGCCCGCCGGGCCGCGATCTGGCGATCGGCTCCTTGGGCCAGGGTCTTCAAACTGGCCACCGTCGGCGGTTCAGGGAGCAGCGATCGCAGAAAAGTCGTCACCATGGGGGCAAGGGGAAAGAACCCAAACAGCAGGCTAGTAGCGGGGCACGGCGCGATCGACCAGCAGGGCATAGGCATCGATGCCGCCGGTCACATTCTTGAGCTGGGTAAAGCCTTGCTGGGCTAGCCAGCCGCACATCTGGGCCGAGCGAATGCCGTGGTGGCAGAGCACGATAGTGTCGCGATCGCGCTCAAAGCGGCTGTGAATAGTCTCTGACCACTCGGCAAACTCGCTCAGGGGCAGATTAGCAAAACCGGGCAGGCTGGCCAGTTCAAGTTCGCTGGGTTCGCGGACGTCGATTAGCTGCACTGCATCGTCGGCCTCGGCTAGACGCTGGGCCAGGGCCTCAACGCTGAGGGATGCGTAGGGGGCAGGGTTGGGAGAAACGGTCATAGGCCAACTCTAGAGGGCAACGGTAGAACGACGGGCTGAGGCTATCCGTTTAACTCTGCCAGGCTTTTGCAGGTTTACGCAACCTTAACTGATCGCTCCGGAAGGGTGCCTAAGAAGGTACCAGAAAGATGATATAACCCTGGGCACAACCTCTCCTCGGTAACTCCATGCCAACCCCTCCGATGAAAACCA
The DNA here is from genome assembly GCF_039962255.1 of Leptolyngbya subtilissima AS-A7. NCBI lineage: Bacteria > Bacillati > Cyanobacteriota > Cyanophyceae > Leptolyngbyales > Leptolyngbyaceae > Leptolyngbya > Leptolyngbya subtilissima. The sequence goes on along the minus strand of NZ_JAMPKY010000012.1, from coordinate 14,755 downwards.
TTGGCCTGATCGGCGGCATGAGCTGGGAGTCAACTCTAGAGTACTACCGCCTTCTCAACCGAGCTACGCAGGTGCAGTGCGGGGGGCTACACTCCGCCAAGATCATTATGTTCTCGGTCGATTTCGCCGATCTGGTCACCCTTCAGCACCAGGGTGATTGGGCGGAGATCTCAAGCATTTTGGTGGAAGCCGCCCAAAAGCTGCAAATGGCTGGAGCTAGTATGGTGCTGATCTGCACCAACACCATGCATCGGGTGGCCGATGCGATCGAGGCCCGTATTTCCATTCCCTTGCTGCACATTGCCGACGTGACCGCCGCCTGTGTTAAAGCCCAGAGCCTGCAACGCATTGGCCTGCTCGGCACCCGGTTCACCATGGAGCAAGACTTTTATCGCGATCGCCTCTCCAGCCACCATTTAGATGTGCTGGTGCCCGATGCCGCCGGGCGCGAGGCCGTCCACCAGATCATTTACGACGAGCTATGCCAAGGACAGTTCACGCCTACCTCCCGTGAGACCGTGTTGGCGCTCTGTGAGCAACTGGTCCACGCTGGGGCCGAAGGCGTGATACTGGGCTGTACGGAGCTAGAGCTGCTGGTTGGCGATGCCATGGCGACGGTGCCCCTCTTTCCCACTACCCGCATCCACGCCGAGGCCGCTGTGGCGCTTGCTTTGGGATCAGTAGAAACCTGACCGCAGTTTAAAGCGGTGTCCTTGTGCTTGGACTCTAGTCATTTTGGCAACGGCTATACCAAGCGCCAGCCACAACCCTAGAAAATTAGGCTACGGCACTAGGGATCCTGACAGCCCATCATCTGTGAGCCACAACCCTTGCCCATATTACGATCCGTTAAGGTTTGCGGGGGGTGGCGATAAGAGCTGAAATCTCTCGCTATAGACTGGTCAAAGATTAGGAAACCCTTACTGCATAGACCGTTTTGACCAACCTTTGAGGGCCTCCTTAAAGCTGTCAAACCCAGTCGTGACCCACATTGGAGTTTTGTTTCAATGTCCCATTCTGTCAAAATTTACGATACCTGTATTGGCTGCACCCAGTGCGTGCGCGCCTGCCCCACTGACGTTCTAGAAATGGTGCCCTGGGATGGCTGCAAGGCCGGGCAAATTGCCTCCTCTCCCCGCACCGAAGACTGCGTGGGCTGCAAGCGTTGTGAAACCGCCTGCCCCACCGATTTTCTGAGCATTCGAGTTTATCTGGGTGCTGAAACCACCCGTAGCATGGGTCTGGCCTACTAGGCACCCTGCTATTTAGCCATAGTTATCGTCATTAAGCTCCAGCCCCTGGGATTAACTCCCCCAGGGGTTTTTTGCGAATTTGCAGTTTAAGCTAGAGCGATCGCAGCTTCGCCTACATGTTCAGTTCCTCCCCCAATGCCGATTTCCTCAACCAGTGGCGCTTCGCCCTAGCTCCCTACAACCTGGGGTACAAGGTCAAGCTGGTGTCCCAGCTCATGTATCGCGATTTTTTGGAGCGGCTAGAACCCTACGGCCTCACCCCCTTTCACTATCTGGTGTTGTGCTGCCTGTGGGAAGAAGATGGCCTATCAACCTCGGGCATTGCCGACAAACTCAAGCAGCTTGGGGCCACCCTCACTGGGGTTGTCGATCGCATGGAAGATCGACATCTGGTGTATCGCGAGCGCGACCCTAGCGATCGCCGTATCATTCGCATTTGGCTCACTGACGAGGGCAGGAAGCTGATGGACATATTGCCCGCCGTCGGCGCAGAGACTATTCAGCGTGCCACCACTGGGGTCTCGGAAGCCGATCAGGCTGCCGTTACGCAGTTGCTGGAGCAAATCATTCATAACCTCACCTAAGCAATAATCGCCCTCCTGTTGACCCCATCGAGATTACTTAATATATTGACTATTAGTATGTTAAGTAAATTTGGCTGACACTTTTTGAGTCAGTCAAGAGCTTTTGGTCAAATTTAGAGTATTTGGGAGAAAGCTATGGCAAAACTCAGCCTCAAACAAAAAAGCTGGCTGGTTTCGGCTCACATCGCCTTTGCAGCTCTCTGGACTGGCGCCGTACTGAGTATGTTTTTGATCTCGCTGCGAAGTACCGCCTCTGATAAAGGGGATGCGCTTTATGCACTCAACTCTGCCATTAATCTGCTTGATGACTATATAGTGATTCCTGCCGCCATTGGCTCAGTGCTCACTGCCACAGCGCTTTGCTGGGGTACCAACTACGGCTTCACCAAGTTTTACTGGGTAATCACCAAGTGGATTTTGACAACCGGGCTAGTGGTATTCGGCACCTTCTGGCTGTTTCCCTGGGGCAGTGGTGCTGAGCAAATTGCCTCTGTGGAAGGGTTGCAAGCTATGACCAACCCCACCTATGCCTTTGAGGCTAGAGGCGTTTTGATCGGCACGCTGGTGCAGGCGATCTGCCTATTGATTATTATTGGCATCTCGGTGCTTAAGCCCTGGGGCCGACGCGCTCCAGGCATGCCGCCCCAAAAGAACGCATTGGGCTAAATCTAGCCCAATGCGGTTGCTATCAGCAAAGCAAGGGTGGTGTAGGGCGATCGCGCCTCTCCGACTCTACCCCACCTGCTGCGATGCCTTCACCTGGGGCTGGGGCTGGGGCTGGAACTGGAAGAGGGTATAGACCACGTTGCGGCGAATGCCCGTCATCATGTCGAGGAAGACCTCGTAGCCCTCGCTCTTGTACTCGATCAGCGGGTCTTTTTGGCCATAGCCTCGCAGGCCCACAGTTTCCCGCAGGGCATCCATCTGCTGCAGATGGTCGCGCCAAAGGCTATCGATCTGCTGAAGGATGAAGAAGCGCTCGGCCTCGCGCATCAGTCCTGGCTTGACCTGGTCAACCTGGGCCTCCTTGATGTCGTAGGCAATGCGGGCCTGCTCGTGGAGGAAGGTGCGGATTTCGCCCACAGAGAGGTCTTCAAGCTGCTCAGGGGTGAGGTCAGAGAGCAGGTAGACAAACTCCTTCACTTTACCCACCATTTCCGGCAGCTTCCACTCTTCGGGAGGCAGCTCGGGGTTGATGTAGGCGTTGACGATGTCATCCATGGTTTGCTCGGCGTAGCCGATCACCATTTCTTTGAGTTCGTTGCCTTCGAGTACGCGGCGGCGCTCAGCATAGATGGCGCGGCGCTGGTTGTTCATCACCTCGTCGTACTCAAACACCTGCTTGCGGATGTCGTAGTAGTAGGTTTCGACTTTCTTTTGGGCCCCTTCCAGCGATCGCGTCAGCATGCCCGACTCAATCGGCATATCTTCTTCGACCCGGAAGGCGTTCATCAGACCGGCGACGCGATCGCCGCCAAAAATCCGCAGCAGGTTGTCTTGCAGGCTCAAGAAAAACTTGGTGGAGCCGGGGTCGCCCTGGCGGCCCGCTCTACCCCGCAGCTGGTTGTCAATGCGGCGCGACTCGTGGCGCTCGGTGCCAATCACGTGCAGGCCGCCCCGTTGAATCACTAGCTCGTGCTCAGCACTAGTTAGCGCTTCGTACTCGTGGCGAATGCGATTGTATACATCGCGCAGCTTTTGAATGACGGGGTCATCGGTGGGGGCTTTTTCGGCAGCGACGGCCAGCTTGTCTTCGGCCTGCAGCTCGGTCAGGCTGCGATCGCCGTAGGTGGTGACGGCGAAGTCGACGGTGGCCTTCAGCTCATTGATAGTGTCCGCCGATAGCTCAATGGGGAAGATGTCGGGCGAGGCCTTCCAGGTTTTGACCTTTTTGCCGGGGGCAAAGCCCTGGGCCGGGGCGCGGCCCTTAGTGCCCGGCACCGCCGTCACCGAAAACTCATCTTCGTCCTCAGGCTTGACGATGCGGGGCATCAGGTACTCGCGCACCTTGAGTCGGGCCATATAGTCGGCGTTACCGCCGAGGATAATGTCGGTGCCGCGCCCCGCCATGTTGGTGGCAATGGTGACCGCGCCGCTGCGCCCGGCCTGAGCGACAATCTCCGACTCGCGCTCTACGTTCTCGGGTTTGGCATTAAGCAAGTTGTGGGGCACGCCGCGCTCGTTGAGCAGCGTCGACAGCACCTCCGATTTTTCTACGCTAGTGGTGCCCACCAGCACTGGGCGTCCCGCCTCGTGCATCTCGGCGCACTCTTCGGCCACGGCCTTCCACTTGGCCTCTTCGTTTTTGTAGACCACATCGGAGAGGTCACGGCGAGCGGCGATGCGGTTGGTGGGGATGATAGTGACTTCAAGCTTGTAGATGCGCTCAAATTCGGCTTCTTCGGTCTTGGCGGTGCCGGTCATGCCCGACAGCTTGGGATAGAGCAAAAAGAAGTTCTGGTAGGTAATGCTGGCCAGGGTTTGGGTTTCCGGCTGAATTTCTACATGCTCTTTAGCTTCAATCGCTTGGTGCAAGCCATCGCTCCAGCGGCGACCGGGCATGACTCGCCCGGTAAACTCGTCCACAATAATGACTTCATCGTTGCGGACGATGTACTTAACGTCCTTGGCGAATAGTTCCTTGGCCTTGATGGCGTTGAAGATATAGTGAGCCCAAGGATCTTTGGGGTCGAACAGATCTTGCACGCCCAGCAGCTCTTCAGCTTTGATGAAGCCTTCGTCAGTGAGCAGCACGTTGTGGGCTTTTTCATCGACTTCGTAGTGCTCTTCGGCGTGGAGCTCGCGGCTAATTTCGGCGGCGCGGTTGTACTTCTCGCCGGGGCGATCGACCTGGCCGGAAATAATCAGCGGCGTGCGGGCCTCATCTACCAGAATGGAGTCGACCTCGTCGATAACGCAGTAGTTAAAGGGCCGCTGCACCACGTCTTCCATGGCGGTGGCCATGTTGTCGCGCAGGTAGTCAAAGCCAAACTCGCTGTTTGTGCCATAGGTGATGTCGCAGCCGTAGTTGAGTTTACGCTCGGCGGGCGACATGCCCTGCTGAATTAGCCCTACGCTGAGGCCCAAAAAACGATGAATCTGCCCCATCCACTCGGCGTCGCGGCGGGCCAGGTAGTCGTTCACTGTGACTACGTGAGCCCCCTTACCCGAAAGGGCATTGAGGTACGAAGGCAAGGTTGCCACCAGGGTTTTGCCTTCCCCAGTTTTCATCTCGGCAATCTGACCATCGTGGAGCACCATGCCGCCAATCAGCTGCACGTCAAAGTGGCGCATGCCCAGCACCCGTTTTGAGGCTTCGCGCACAACAGCGAAAGCTTCGGGCAACAGGTCGTCTAAGGATTCGCCCTTTTCGATCCGCTGTTTGAACTCCGCGGTTTTGGCCGTTAGGGCCTCGTCGGAGAGCTGCTGAATCTCTTCCTCCAGCAGGTTGATCTCGACCACGTCGGGACGATACTTCTTAAGCTTGCGCGCGTTGGGGTCACCGAGGAGGTTCTTTAGCATGAATTAGCCAGGTCAGCGAAGGGTGCTGCACTTAGTCAATCGCATATGGAGACTACTCTGCAAGGAGAAATGTCCACACCTGGGCCAGGAGCAACGGCGGCAGGGTCGAGAGACGGGGCGAAAGTGCTTTTCTATCCTATCACTTGGCTTGAGGAGGCGCCCGTTTGACCGGCTGTAAAGCAATGGCTGACGCAAACATCCTCTTAAAGAGGATAGGTAAACAGAGAACTCTGGACGCAGCACAGTTTGGCGGGCCTGGGGCTATGGCGGCAGCTGTAATTCTGGACAGTGGAGGCGAGCATCCGGGTCTGTACACAAAATCAGCTTTGGACGATCGCAAACCGCCCATCTCCTCCCTCCGACGCCCCGTCTTTAGGTGTAGCTCTTTGTTACAATTTGGGTCGCGCCCCAGCGGCGATCGACCCTTCAGCCGCTGTCCCCGTCTACCCTTGCGGAGCACCTTGCCCCTATGAATATGGCCCAGCAACCGCCCCTGCCGTCGTCACCCCTGTCGCCGTCGCCGTCTCGTCGCCTGCATCGGGCCACCTTGGAAAACATGCTGCAATCCTCAGAGGCCGTTACCCCCCCCTGGACCATCGAGGACAGCGAGGAACTCTACCGCATCCACAGCTGGGGAGAACCGTACTTCTCAATCAATGCTGACGGACATTTAACGGTGTCGCCCAGAGGCGATCGCGGTGGCTCGCTCGATCTGCTGGAGCTGGTGGAAGCCATCAAGCAGCGCAACCTCAACCTGCCCCTGCTGATTCGCTTCTCGGATATTCTCGAAGACCGCATTGAGCGCATTAATGCTTGCTTCGCCAAGGCGATCGCCCGCTACAAATACAGCGGCGTCTATCGAGGCGTGTTCCCGGTCAAATGCAACCAGCAGCGGCAGCTGCTCGAAGACGTGGTGCGTTACGGCAAGCCCTACCAGTTTGGTTTAGAAGCAGGCTCCAAGCCCGAGCTGCTGATTGCCTTGGCCACCCTCGACACCCCCGGCGCGCTGCTGATCTGCAACGGCTACAAAGACAAGGACTACATCGAGACCGCTATGCTGGGCCAGCGTCTTGGTCAGCAGCCAATCATCGTCATCGAGCAGATGAATGAGCTGGAGATTGCCATTGAGGCCAGCCAGCGGCTCAACATTCGTCCGGTGCTGGGGCTGCGGGCCAAGCTCAGCACCAAGGGCAGCGGTCGCTGGGGCATTTCGGCGGGCGATCGCGCCAAGTTCGGTCTGACTGTCCCAGAGATTCTGGCGGTGGTCGATCGCCTGCGCCATGCCAACATGCTCGACTGCCTCCAGCTCTTGCACTTCCACATTGGTTCCCAGATCTCGGCCATCAGCGTGGTCAAAGAGGCCCTGCGGGAGGCCAGCCGCATCTATGTCGAACTGGCGGAGCTGGGCGCGGGCATGCGCTATTTAGACGTAGGCGGTGGCCTAGCCGTTGACTACGATGGCTCTAAGACCACCTTTTACGCTTCTAAAAACTACAGCACCCAAAACTATGCTAACGACGTGGTGGCCGAGGTGCAGGAGGCCTGCCGCATCAAAGGGATAGCTGTCCCCACCTTGGTGAGCGAAAGCGGGCGGGCGCTGGTGTCTCACCAATCTGTGCTTGTTTTTGACGTGCTAGGCAGCAGCGATGCCCCCTCCCACGAGGAGGTGGAGATGCCCGGTGACGACGACCACGTGATTTTGCGCGAGCTGTACGAGATCTACCAAAACCTCACCCCCAACACCGTGCAGGAGCTCTACAACGACGCGGTGCAGTTTAAGGAAGAGGCAATTAGCCTGTTCAACTTTGGCTATCTGAGTCTGTCGGCGCGGGCGCGGGCCGAGCGGCTGTTTTGGGCCTGCTGCCGCAAGGCGCTGTCGGTGGTTAGCGATGCCGATTACATTCCCGAAGACATCGAGGAGCTGCACCAGAGCATGGCCTCGATCTACTACATCAACCTGTCAGTGTTTCAGTCGATGCCGGATACCTGGGCGATCGAGCAGCTATTCCCGATTTTGCCCATTCACCGGCTCGACGAAGAGCCGAGCTGTCGGGGCACCTTGGCCGACCTCACCTGCGACAGCGACGGCAAAATTACTACCTTCATTGACCTGCGCGACGTTAAGCACGTTTTGGAGCTGCACTCGCTCAAGCCCGATCAGCCTTACTACCTGGGCATGTTTTTGGGCGGGGCCTACCAGGAGATTATGGGCAACCTACACAATCTGTTTGGCGACACCAATGCGGTGCACATCCACATGACCCCTAAGGGCTATCAGGTGGAGCAGGTGGTTAAAGGCGACACCATGACCGAGGTGCTGGGCTACGTGCAGTACGACGCCGAAGACATGATTGAGAATATCCGCAAGCGATCGGAGCGGGCACTGCAAGATAGCCAGATCACCCTGGAAGAGTCACAGCTGTTGATTCAGCACTACGAGCGCAGCCTCAGCCAATACACTTACCTGACCTAGCTGCAACTAAAAAGTCCGGGCGCGTCATTGTCTCTCGTGACGCACCCGGACTCCAAATCTCAATCCAGCAGGCGCTTAGGACAACCTGAAGCAGTCTCAATCAACCAAATCGACCCGACACATAGTCTTGGGTCGCCTGTTCGCTGGGCTCATTAAAAATTTTCTCGGTGTCCCCGTATTCCACCAGATAGCCGACCTTGTTGCCAGACTCGGTCGCCTCGGCGTTAAAGAACGCTGTTTTGTCGGAAATTCGCGACGCCTGCTGCATGTTGTGGGTAACGATGACGATGGTATAGCGCGTCTCTAGCTCCTTCATTAGCTCTTCGATCTGGAGGGTCGAGATCGGGTCAAGGGCGGAGCAGGGCTCATCCATCAAAATCACTTCGGGCTCAATGGCGATCGTGCGGGCAATGCAGAGGCGCTGCTGCTGGCCGCCCGACAGAGAAAGGCCACTTTGCTTGAGCTTGTCTTTGACCTCGTCCCATAGGGCAGCCCGCCGGAGAGAGTTCTCGACAAGCTCATCCATATCGCCCTTGTAGCCGTTGATGCGAGCGGCAAAGGCAATATTTTCGTAGATCGACTTGGTAAATGGGTTGGGTTTTTGAAACACCATGCCAATGCGGCGACGCACATAAACCGGGTCAATATCTTTGGCGTATAGGTCGGTGCCATGGAACATCGCCTTGCCCTCAACCCGAGCTCCGCGAATGAGGTCATTGGTGCGGTTGAAGCAGCGCAGAAGAGTGCTCTTTCCACAGCCCGATGGACCAATAAAAGCGGTGATCTCATTCTTAAAGATATCAAGGTTGATATCCCGTACCGCTAGGGTTGATCCGTAGTACACACTGACGTTCTTAGCCCGCAAGGCAGCCTCAGTGGCAACTGGGCTGACAGATTGTGAAGTCATGACGTTACTTTACGCTGCAACTAAAAAACTCGCGCTAACCCTACTTCTGAAAGCGATTCCGCAGATAGATGGCGGTGGCATTCATCAGTAACAAAATTACCATCAGTACGATGATGGCACCTGCCGCTAAGGCATGGAAATCGGCTTGAGGTCGAGACACCCAGTTGAAAATTTGAATGGGCAATACGGTGAACGGGCTCTGTAACCCCCGCAGAGACAGCTCGGGCAAGAAGGGAATATAAGTGAGGGCCCCGATGGTGATTAGAGGAGCGGTTTCGCCGATCGCCCGAGACAGAGCCAAAATCACCCCGGTCAAAATACCCGGCAGCGCTAGGGGGAAAATGTGCGATCGAATCACCTGCCAGCGGGTAGCACCCAGGGCAAAGCCCGCCTGCCGCAAACTTCCTGGAATGGCTCTCAGAGCTTCGCGAGTCGCAATAATTACGATGGGCAGCACCAGCAGGGCCAGGGTCAGCGCCCCTGCTAAAACCGTGCGGCCTTGGGTAATTGGAAATAGAATGCGCACAAAAACCTGGAGACCCAGCAACCCGTAGATGATCGAGGGCACGCCAGCCAGGTTGGAAATGTTGATTTCGATTGCCCGAGCCAGCCAGCTGTCGGGCACAAACTCTTCGAGAAAAATGCCCGCTCCCACGCCAATCGGGAAGGTAACCAGGGCCACCAGCACCATGACCCAGATGGTGCCTACTAAGGCCGATACAATACCGGCTGTTTCGGCTTTGCGAGAAGGAAAGCTAGTGAGAAAGTTCCAGCTGAGAACAGGTACACCGTCAATGAGTACGTCAGCGAGCAGTACCACCAGCACAAACAGGGAAAAAATGACGGCTGAGAGGGCCAGCAATGAAAACCCCTGATCAATACCCTGGCGGCGGCCTAGGGCATTGAGAACCTGTTTCTCCTCAATATCCCAACCGGTATCGAGGGGTTTTGCTTGAGACGATAGGGGCGTCATTCGTAGGTCTCCCTAAACTTGCGAACAAACCAGAAGCTAATAATGTTGAAGACTAGGGTGAGCAAAAATAGCGTCATCCCTACCGCAAAGATTGATTTGAAGGCGATCGAGCCCGCTGGAGTGTCGCCCAGGCTGACCTGCACAATGTAGGCCGTCATGGTCATGACCGGCACAAAGGGATTGAGCCCGAGTCTTGGGTTTTGCCCTGCCGCCAGGGCGACAATCATGGTTTCGCCCACGGCCCGAGAAACCGCCAAAATCACCGAGGCGACGATGCCGGAAAGGGCGGCGGGCAGCACGACGCCAAAAATAGTTTCTCGCTTGGTGAGACCCAGAGCGTAGGAGCCGTCTCTTAGGGCGCTAGGTACAGCGTAAATAGCGTCTTCGCTCAGGGAGGCAATCAGCGGCGTAATGGCAATGCCCATGACAATGCCTGCGCTCAGGGCGTTGAAGCCGCCTAGCTGGGGAATAAATATCTGGAGAAAAGGTGTGACTAGCAGCAACGCAAAGTAGCCGTAGACTACTGTGGGCACCCCTGCCAAAATTTCTAAAGCGGGCTTGAGCCACTTGCGCAGCTTAGGGGAGGCGTACTCGCTGAGGTAGATAGCCGACAGCAGGCCCAGGGGAACGGCTACAAGCAAGGCGATTAGCGACGTTAAAAAGGTGGCGCTCAGCAGCACCATAATGCCGAACTGAGGGTTTGTGAACAGGGGAGTCCACTGTCTGTCGGTGAAGAAGTTCCATAGGGGAACGTCTTTGAAGAACTCCACGGTCTCAAACAGCAGCGAGAGAACAATACCGAAGGTGGTGGCGACAGAAATTAGAGCAAACAAGCCAAAGAGCCAAATAACGGCCTGCTCGACTCGCTTATTCAGCCCTCGATTGGGTTGCCAGAGGTTATTGGGGTCGGGCGGTGAAGAGTTTGTCGTCATGATACAGAACTCTAAAAAATAAGGGGCCAGGCAATGCTGGCCCCCAGGAACTCGATCGGCTAAACCTCAGGAAAGGCTAAGCCAGAGGGCGTTTAGGATGTAGGCCTAGAGCACTTCTTCAAGCTTAACGCCGATGGGGGAGCCGCCTTCAAACACACTGCCTACGGTTTTGTTCTCAAAGCGAGTAATAACCTTTTCATTGATCTCTTCGGGCAGTTTGACGTAGCCAACTTCATCCACTAAACCCGCATTTTCAGGGGAGATATAAAAATTGACAAAGGCTGCGATCGCAGGGTCTTCAGCCACTGACTGTTTGACGTAGATAAACTCAGGCCGAGAGAGGGGCACGTAGGTGCCGTCGGCAACGGTTTCAGCGCTGGGCTCTACACAGGTGCCGTTGCCGCTGTCGATGGCCACAGCTTTCAATCTGTCTTGATTCTCGGTGAAGTAGGCAAGACCAAAGAATCCGAGGCCGTTAGCGTCGCCGCTCACACCCTGAACAATTACGTTGTCATCTTCGCTAGCGGTGTAGTCACCCCGGCTTTCGCCATCGGCACCGATCGCATCCATAAAGAAGTCGTAGGTACCCGAATCGGTGCCTGGGCCATAGAGGCCAAGGGGCGCATCGGGGAAGTCAGCGCGAACCTGATTCCAGTTTTTGATCTTATCTTGGGCATCAGGCTCCCAGATGGTTAGCAGTTCATCGACGGTTAGACACTCGGCAAAGTCATTCTCGGGGCTAACTACCACCGTGAGACCGTCAAGAGCAATGGGCAGCTCAATATATTCAATACCGGCCTCCGCACAGAGGTCAATTTCTTCCTGGCTGATGGGGCGAGAGGCACCGGTAATGTCAGTTTCGCCAGCGCAAAACTTCTTGAAACCGCCGCCAGTTCCCGATACGCCAACGGTAACCGCTACACCAGGATTGGCTGTACCAAACTCTTCAGCCATGGCTTCAGAAATGGGAAAGACAGTGCTAGAACCGTCTACTAAAACTGTTCCAGACAGTTCAGAGCCAGCAGCGGTTTCGGTGGTGTCGGCTTCAGGAGTTGCGGTTTGAGATCCGCCGCCACAAGCGGCCAAACTAGCCATCATTGCTACCAATGCTGAGGAGTAGCCTACGCGCAACATTTTCTTATTCAAAACCATGATTCTTCTCACTCCAAATCCAATGCTTTAACGAACTCATTCAGCAAACTTTCAGCTACATTGATCCAGATGGTTAGATCCTCTGTCAATCACTTCGAGATCTAAGCTATCAGGCATACAATGGGCTTTGTGGTAGATGAAAACGTGCATTCACACGGTTTTCTGAGGACACTTTATCACTTAAGGGCTGCTGTGAAACTAGCCTTTGTCCATAGATAAATTTGGCTAAGCAATGGAGCTTAGGCTGCCATAAATAACCTTCAGCAGTTTTAGTTAGGCTTAAAGACAATATCCACCAACATGTATTTATGCCTGGCATAATGATCAGGTATTTCCTTCAAGGGAAGGTCAAGCGAACATTAATAAAAGATTTTTTATAGATTAATTTCAGGTTAAGACGGATTTTGAGTCTCCCTTTTATAATCATTAGGCGGTCGCTGGACTTGACCATAGAAATGAATATTAAAAACGCCGTTATCTTTCTTAAAGAGAATAATTAATTAGATTCAAGCTATGCGGGTTGTGGATGAACCCCACAACTCACCTATGCCGTAGCAGGGCGACCAGGGCAATGCCCTAGAACGGCTCTTGGGTGCTGATGATGCTGGCAGGTTGGGTACGCAGCTCTCCCAAACTTTCTATAAAAACTAATGTGTGGGCTAGGGCGATACACAGCACTCCTGGAACCAGCAGCCCGGTCTCTCCATTGGTAGAGTTAGTTCCGCGATCGGTGTGGCCACCAACAGGCTGCTGAGGCATGCAAAAAATTTTGGTAGAAAGCGATCGCCACCCCTGAGTGGTGCTGCCAGTAGTTCCTAGGCGGTTGCAGCAGCGCAAGCGATCGCCCAACAGCAGACCCCAGACAGATCCCTCGGTAGTCGCTGACCTCAGCCGTTATTCGGGAACCACTAGCAGCAAGGCTAAGGCTGCGATCGCACCATCTCACCAGCGCTAAAGGGTCTCCAAACAGCAGCAGTTCGAGCACAATGGCACAACGGTAGCGGGCAGGGCTACAAACTTCCAAACAGCCTCGACAACCCAAACAAAGACACTGAAGCATGCACCTGGAGCAGGGCGAATATAACACGGGCCATGGGCGAACTTTTTTAAGGATGCAAGGATGGGGAGCTGTTAGATTTTTCATATATTTTGCCGATATGGTTAGGCATAGCTTTAGGCAATAAAATAGGGGGCTCTTATGCGAGAAACCTTTACTGCCGAGGAATGGTCAGCACTGCTTCAAACCCCAATGCAAGCAGTTATGGGCATTTGCTTGGCCGACCGGGTAGACCCGGTTCTGTTCTTGCAGAAGGTTTAGATCTGGGGTCGCATTGTCACCGAAGCGATTCGGCAGAGCGATGCAGTGGGCGGCCTAGCCCCGTCTTTTCTTAGATGAAGCGAAAACTGTAGCAAATGCTACTTTATGGCCGATAATCTCAGGTGAATGGGCCAAAAGCCCTTCTATAGCTGGTTTTCTTGTCTGATAAACCCCATCATTTACTCGTGTGAGGAGAAACGCCAATGCTGATTGGATTTTTGATTAGCGTCGTTATTTTGGCCATCAGCCTGCTGATTATTTCTAAAATCCCCCCCATTGGGGTCGAGATCGATAGCCCCGTCAAGGCTCTGCTTGGCGGGGCTATCATTGGTGCCTTCAACGGCGTCTGGGGCTTCTTCCCCAATGCTCTGCGTGGCTTCTTTGCCTTTGTTAGCCTGGGGCTAGTGCCGTTGATTGGGGCCATTATTGTGTTTGGTTTGGCTGCTTGGCTGATTGAGGGCTTCCGCCTTCGCTATGGTATTTGGAGCGCTGTCCTCGGCGCGATCGCCCTAGCCATCGTCAGTTCTATTCTCAACGCTATTCTCAGATCCGTTGGGTTGGTTGCTGTTTAAGAACCCTGGTACCAATGCCAAAAGCCCTAGACTGTGATAGTCCAGGGCTTTTTGCTGCAGTGGTGTAATCATTTGTGGAGCTCGCTCTAAGGTAGCTGCTGATTCGATTATTTGACCTGCTGTAAGAATGGGTATCCTCTGGACGGAATCCTTAAGATTCTGCGGCAAACCAGTCTTAGGTTCTTAAAAGTACGTAACATTTAATTGAAGACATATTTCCTCCCTTGGCACAAGAAACGTTAGACGAGCAGACTGAAGACCTCAGCAGCCTACTTAGAAAGGCTGCGTTAACTGCTGTGGCCTTGATGACAGCCGTTGTGCTGACCGTTGTCGCGGTGCGCTGTTCTCAGGCCGCTGACCCCTACGTTCATCAAGTACTTTCCCTAGAGGGCAATGGCAGCCGGGGTGAGGCAATCTTTAAAATGAACTGCGCCGTGTGCCACGGCCTCGAAGCTACTGGAGAGGTTGGGCCTAAGTTACTAGGTGTATCTGACCACAAGACCAAGGTCGGTCTTATAAAACAGGTCATCAGCGGTCAAACCCCGCCTATGCCTCAGTTTCAGCCCGAGCCTCAGGACATGGCTGATCTACTTATCTATTTAAAGCAGCTGTAGCAGCCATAGTGGCCTCTTGAGCGAGCAATTGTTACAGAGTTTTATGAGAATTATAGACAGGCTTTGGCTGAGCCGCGATCGCGGCTCAGAATTTTGCTGACTTGGATAAACCTGTTCAAACTCCTGCAAACAGAGGTTTTGGCACTGTTTGTAGGTGGACAACTCTCCTTAAGCGGCTTTGATAGATTAAAGTTTGACGGAATGTTTGTTTACAAAACTCCACAACTACGGTATGGTTTACTCACATGGGTTACAAATCTAAACGGTTTGCCCATGTACCTTGAATCGATAAATACCAAGGACTAATACATCATGACCACGACTCTACAGCGGCGCGAGAGCGCCTCCCTGTGGGAGCAGTTTTGCCAGTGGGTGACCAGCACCGAGAACCGCCTGTATGTGGGCTGGTTCGGCGTGCTGATGATCCCCACCCTGCTAGCTGCTACTGCTTGCTT